>NZ_JABMCX010000111.1 GCF_013179505.1 Paenarthrobacter sp. CM16 | reverse complement strand
GAGAACTGGTCCTTGGCCCAGGACATCATCATCCTCTTCCGGACTGCCAAGGCTGTGGTTGGCAAGGACGGGGCTTATTGAACCTGCGGCTGAGGCCCTGGTTCAATGCCTGCGGACCCGGGTTCAGTTGGGTGCCGCAGAGGCCGTTACCCTGGCATTCACGGCGTCCGGTGTTTCTGTCAACGCTTTGTTGGGTTCACCGTCTTCGGCTGCAAGAAGGGCGAAGAAGGTCCAGATCGGCAGGAACGTCCACGATGACTGAGTGGAAACCCCGAGTGCTGTGAAAACAGCCAGCATCCCCAGTAATGACGCATTCCGGAAATTGCGCCACAGAAGGACCACAATCAGGAGTCCAAAAGCGATAAGCGCCACGTAACCAAGCTCGGCTGCCACGTGCGCATATGCGTTCTCCGCAATGGGACGTGTCTGGTCCGTGGAGTAAATCCAAGGCAACTGACGACCGCTGACGTATTGATCGAAATAGGCGCCATAGCGACCGGGGCCTACGCCAAAAATCGGATTATCAGAACTCATGTCAAAGGCAATCTGGGATTTGACTCCCCGCAGATTCAAGGACGTTGTGGCGTACTGGTAGTCCGGAGCGAACTCGGTAAATCCAATCTTTGCCAGTTGCCTGCCCAGGATAGTCCTCAGGCTGTCCGAAAAGAGCAGTGCCAGAATCGCAACCAGTGCCGTAGCGATCAAGGGAACCACCACCTTGGAAAACTTAAGGACGACCATCAGGGCAATTCCCGCAGCAAGGCCGGCATAGGCCGTAGTCGATTGCGAATACAGAATTGACAGCGCCGCTACCACCGCAGCCAGGTAGCTTCTGTTGTAAAGGGCCACCAGAATTGCGGCACCGGCAAAGAAGCCCAAGTGCTGTCCCTCCAGGAAGGGGCCTGACCGAAGGGTCTCCACGGTCTCGTCCACGCCCAGTGTCCGGAAGCCAAGGAAGCCAATCAGTTGCGTGTTCCCCGACAGGGCAGAGGCCCACTGCATCAGGACTGCCACCCCACAGAGCCAGATCGACGCCACAACCGCCCGCACCGTTTTACGTCGATCCACTCTCCGAAGGACCGACCAATAACACAGCGCCAAGAGGGCGTATCCGCTGTACAGAAGCAGGTCGGTTTCATACCCCCTGTCATATCCAACAGACCTGAGGCCGCCACTGCCCGGGGTGAGATTGACCAACGCGGAGAAGACAGTGGCAATGGCGAGAACGGCCACAGCCACACTGGCAAGATCCCGCTTTCTCCGGGTCGTTTTCCGGCCAAGCACATAGCCGGCGACGCCAAGGACACCGAGAACTTCACTGATCTTGAGCGGGAAACCCACCGGAACAGTCAGCGCATACTGAAACGGCATGAAGACAACACTGAGCAGCATAAGGCGCTGGAACCACGGTCCCGACGTCAACAAGCCCCTGAGGGAATCAGCTTTTGCCAGTGACAACACCGGAGGCTCGTCCAGTGATGCATCCTTGCCGTGTGCCAGGACGGTGCGGCTCAAGGCACCCGCACCTTGGTTGATCTGCTTCCCCATACAAACGCCCCTGAATCCCTTCGGCCCACTGCCGATCATCTGCACTTCATTCCAGCAATACTCGTTCGTCGAACGCCCGCTCTTACCAGCGGAAAAGCTTCGCAATCCTGCGGAACCTGGCACCTATGAGACTTGGTGAGGAACGGCCCGCGCGGTCGTCGGAAGCTACCAGGACCTCGGCTTGGGGCCACACTGCCCTCCGGATGAACAGCAGGCGTTCCCGGGCTGGAAGTGACCTGAAGATCATCCAGTAAGCCCGCCACCATCCTCTGCTTTCCCGCCATTTCCAGTTCAAGGGGATTTCATGGTCTATCCGCAGATGGGCGCCCGGAAAGGCAAGTCGAAGGGCAGGCTCCAGGACGGCAGAAGCCTTCACGCTGCCGGCAAACTGGAGCACTGCCTCTCCGCCGAGCCTCAGCTTTTCAGCGTGCTCCTCAGCTCCAACCGCCGTTTTCCCATGCCTCGCCTCCGGTCGAAGATCATGAAGGGCGAAGATGACAGAGTGTGCCGGGAGATCGGGCGTCATCATCGGAACCCCCGCAACCAGGACGGCTTGGGAGCTTTCCTTCACCCTGGCAAAAACGGCTGAGTCGTCATCCGCGCATCCTGGGATGTGCCGGTGCACGTCCACTTCACAGCCCCAGGAACCGGGTTCAAGTGCCACCGAATGGTTGAAGGAAAGACCGGACCATTGATCCGTCCTGCTGTTCCATCCCCATGCCTCAAGCGCGGCACACAATATCTCAAGACGTGTGGGATCAGCCCATACGTCCACATCGCCGGAGTGCTCCCGCTCCCGCAGTCCTTGGCGGTGAAGCATAGGGCCCTTGATGGATACGGCCTCAACTCCGTGGTCCCGCGCGACGCTGGCTACCAGTGCATAGACCATTTCGTGGATGGGCGAGGACATCCACGGAACCCTGAGCTCGAAGATTCGTGATGGATGCGAAGGATCATCGGAAGCGATCCCGGCTTCCGCAAACTCGCGGACCAAGTCCCGCTCAACATCATCGAGCGCTGTATCCGGCACCGGATCACCCATGAGCTTCCGCCAAAGGTCTGCCGGCATGCCGGCCAAGCCCATAGGCTCCGACGGCGTGGTTGCCAGGAGCATCAGTTCAACGTCTGTCTGATTTTCGTGCCAGCCACGGAGGTCCAGTGCGCCATAGGCAACAGCTACCCAGCTCGTCATTCGCCGTCCTCCCCTGGGACCCGTGTGAACGGCGTGGAACAGCTCGGTATTCACGCGCGCATCTGCAATTTTCAGTCCTGATAAATCTACCGCAATTCAAACCGGCAGATTAGTCAGGTCGCTTACAGTAAACAATCTGCACAAAGCCGATTACGCCCCGGGATCGGCTATCCTTGATTTTGGCCGTACGCCAGACAGGCTCCGTTGCGACTACCTCCTCCTATCCAAATTCAGGTGAGGAACTACCACGGGCCGGGAGTCTACATCTGATGCGCCGATGATGGGGGAGCTGGACAATTATGGACTTTTGGCATGGGCTTATTACCAGTCCCTCAATGAACAAATGGACCTTGGGTTCACCGAAGCAGGTGCCGTTTGCTAAACCGTGATTCCAGCCGGATTCTTCACGTGGTGGACCGCGTGGAAGGCGGGGTGCCAAAAGCTGTTCGAAGTTACATTGAAAACAGCCCAAAAGAGTTCACCCACTTGGTTTTGTCCCCCTTTCACGAGGGGCAGCCAGCCCTTGTGTGGCAGGGCTTGGCAGTTGAGCACCACGATTTGGGGACAGGGCTCTTTAAACGCATTTCCACGGTAGGTACCGCCGTCAAACTGCTGAAGCCCCACGTGGTCCACGCCCACTCCAGCTTCTCCGGCCTCTACACCCGAGTCAGGCGCCTCCCTGCACCGGTGGTCTACGCACCCCACTGTTTCAAGCACGACGACCCCCACACTTCCCCAGCCAAGCGGGCAATCTATCGAAATGCCGAGAAATTCCTTGCCCGGAGGACCTGGAAATTCGGAACACTGTCGGCCCACGAAGAGAAGCTGGTCCGCGCCCTCAGCCCGGCAGCCACGTGCGTTGCCATCCCGAACCTGCCCACCGTCGCTCCCCGCACAGCAGAGTCCCGCCCGGTTGACTCCAGCCCGGTTGACTCCAGCCCGGTTGACTCCAGCCCGGTTGAATCCAGCCCGGCAAAGCCCCATCCGCGTACCAGCCAGGCGATACCAGTGGTCTCGATGGCGGGAAGAATCGCCCGGCAAAAGGACCCGGCGTTCTTCAGGGATGTTGCTGTTGCCTTGCGGGGCATGGTTCCCTCCGTGCGCTTCCAATGGATCGGGGACGGGGATCCGGAGTTACGGAGGATTCTTGAAGAGGCCGGGATCGAAGTAACCGGCTGGCTCAACAACACGGGAGTGGCTGACTCCCTGGCCTCCAGCGCGGTTTATGTTCATACCGCCTCCTATGAAGGCTTTCCCCTGAGCATTCTCGATGCCGCCGCCCAGGGCGTTCCCATTGCTGCGCGCAGCATCAACGCCCTCCAAGGTTCCGGCCTTTTGCAGGCGGTAGACGCAGACGGAGTGGCCGGCCTGGTGGCCGCCATCCTGAACCACCCCGAATCAGAAGAGCGGGCGTTGGCTGCAAACCAGGCCCTGCTGGCCAGAATGAACCGGGCCACCCTGCACACTGCGCTTCGTGACCTCTATGACTTGAAAGGCCCTGATCGTTGAACCGACTCAAGCAAGTGTCGTTCCCGTCCCGGATTCTCTCCCGCCACGTTGGTGGAAACACCACCTATGCACGGGAGATCGCCAAGGGCCTTGAGCTGAGGGGCGTTGAGGTCAGCCAGATGGGCTCGTCGCAACGCGCTGCCATCACGGCCCTCATGGAGACATGGCAGGGCCTTACGGTACCCGCGAAACCTGGTTTCGTGTTGCACTACAGTGCTGACACCGGACCGCTGTTGCCCACCCGTGCCCCCTCTGTGGTGACCGTCCACGGCGTCGCGAGCCGCTGGATTACGACGGCGAGATCGGCGCGGCAGGAAAAGATCTGGCGGACCCGGGTACAGCGGGCCATCCACTCAACGGACGCTGTTATTACCGTCTCCCGGTCCAGTGCAGACGATGTTTCCGAAGTATTCGGAATAGACCCGGCACTCATCACCACAATTCCCCACGGCATCGACACGGAGTACTTCGCTCAGCGGCGGGTTCTCAGTGAACGGCTTCAGCACCTTCGATCCGTGCCCTACGTGCTTTATCTCGGAAACATCGAGCCCCGTAAAAACCTGATCGAACTTGTACGGGCGTTCTCGCTCCCACCGCTCAAGGACCTTGGCGTGAAACTGGTGATCGCAGGCAAGCCCGCATGGAACGCGGCTGAAACCATGGCAGCAATTGAGTCTGCTGGAATCGAACACCTGGGCTTCGTGGACGATGACGAGCGGGTAGCGCTCATGCAGCACGCGGCCCTCTTCGCTTTCCCCAGCCTTTACGAGGGTTTCGGTTTCCCCGTCCTTGAAGCCCTTGCCTCCGGAACTGCCGTGATTTGCTCGGACCGGGGCTCACTCAAGGAAGTCGCAGGTCCTTCCCTGGTGTTCGAAGACACCGATGCTGAATCAATCGCCCGCGGCATTGCAGGGGCTTTCAGCAACTCCACAGCAACGAGGCACTCAGAGGATGCCGGCCTCGCCTGGGCAAGGCGATTCAGTTGGGATGCCAGCGTTGAGGCGCATACCGCGGTATACGAGAAGGTGTTGCAGCGATGAAGGTCCTGATTCTCCACGGCTACAGTGCCGACAACATTGGTGACGGCATGTTGGTCACCGAAGCAATCGAACTCATCAACTCGACGTTCCCGGCCGAGTCCATCGACCTCACACTGTGTGCCTCGGATCCGGGAAGTTTTGATCTGCCGGGCGTATCGCTGCGCCGAAGCAAGCCGAGCCTCCGGGGCTACGACCGCGACTACTTGGCCACCCTGGGAAGCCTTGGCAGCTTCGACCTGATTGTGGGCGTTGGCGGGGGTTACCTCCGCGGCGGTAACTGCATTGAGCTCGCCAAAGCACTGTTGGTCCACGGTGTGCAGCTCCGGGCGGCCAGCCGCCACGGGGCGAAAGTTGTTTATCTTCCACAGAGCATCGGTCCCCTGCGGCTGGCCAGCGCCCCTTGGTTCCGACGGCATTTGGGCCGCCTCAGCCGCGTCTGGGCACGCGATGACCGGACCGTCCAGGAGCTCGGGCTGCCGACCGTCGTCGGGCGTGTGCCCGACATGGCAGTCCTGCGGGTCCCGGCGCGGACCACACAGTCAGTGGAACCCACTCCCGTGTATTCGGTCCGGAACCTCAGGGGCGGCCTGCCTGCGCCGATCGTTGAGCTGGCGGGCTTGCTGGGCTCGTTCGACGGATATGTGCAAAGCCAAACCGGCGGAAACCAGGACCTCTCCCCCATGCAGAGCCTGGAGCCGCGGCGTATCCTCAGCCGCGGGGACTTCCTGAACGGAGCTTCCACCAAGCGGGTGGTGGTAGCCGTGCGGTTGCATGCTGCCCTCATGGCCTTGCAAGCGGGCCATTACGTTGTTCATCTGTCCTATGAGCGCAAAGGGTTTGCGGCGTTCGAGGATTTGGGGCTCAAAGAACACGTCCATAACGCGTTCAGTTTTGATCCTGAGATGGTTCACACCCAGGTTGCCCGTCTACTGAACGATGTGACGGCCCGTGAGGAATACGACGCAGCAGTGAACCGTGCTGCGGCAAGCACGGACGAGGCCTACAGGGCGTTGGGTGAGAGCCTTCACAACGCGGTCCTGGGCGTCAAAGCATGACCACTGCCACGGCCACCCGGAGCAGCGTGCTCTCATCGCTGGTCATGGTGGCCTCAGGAGCTGTCACAGCGATCGTTCCTGCAGCATTCCAAGCCGTTGCAGCCAGGCTGTTCGCCCTTGAAGGACAGGCTCAGTTAGCCCTCATACTGAGCATCGGCTCCTTCTGCGCCGGTGTGATTGCCGCGGGCCTGCTGGAACCAAGAATGGCCGACTCCCGCTTGGTCGACAAGACCTACATTCCGGCCTGGGCTACGGTCCTGGGCGTAGCGGGAACGCTGGCGATGATCATTTTCCCAAGCTCCATTGCAGCCTTGGCCTTTGGCTTACCGTGCGCCATGGTGGCCCTGCAGATAGGCAGGATGCATGCTGCCTACACGGCCGGGTGGAAGATGGAGGCGCTGACTGCCACCGCGCTGGTCATTGGCGCCGGCGTGGCTTTTGTCCTTGCACAACAGAATTCTCCGTGGGCTGTCTCTGTCCTGGGTACGGCAATGGCGGCCGCCATAGTGATCCGGGCCCTGAAAACCCCGTTCAAGGCCTCGGGCCGGCCGCGTCTGGCTCCCACTGCTTGGATCACCCTTGAAACCGCAATGGTGGCCTTGGTGCCGTTGGGCATCGTGGCCACCGTGTACCTGCTCCAACGGGAAGAGGAAGCTGTTGCCCTCAAGGCGACCATCACTGTCCTCGGAGCGCTTCAACCCATCCTGGGGTACATGCGGACGCGACTTCTCGGAGCGGAATCGAAGAGTCTGACCTTGGGCATGTCCGCCCTCAGTATCGTGGCCATAGCGCTCATTCTGGTCTTGGAAGTCCTTGGCGTCTTCCAGTCACTGTTCGGCTCTGCCTGGAACGTGGTGACACTCGGCGCTCTATCACTGGCGTGCCTCTGGAAACTGGTCAGCATCCCTGGGACCCTGCCCTTCACCTACCTGCGGCGGGCCGGGATGGTGGGCCAGGTCTTTTGGATTCGAATCATGTCCTCGTTGTTGTATCTCGCAGTCAGCGTGGCCTTGATTCTGTGGACCGATTCGCTGGCGGTACTTTTCCTGGGGCTCACAGTCGTGGAAGCAGTTACCGGCCTTTTGCTGTACGCGGGATACCGTTCGGTCTCCAAAACGCTGCAACAAGCTTGAGGCTTGATCTACTGCCGGCATTCGCACGGGTCAGGAGCCCGGCGATCCCCACTTGCTGAAGGGGAAGACCCGCCAGTCCACCCGCCCGGTAATATCCCCCCGATGGACAGTCCTGACGCAGTCGGCAGCGGCTGCCGGATTCCTGCAGGCTGCAACGGAGTCTTCCGAGCTTGACCGGTGGTCACCCACCATAAGATATTGGTCCTCGCCGAGGAGCAGCGCCCCAAAGCAGCGAGGCGACTTCACCGCCGTCGAGCAGTCAAGTGAGCCCGCATGAAATGGTAAATCCTCATGGACATACGGTTCACTCATGGCTGCCCCGTTGACCTTGACCGCGCCGGCAGCATCGCAGCACTCAACGGTGTCACCGGGCACCCCGATGATCCGTTTGACCAAGTACTCAGTATTGCCCGGACCAATCCCGGTCAGTTCACCAAACCAGCCAACACTGTTGCGCAGGACGCTGCGTTCAGGCGCCGCCCCCCAGCTCGGCGGCTTGCTGAAGACAACCACATCCCCGCGTTCGGGGGCTGCAGATAAGTAGGCCGTCCGGTTAACCAACACGCGGTCGCCCACGTTAAGGGTTTGCTCCATGGAGCCTGTGGGCACATGGTAAATCTTCACCAGGAAGCTTTGAACCAGTGCCACGAGAATCAATGCCAGCAGTGCGTGGCTCCACGGTGAACGGAGCAATCGACGACGCCGGCGGGCAGCTTGCGTAGTAACGGGCGCCATTGTTATGTGGCCGGGATGCGTACGAGCAGCCCCGCGTCGGCAAGAGTTGAGAGAACCTGCACTACCGCTTGGTCGAGGTTCTGTTCAGGGGGAGCGCCGAATTGGAACTCCACCTGGCGGGCAAGCGAACGGAAATCAAGGCCCTCGCAAATCGACCTCCAGACCAGCGGGCCCACGCCATCCAAGACGTGCACAACGCGGTTTCCATCCAGGATAGCGGTCAGGCCACCGGCTTCCACTGCGTCCAGGACGGAGGCAGGAACGTACGACTCCGCTGCCAGGGGATTCCGCACGCCGGCCGTTTCCTCCATTGGCAGGACGGCCTCCCACGCCTCGGGTTGTTCCCGCGTCAACAACTCAGGGACCAAGGGCAGGACTTCATGTGCCTCACGGTAAATGACCTGCCGAATGGCGCCGCAGCGGTCTACGTGGGTAACAATGGTCTGGAGCGGCTTGTCCATGTCGGCCAGATAGCTGATCTCGGGGACGATCGCTACCAGGGCCTCGCACAGTCCCAAGGTGCCGATCCCGGGCTCCCCGGTGAAACCATCCAGCCGGGACACCAGAACCAACCCGGCCAGCATGAGCGGGGCAGCCGGGAGCCCGCCAAGACCCAGGGCAGAAGGGGCAAGTTGCTCTTTGTACATCGCACCGGGCCGGATCACCGAGAGTGGTTTCCTGTAGGGATGCACTGTGCCATCGGCCTCGATGCCAACGGTCTCATCGGTGACATAGCCGTATTCCGCACCGAGGTGCCGCGCCAAGGTGGTCTTGCCCCTGCCGGACGGACCGATGAACGCCAGCACCTTGCCGGAGGGGTGGGCAATTCCGGCAGCATGCAGCATCAGCAGGCGGCCCCGTTGTGCCTCGATGGCTGCCAAAGTTGTGCGGGTGGAAAGCTCCGCTACGGAACCTGGGAGTCCGTCGTCGTCCGGGAAAGGCCAAAGCAGTCCGGGGACGCTATCCTCAACGCCACGAGCTTCGCTATTTTCGGCAAGTGCATCGGACCAGGGGCTCCGGAGTTTTCCAAGTCGGCCTGCATCAACCTGTTGTTCCGAAAAATCGAATCGAATCCTGACTAAACCGCCCAGTGCATCGATCAGGATGTCATCGGTTTGCATTTCCCCCACCTAAGATCAGCAGGCCATACCAAGCGAAAGTTATTCTGTTGGCGGCCTTCAAATACCCTAATCCGCATTACTGGAACACACGAAAACGCGTCAGCCTAAGGACTGACGCGCTTTCGCAGTAATTCGAAAAAAGGCTTAGAGCAGACCCGCACCAACCGGGACGGAGATGCTGCTCGTTGCGGTCAAGGTACGGCCGCCAATAACCACGGTTACGGTGACAGGGAATGTTGCCAAAGCACTGATGGCAAGTCCAGTGCTGGTACCTGCGAGTCCAAAGACAATGGGAAGGTTCAGCGTGCCGTTGCTGGCGACCGTGACGGGTACGCTGTTGGTCCAGGTTGTGGCCGGGAAACCGAACTGTCCAACGATGGGAGCGGACTGGTACACGGCAGTGCGCTGGCCGGCAGTGGTGAGGGCGCCGTCGAAGGAGTAGACGCCGAAACCGCGAGCCCGTCCAACGGTGACGTTGATGCCGGCAGGACGCGCAACCGAGACAGTGACCGTAGCGGTTTCCGTTACCCCGCCCGGACCGTTCGTGAAGGTCAGGATGGTGGGAACGGTGACCAGGGCCTGAGCCGTCAGCGTGCCGCCGCCATCCAGCAGATTGAGGCTGAGGAGGTCCGTGGTTGAAGCCGTGAAGGCAAGGCTCAAAGTGTTGACGGATGCTACAGCGGCCGGAGCAGCCACGGCGGCGGCGATAACGGGCACGGACCAGGCGGCGCCCTTGACGACTGCGCGGCGGGAGTGCGGCTTGGAAACGGTAACTTCGTCGCTCATTGCTCTTCTTTCAACTCGGAATGAAAACCATCGGTTGGAATCCAGCACATGCCGAGTTCCCCCATCAGGAATAGACATTACCCACGCATTTTTGGCTGGAAGCGACAGATTCGGCCCCTGCGGGAACTTTGTCGCTGAACGGTTCAAGGTCTGCGCGAAACGTCCTCTGCCGTTACCGGCAAGCGGCGTTCAGGACGCTGCAGCCTCACTCCCGCGGCGTTCCCTGAGATCCCGCGGCCCGCAGCCGTACAGCTCATCCAAGGCCCTGCGCAGGGCAGCCGTTGTCCCGAAGCCGGTCTGCTCGGCGATTTGCTGGACGCTGAGAACGTCATAGCGGGCATCGGTGAGCAGTGTTCGCGCCAGCCTGCCGCGCTGCCTGCGGATCTCCGCCGCAATGGAATTTCCCACCTCCGCGAATGCGGCCTGTACCCGGCGCAATGACGATTGCACAGCCTTTGCCACGGCTTCGGGGTTCAGTTCCCGGTCAGCGCATCGTTGCGCGATGACCGCCATGGCCTGGTCCCGGAGCACTGAGGTCAAGGACGTGGAATCCCAGGAAACCCCACAGTGGTCAAGCAGGAGGCTGCCCGTGAGCTCCAGGAGAATCTGCTCGGTGGCATAGAGCTCAATGGCTGAACCGTGCCGGGCAGGCTGATTCAGGATTGCCCCGATGAAGGCCTCAGCAGCATCATCGAGCCGTGAGCGGACGGGAGTGATGGTGACGCTGTCCAGCGCGTGGGGGACGAACGTCTCCGCCGCACTTCTCTGGATCCGGATTCGTTTGGCGTCCGCGTCGCCGATGAACGGAGACGGTAATCCCCTGCCGCCGGGGACCACGACAACCGACTCACCGCCTGGCAGATGCGCCCCCGAGCGCGGATCCCGGATGAGACCTGATGCTACGAAATAGATGTCCACGGTATCGTCAGAACCGGCTGCATCAAGGGCGGTGAAATCCCCCGAAAGTGAACTGATGCTCAGCTCACCAAAAACGCATTCTGCATGCCTCTGAAGACCATGATGATCCTGCGCGAAGTACACCGCTCCCATTTGAAGAAAGTCAGTATCCTGCATTTTTCATAAACCCCCCATCCCACCGCGAGGTGGGTATCCCCTTTAGGTCAGCACGTTACGATACTTACAACGCAGTGCAAGAACTGCGTTCTTTTGTGTCGACGTGTCGGCGCCCACAAAGCATCAGGGGGACAATTTCATGGAGCTCACGGACTATTGGAAGGTCCTGCGCGCACACTGGATTTCGGTGATTGCCATTACCTTGTTGGGTGGAATAGTCGCTTTCGGCTGGACTTTAACCCAAACCAAGGTCTTCAGCGCCGATGCCAGCGGCATCATCTCCGTGGGCGTCAACAAGGATCTGGGCACGGCCATGGCCGGGGAGAGCTACTCCAAGTCCCGTGCGAAGTCCTACTTGGACGTCGCAAAATCCCGGTCCGTGGCAGAAACCGTCATCAAGGACCTCAAGCTCCAAGGGACCTCGCCTGAGCAACTGATCAGCCGGATCTCGGCCCAGAACCCGCAGGACACCGCCACCCTGAAGTTCTCCGCCCAAGCCAGCAGCCCGGAGGGTGCCCGGGACCTCGCCGAGGCTTGGGTCAGGGGCGTCGCCAAGCAGGTTGCAGAGCTCGAAAAGGGCAGCAACAGCAGCGAAACGTCCATTGTCAGCTTCCGCTCGCTCGATGCCGCACAGCTCCCCACCACTCCTACGTCCCCCAACACCCGGCTGGCCCTAATGATCGGTGTTGTAGCCGGCCTGCTGCTGGCCATCGGGTACGCCCTGCTGCGGAACATCTTCGACCGCCGTGTCCGATCCGCAGCCCAACTCGAAGCCGAGACCGGCGTTGCCGTCATTGGAACCGTTCCGTTCCACAACAATTTCGACGGCGTCAACCGCCTCGTGCTGTCCCGCGGCGGCAATGACCTGGAGAACAAAAACCACCAGGACTACGCCGTAGCCGAGGCCATCCGCGAGCTCCGGACCAACCTCCAGTTCATGGACGTCGACGAGCCGCCCCGCATCATCGTTGTCACTTCCGCACTCCCGGGTGAAGGAAAAACCACGGTGGTAGCCAACCTGGCCCAAACCATCGCAGCCTCCGGCCAACGTGTTGTTGTGGTGGACGGCGACCTCCGACGCCCCACCGTTGCCAAGACCTTCGGACTGTTGGCCAACGTGGGCCTCACCGATGTCCTCATCGGCAGGGCCACGCTCAACGACGTCCTGCAGCCATGGGGCGAAAGCGGCGATCTCTTTGTGCTCGGCGCCGGTTCCGTACCACCGAACCCCAGCGAACTTCTGGGCTCCAACGTGATGCGGACCCTGCTGGAAGACATCGCCAAGCACGCGATCGTCCTGGTGGATGCCCCGCCGCTGTTGCCCGTCACCGACGCGGCGATCCTCACCGCCCGCACGGACGGAGCCTTGGTGGTCAGCCGTGCAGGCAAAACCACCTACGACCAACTGAAGAGGGCACTCCAGAACCTCGAACGCGTCAAGGGCAGGCCACTGGGCCTGATCATCAACGGCGTTTCGCGCAAATCCTCCAAGGGCGAGGACTACGGGTACCAGTACTACACGTACTACAACCGCAAGGACACCGGCGAGGAAGCGGCCAAAGCCAACCACGTTCCCGCAGCGGAATCGAGTCCCGTGGCTGCGACAGAGCAGGTCCAGCTGACCGACCAACGCCGCGGCCGTCGTCGTGAAAGCACCAACGCCCTGTGAGTGTGACCAACCACGGCGCCCAGCCGCCGTCGTTCATTTTGACAGTGTGCACAGGGAACATTTGCCGCTCACCGTTGGCCGAGCAACTGATCCGCGCCCAGCTCCAGAAGCACGGCGTCAGCAACTTGCAGGTGGTCAGCGCCGGCCTGCACGCCGCATCAGGGGCACCCATGGAGCCCATCCCGGCTGCCCTGTCCAGGGAGTACGGCGGCAACCCGGATGGCTCGGTGGGCCGGCAGATCTCGGCTGAGGTTGTTGAGGCGGCCAGCCTGGTGTTGACCATGACCCGCAAGCAGCGCGATGAGTTGGTGAAGAAGTATCCCGGTGCTGCCCAGCGCGCGTTCACCATGGCCGAGTTCGCCCGCGCGGCAGCGAATGTCCCTGCCGGCGAAGGTGCAGCAGTTCCCGCGGCTGCCAGTTGGGCGTCGGTGACCGGCGCAGTGACAAGTACTCCCTTGGCCGGTCTGGTCAGCCGTGCGGCAGCAGTCCGTTCAACAGCCGGACTCCGTGACGAGGACGACATCCCCGATCCCATCAACGCCTCCGAGGCTGTGCATCGGGACGTTGCCCTGCGGATAGCCGGGCATTGCGAGGATGTTGCCGGAATCCTCCGGAAGCACCTCTAAGCCGCAAGCCTCTTCATCACCGCAAGGCCCACCAAGGCCCCCACGGTGTTGGCCACCAGGTCCGAGAACGCTGTGACCCGGCCCGGAACCGCCAGCTGCACCGTTTCGATCAACGCCGACGACCCCAGGGCGAGCAGCCCCACCGTCCACCAATTCCAACGGGTTGGCCGGAGGAGGCGGAGGAACGCCCCGAAAGGGATGAACAGGACGATGTTGGCTGCGAACTCCACGCCCACTGCGGCGGTTTCGAGCGGCAGGCCAAGCAGCGAAAGCCACCCGGCAATCACGCCCACAAACCCTGTCACAGTGCCGGCTTCACGCGCCGGCAAGAACACCACCAGGGCCAACGCCACCAGATACACGCCGAACATGACCTGGATCCAACGATTGGCGATCCTCGGGTAAACCATCACCAATCTCCTTACGGTGTGCGTGCCTGCAGCCATCAACTATAGGGGCTGCCCTTGAAACGTCCGGATTCCTTGCGGCCTGCCCTGCTCTTCGGGCGTGTTTTCGGCGTATGCTCTCCTCAGCGCAGGCAAGACGCGTTGTTCGCTTTTGGTGGGGCCACTTTCTAAGGCAGGGGTTCAGTGGCAGGAGTGAAGCACGGGGTTCTTCCGATGCGCTCGTCGGCACGGCACGGATGGCCGCTTTTTCTGGTGCCCGTAGCGTTGTGCATGGTGCTGTTGGCCGTCGGCCTGACAAGCGGAACAGGAACGACGACGGCGCAACTCGCCGGTGACCTGGCGATCCTTCTGGCAGCGCTCACCGCGCTGATTGCCCATACTCGCGCAGCCAGACGCCGCAAGGACAACTCCGCAGGCCGGTGGTTCATTGTGGCGGGCCTGGCTATCTGGAGCGCAGGGCAAACCGTCTGGACCATCAACGGCATAGTCCTGGACCACCAGTATCCCTTCCCATCGTTCGCGGATATCGGCTTTGTTTGGTACGCCCTGCCCACATCCATTGGCCTGGTCCTCCTCTTGAGGGGCCAGGGGCTGCGCTTGCCCCTTCGCCGCACCATCCTGGATGCCGGGGTGGTGGCCAGCTCCACCTTCTTCATCGCCTGGAGTTCCGTTCTGGGGCCATTGGCCGCAGCCACGGACCAGGATGCCTTCTCCCGAATAACCCAGATGGCGTACCCCATCGCGGACGTCCTCATGGTCTCCGTGGTCATCGTCCTGACCATGCGCGCAGCCCGCGGACGCCGGCTGCCGTGGTTGAGCATGGCCCTCGGTTTCTGGATCCTGGCCATCACCGACCTGACATATATGAGCCTCACCCTTCAAGGCATCGCCGGCGTTACA
>NZ_JABMCX010000110.1 GCF_013179505.1 Paenarthrobacter sp. CM16 | reverse complement strand
ATGTTGGGCAAGTCCAGGATGTCGCCCACGGCCGCATTGGCAGCCAGCCCAAAATGGCTGGCGGGATCCACCCACGGCCAGGAGGGATCCGCTGCCCAGCGGAAGGGTGCGAAGCGGTCTTCTTCGGCTTCGGGCAGGCCCAGGTAAAAGTGGGCGCCGGTTACTGCACGGATGCGTTGCTCGAAGACATCCTGCAGCGTGGAACCGGTGATGCGTCGGCAGAGCTCTTCCATGAAGATGCCTATGGTCAGTGCGTGATATCCAAAAGCCGAGCCAGGTTTCCACAAGGGCGGCAGCTCGGCGAGTTTGGCCGCTGCAAGCCCGGAGTTGTTGACCTCGTTCAAGGTCAGGCCGCCTTCCACCCCCAGGAGCCCCGCCTGGTGCGATAAAAGCTGCGCCACGGTGATGGAGGATTTGCCCTCGACACCAAACTCCGGCCAATATTTGACCACCTCTGCGTCAAGATCCAGGGTGCCGTCTTGAACCAGCAACGCCATCACCAGGCCAGCCATGCCTTTGGAGCATGAGAAGACGCCGGTCACGGAGTCCGGCCGGATGTGCGGGCCCCCGCTAAGATCCAGAACCTTGACGCCACGATGGTAGGCCGCCACCTGCGCAGAATAGTCAGGATCCTGGGCGAGGAAACTACCGAAGAGCTCGGCGACGGGCTCGAAACCTGGGGCGATCAGCTGTGAATGCATCCAGCCAGCCTACGCGGTGGCTGGTTCAGGACCGAGGAGTTTTCCACACCCACGGCTCCGTGGGAAGGGTCCCGGGGTGGAAGTGCGGCAGCGCGTTATCCAAGGTTCCGGCCGGGAGTCCAAGCGACTCAAGGATCAGGTCACGCACACGTTCTGCAGGAATTCCGACGGCGGCGAGGTCGGCCAGCGTGACGGCACCGTCGCGCTTTGCCAGCCTGACGCCGTCGTGGTTCACCACCAAGGGAACATGGGCGTATTCCGGCAAAGGCAGCCCCAACAGCGTTGCCAAATAGGCCTGCCTGGGGGTGGACGGGAGGAGGTCGTCGCCGCGCACCACCTGATCAATTCCCTGGGCGGCATCGTCCACCACTACTGCCAGGTTGTAGGCGGTGACGCCGTCGTTGCGGCGCAGCACAAGGTCGTCCACCACACCCACGTAATCGCCGCGCAACTGGTCCTCAACAGCCCACTCGGAGACGTCGGTCCGCAGCCGGATGGAGGCGGGACGCGTCGCACGCCGGATCTCGCGTTCAGCGTGGGAAAGCCGTCGGCATGTCCCCGGATAGGCGCCCTGCGGGGCATGAGGCGCGGAAGGGGCCTCCTGTATCTCCCGTCGCGTGCAGAAGCATTCATAGGTGCGGCCTTCAGCCGTCAGGCGGGCAATCGCTTGGTCATATAGTTCCGCACGCTCGGTCTGGCGCACGACGGCGGCGTCCCACCTGACGCCGACGGCCTGCAGATCGCGGAGCTGCTCCGCCTCAGCGCCGGAACGGGCGCGGTCCAGATCCTCGACCCTCAGCAGGAAGTCACGGCCGCTGGACTTCGCGAACAGCCACGCAAGAATGGCGGTTCGAAGATTGCCGATGTGCAATTCGCCGGAGGGGCTCGGGGCGAAACGGCCGGCAGAGGTCATGGTTCAAGCCTATGTGCCGGCGGCGGCAAACATCTCCGGAGAACACAAGAGCCCCTCAGCTACCGCAACGATCCGGTAGCTCAGGGGCTCTTGCTGTGGCGCCCGGATGAACGGGCGGGTGCGGAATGACAATGCTGTGAACAAGAGTCAATCAGCGGCTGCTTCCTTGCGGGAAACCTGTGCAGGGCTCCGGGTGGTGTTCCGGCTTCCTGTTGCCTGCGGGTTTTGGCGGTAGCCTCATCCTGCTTCGTTGTCACCATTTCAGCAGGAGGCATACAGTTGGTGCAACGGACGTGATAATAGTTGGTCGATCTGACCAGTCTCGTGCGAAAACCTCGACAGGAAGTGGTCACTTTGCAGGAACTCGATGCCACGGACCGGCGAATTCTGGCCGCCCTTGATGAAGATCCCCGCGTGCCCATCATGGTGCTGGCCCAAAAGCTGCACCTTGCACGCGGAACAGTTCAATCGCGCCTGGAGAGAATGACGGCGTCCGGTGCGCTCCGTCCCAACAGCAGCCGCGTCCTGCCCTCAGCCCTGGGACGCGGCGTGGCTGCCGCCGTCAGTGCCGAACTCGATCAGAGCCACTTGAACGAGGCCATCGCCGCCCTCCGGGAGATCCCTGAAGTCCTCGAATGCCATGCCCCCGCCGGTGATACCGACCTCATCATCAGGGTGGTGGCCAAAAGCCCGGACGATCTCTACCGGGTCTCCGAAGAGATCCGGCTGTGCCCGGGAATCGTCCGCACGTCCACCAGCATGTTCCTCCGCGAAGTCATTCCTTACCGGACAACGGGCCTGCTGGCGGAGTAGGCCCTAGACGGGTGGGCCGATGTTGGTCTTCAGGTTTTTCATTACCAGCGTGGATGTCAGGCGTTCCACCGCAGGAAGTGCCGCGAGTTCGTCGTCGTAGAAGCGCTGGTAGGCAGGCAGGTCCGCGGCGATGACCTTCAGCAGGTAGTCGGGAGAGCCGAACAGCCGCTGGGCCTCCACGATGTTGGGACTGGCTGTTACCCGCTCCTCAAACTCCGCCATGATGGTGCGCTCCACCTGCTTGAGCGTGACAAACACTATGGCCTCGAAGCCGAGCCCCACCGCGGCGGGATCGATGTCAGCCCTGTAGCCGCGGATCACTCCGGACGACTCCAGATCGCGGAGCCGCCGATGACATGGAGCCACCGTCAACCCCACCTTCGAAGCAAGCGCAGTGGCAGTCATCCGGCCGTCCTCTTTGAGGTGGCGCAAAATAGTTCTATCAATCCCGTCAATCACGCAAATATCTTACCCAAAAGGCCATCGGCTGGGCTAAAAACGGGAACACTTATGGCGCAGATTTCCCTAGAGTTTTCCTACCACCTAGCCCTGGAGAGAAAACGTGAACCCGCAGCTGTTCCTGGCCTTCATGGTCGTCGCCGTCAGCCTGGCCTGCACGCCCGGCGTCGACTGGGCGTACTCGATTTCGGCCGGCCTGCGGCAACGCAGCTTCGTCCCCGCAGTGGCAGGTCTTTGCAGTGGCTATGTCATTCACACTTTGCTGATGGTGGCAGGATTGGCAGCCCTCCTGGCCGGCGTTCCAGGGCTCCTGGGATGGCTGACCATAGCGGGAGCTGCCTACCTGCTGTGGCTCGGCGTCGCGACCCTCCGCTCGTGGCGAGGCGCGAGCTTTAGTGCGGAAGGCGGCGTCGTGCAGTCCGGAAACCAGCTCCGTACGTTCCTTCAGGGGATGGGCACCAGCGGCATCAACCCAAAGGGGCTGCTTTTCTTCGTTGCACTGGTGCCGCAGTTTGTCAGCCCCGAGGCAGCACTGCCCGTGCCGATCCAGTCGGGCTTGCTGGGCCTGACGTTCGTGATCCTCGCCGGCGTGATCTACACGGCCGTGGCATTGACCTCCAGGAAGCTGCTGGCTTCCCGGCCGGGCGCCGCGCGTGTTGTGACCTTGGTCAGCGGAATCATCATGATCGGGCTGGGGACAGTGTTGCTGTCGGAACAGCTTCTCCCCCTGCTGCCTCAGATTCTGGCGGCCGGCCACTAGGCGGCTACGCGCTCAGCAGCTAGGCGGCAGGGCGTCAGGCAGCTACGCGCTCAGCAGCTCGTCAAGGCGCTCGTATCCTTCGATCACGCCGTAGTCCATCCCGGTCGCCAGGGCCATGTCGCGTGCTTCAACCGAGGGGTAGACCTCGTGCGCCGACATCCGGGTCCGCCCATCGATCTCCTCGAAGGTTGTGGTGCTGATGACCACTTGGTTGGACGCGCCCTCGAACTCGATGGTCTGGATGATCAAGGCATCCGGCTCAACCGTGTGGAAGACCCCGCGGAAGCCGTACATTCCGTTGTCGTCGCCGCTTTCATAGCGCCAGCTGCCGCCTGTGGTTGCGTTGTACTCGGTGATTTTCGTCTGCGTGCTACGCGGGCCCAGCCACTTGGCCAAGAGGTCCGGGTCTACGTGGGCTTTGAAGACGGCACTGACCGGGGCATCGAATTCGCGGACTGTGTCAACGAACGGGACGCCACTATCAGCGGTGATTGTTGTTGGGTTGCTCATCTCAGTTCCTCTTTCTTCTTTGCTGTGTTCTCTTGTTCCGGGTTCTCTTGTTCCGGGTGGGAGGCGGCGGCATTTTGCGAAGCGCCCAGCAGCTCGTCCAACTGCCGGAAACGGGACTCGGCCAGCAGCCGATACTGGTCGATCCAAGCCGTCAGCCGCTCCAAAGCTGCCGCATCCAAGTGGACCGGCCTGCGCTGTGCGTCGCGCGAGCGGGTGACCAATCCTGCATGCTCCAGGACCTGTATGTGTTTGGAAACCGCCTGCTTGGTGATGGCGAATGGCTCCGCGAGCTCGTTGACGGTGGCGTCCCCTCGGGAGAGCCGGGCCACCATGGCCCGCCTCACCGGATCAGCCAAGGCCATGAAGGCCCTGTCGAGAGCATCTTGTTCCATTCCGTATTGCACCCTTCTCATCACCCAACGGTTAATCAACCTTTCGGTTGATCAACCGTTTGGTTGATTAAGACGCTACGCCTGTCCCGCTTAACGCACAAGGGTGTTTTATTCGCCGCCCAACTGCCTGAAGTCGTTCTCCCACAGGCGACGCATCTCCGCGTCCTTGCGGATAACTTCCAAGGTCTCCAGCTCTGCCGGCGGAGCAGGACGCTTGGACCGCGGAGTCAGGGTACGGCGTCCTTGATCCAGTGCCAGGAGTGCCCGGTCAGTCAAGGCGTCGTTCTTTAGCGCCAGATTGGTCTTCCGACGACGCAGGACCTCCTTCAAAGCCACCTGCGCGGACTCGAAGTCGCCCCTGGCCCGCTGCGACCGCGCGCGGATCAACAACAGCGCCGCCGAGAGGTCGTCGGTATTCAACAGGCCTTCGGTCCAGAGCACCACGTCGCGGTGGCGTTCCAACGAATACGCCGCCGTGCAGCGCGCCAACGCAGAAGGCAACGACGGCGGCAAAGTCACCACCGCTTCCAAGGCGGCCTCGGTCATCCCCATTTCCCGGAGGCAATGGGCCAGCGCCAGGAACACTGATTCCTCGCTGAAAAGGACTGGAACCTCCACGCGCTCGGCCACCTCGACTTTGGTGACCACCTGCCCCAGGTACGTGGCCGAGAACAGGCTGGCGTCGTCGTCGATCCTTGTTGTTAAACCGCGCTGCAGCAACTCCGAAGCCCTCAAGAAACCGCCGTGCTTGTACGCGAGCAGTCCCGCCATCACGTGGCATAAGCCCGCCCATCCCGGATTCATGCGGCCGAAAGCTAGGAGCCGATCCGGTTCCGTGGACGTGAACACGGCGTCGTGCATTGCCTTGGCCGTTTTGGAGGACAACATCCTCAGCCGCGGGATGTTACCCACCACGGATAACCTCGCATGGTCACGGCCGCTGAGGACGCCGGACAGGACATCGTTGACGCCGTCGGCCAAGCCACGGACCGGGGTGCGGACGTAGCCCTCGCGGAAAGGCGTGAGATCGCGGGTGTCGTGGAATATCGTGTGCACACGTCCGTTGGGAGCTTGGCTCATAAATCCATGCTAACCGCCGCTGAACAGGCCCTATCCCCTGCTATCGGAGGCGTTTGAGGAGTATTATGGCGGCGTCGGCAAGGTTTTGCGACACCCCTTGCCGCACGCGGCTCTCCATGAGAAGAGCCGGCAACCGCGTGAAAAGGGAGGACTGATGACCACCGCTTCGCACCCCGCCGAACACCACCACATGATGGGGTTGACGCTTCGCAACACCGCCATGGGCGTTGGCATTGTATTTCTGCTGGTAGGCATCCTGGGCTTCATCCCGGGAATCACCACCAATTTCGGCGCCATGACCTTTGCGGGACATGAATCCGGCGCCATGCTGCTTGGAATCTTCCAAGTGTCCGTACTCCACAACATCGTTCACCTGCTGTTTGGCGTGGCCGGCTTGGCCATGGCAAGGAACGCACGCATGGCCCGCATGTTCCTCCTGGGCGGCGGCGCCGTGTACATCGTTCTTTGGATCTATGGCCTGGTCATCAACCAGGGAACAGCTGCCAACTTTGTCCCGTTCAACACGGCCGACAACTGGCTGCACCTGATCCTCGGCATTGTCATGATCGGGCTTGGCGCCTGGCTGGGCAGGGATGCCATGGACGAGCCACGGACGGCCCGAAGGAACATGTAACCTTCACGTACGTCATGTGAACAACGACGGCGGCCACCCCCTTTCGCGGGACGGTCGCCGTTTTTTGTGCCTAATAAGCGCTCGACGGCGGGTACCCGGCTTAGCGCGGGGCGCGCCCACCCAGCCTCGTTGTGACCTTTGCTGCTGCTGCTGAACAGGCTTCACCGAGGCTGTCCAAGGTGTCCTGGGAAACCCGGAACTTGGGAGCCGGAATCAGGACCGAGGCCACAATGTCGCCACGATGGTCATAAACGGGTG
Organism: Paenarthrobacter sp. CM16; assembly: GCF_013179505.1. Classification (GTDB taxonomy): domain Bacteria; phylum Actinomycetota; class Actinomycetes; order Actinomycetales; family Micrococcaceae; genus Arthrobacter. The sequence continues at coordinate 8,354 of NZ_JABMCX010000110.1, read as the reverse complement.
ATGCCACTCCGACTTCTTCAATGGAAGTCTCCCCAAAGTTAACTGCCCAGCCGCGCTCCACGGATTCCTCAACCCTCGCCAGGTACGCCTCAATGGCATCCCCGTCCAGGCCGGGAAGGGTGATCGACCCGCTGCGCAGGAGCTGCCGCACACGATCCTTGTCCTCCGCGCCGAGGAACACCTGCACCGACGAGCTCAGGGCCTCGTTGTAGCGGGCACCCAACGGAGCAAGGTGTTTGACCTGATGGCGGCTGGGGATCTGTTCCACGCACATCGACTCGTTGCCATTCCACACCATGAGGGCGCTCGTCTCCCCCGTGCGTTCTGTCAGTTCGCGCAGCACGGGGTAGGCCACGCGGCGCTCTTCGAGTTCCGCCAGGAGGGGGCCTGCCATGGCGATCATCCCCAGCCCCAAGCGGAACCTGCGCGAATCGACGTCGCGCTCTACCAGGTTTTCCTGTTCCAGCGTCGCCAGGATGCGCGAAACGGTGCTCTTGTGCAGGCCAATACGGCCGGCGATTTCGGTGACTCCCAGGAGCGGTTCGTCGGCGGTGAAGCTCCTCAGCACCGCGATGGCGTTGACGATTACGGAGGTGTTTTTGCTGTCACCAGTGCTGTTGCTGTTCTCAGGAGTGTCGCTGGATTCAGTGGGAGTCATGGGTTCACTATATTTCGCTGGAGATATTCCGACGGCGGCCGCCCCACCGGGTTCGGCCGGTGGACACCACGCTGTGTCCACCGGCCGGGTCATTAGGCTCCGATGATGTTGTACTCGGGACCGAACGGGAACTTGGTGATGTTCTCCGCACCGCCCTCGCCCACCACCAGGATGTCGTGCTCACGGTAGCCGCCGGCACCCGGCTGGCCGTCGAGCACCGTGATCATTGGTTCCATGGACACCACCATGCCGGGCTCAAGAACGGTGTCGATGTCCTCGCGCAGTTCCAGGCCTGCTTCGCGTCCGTAGTAGTGGCTCAGCACACCGAACGAGTGACCGTAACCGAAGGTGCGGTTGGCCAGGAGCCCGTGGCTGACGTAGATCTCGTTGAGCTCTGCGGCGATGTCCTTGCAGACGGCACCGGGCTTGATCAGCTCAAGGCCGCGCTTATGTACCTCCACGTTGATGTTCCACAGCTCCAGGGAACGGGCGTCCGGTTCGCCGTAGAACAGGGTCCGTTCCAATGCGGTGTAGTAGCCGCTGGTCATGGGGAAGCAGTTGAGGGACAGGATGTCGTGTTCCTGGATCTTCCGGGTGGTGGCCCAGTTGTGTGCACCGTCAGTGTTGATGCCGGACTGGAACCATACCCAGGTATCGCGGATTTCCGAGTCCGGGAATGTGCGTGCGATCTCGTGGACCATGGCTTCGGTGCCGATCAACGCGACCTCGTACTCGGTGATGCCGGCTGTGATGGCGTTGCGGATGGCCTCGCCGCCGAGGTCGCCAATGCGGGCGCCGTGCTTGATGACCGCGATTTCCTCGTCCGACTTGATCATGCGCTGACGCATCGCAGCCTGCGCCACATCCACCAACGTTGCTCCGGAGAAGGCGGCTTGGATCTTGTTGCGGTTGTCCAAAGGCAGCGAGTCATCTTCGACGCCGATGCGGCGCGGGTTGATCCCGCGGGTGCGCAGGACTTCCTGGATGGCGTGGATGTAGTTGTCCCGGCGCCAGTCCGTGTACACCAGGTTCTCGCCGTAGCTGCGGCGCCAAGGCATCCCGGCGTCGATGTTTGCCGTAATGGTGACCGTGTCGTCCTTGGTGACCACCATGCCGTAGGAGCGGCCGAAGTAGGTGAAGAGGAAGTCGGAGTAGTACTTGATGGAGTGGTAGCTGGTGAGGACCACGGCGTCGAGGTCCTTCTCGGCCATGATGCTGCGCAGGCCGCCGAGGCGGCGTTCAAACTCAGCGTCGGAGAAGGTCAGCGAGACTTTTTCGCCGTTGTTGAGGACTTTGGTGCGCTCGAGCTTGGCCACATCGTTGACGGCCTCGTTCTGAGTGATGGTCATGGTGGTTCCTTTCAATGGGTGGGAAACTATGGCGGCCGCTGGCGGTCATGACGATCAAGATGGCGGCCATGAACGGTGCGCTGCCATGGAGGATTCATGGTCAGGTGTCCAACAAGGTAAGAGTGGTTGCGCTCAACGCAACGCTGTTGCACCAGACTATGTGCGGGAGTGGTGGCGGTCAAGGGTAATCCTGAATGTGTTTTCCCTGCCCAGTGGTGTCCCTCGATAATTTCGGCGTTGATGGCATGTTGTTTCAGAGGAGACATAGTTGCATCAGACGCATCACTCCCGTACCGACGCTCTCCCACATCCCTAGCCCTTCAGCCCATCGCTATCCCACTTCTTGAAGAAAGCCGGCAACCGGACGGAAACTTCAGCGCGGATGCCATAGTTCGAGCCCGCGCACGGCAACACGCTCCCAGGCACCCGAAAGGTTTGGGCCTGGGCTCAAGCACGCGGGGTGTGGGAGGGGGGCGCGATCAAGCACGCGGGATGTGAGAGAGCAACGCGATCAACAACGCGGGATGTGAAAGAGCAACGCCCTCAAGCACGCGGGATGTGAAAGAGCGTCGCCCCCAAACACGCGGGATGTGAGAGACGGTTAGAGGACCTTGCGGATGGTTTCTTCGAAGCTGACTACGTGGTGCAGGGCGAGTTCGGCGGCGCGGTCTTCGTCGCCGTCGGCAATGGCGGTGAGGAGGTCGGCGTGTTCGGAGATGTGGCCGGAGACGGAGGGCATCTTCTCGAGCATGTGACACCAGATGCGGGTGGCGAGGTTGTCGTACCGGATCAGGACGTCCTCGAGGTGTGCGTTGGCCGAGGCCTTGTAGATGAGCCGGTGCACCTGGATGTCGTAGCGCATGAGTTCCTGCGAGGAATTGTCCTGGCCGTCAAGATCACGAATGGCAGCGGCGACGGCTCGGAGCTCGGAGCGCATGGCGGGGCTGGCCATGCGGGCAGCCTTCCTGGAGGCAAGGGGTTCCAGTAGCTCGCGGATCTCGGAGACTTCCGCCAACTGGGTGATGTCCACTCCGGTGGCGAACGTGCCGCGCCGCGGATATGAGACCACAAGGTGGTCGCTTTCGAGTCGCTTGATGGCTTCACGGACAGGAGTGCGCCCGATGCCCAATTCGGCGGCAATTTGGCCGTCGTTGATGGGATCGCCGGGTTTGACGTCCAGCATGATGAGCCTGTCGCGCAGCAGCAGATAGGCGTTCTCCGCCAGGGACGTACCCTGCGGAACTGATTCCAGTGCTTCCAATGCGGCGCTCATTGCTCTCTCCCGTCGTCGTACCCCTGCCTGCTGGATGAGTTACCGCAGACCCGTTGACGACCATGTGACCTTCAACATACTATGGCAATAGTTCTAATATATCAGTTGCCTAACAGTCGGCCACTAGACAAGCCTTTGAAGGAGAACACCATGGTTGAACCGCTGATCCGCCCCCTTGCACAGGCGGACCCGGAGGTCGATCAGGCGATCGCCCAGGAACTCATCCGCCAGCAATCCACGCTGGAAATGATCGCCTCTGAGAACTTCGCACCAACGGCCGTCATGGAAGCCCAGGGCTCGGTGCTGACCAACAAGTACGCCGAGGGCTACCCCGGCAAGCGCTACTACGGGGGCTGCGAACACGTTGATGTGATCGAACAGCTCGCCATCGACCGCTTGAAAGCCCTGTTCGGCGCGGAGTTCGCCAACGTCCAGCCCCACTCCGGCGCCCAGGCCAACGCCTCGGCCATGCATGCGCTCATCACCCCGGGCGACACCATCATGGGCCTGAACCTCGCCCATGGCGGTCACCTGACCCACGGCATGCGCATCAACTTCTCCGGCAAGTTGTACAAGGTTGTTCCTTACGGAGTCCGCGAGGACACCCACACCGTAGACATGGCTGAAGTTGAGCGCCTGGCCCTTGAGAGCAAGCCCCAACTGATCGTCGCCGGCTGGTCGGCCTACTCCCGCCAGCTGGACTTCGCCGAATTCCGCCGGATCGCGGACCTGGTGGGCGCCTACCTCATGGTGGACATGGCCCACTTCGCGGGTCTCGTTGCTGCAGGGCTGCACCCGTCGCCTGTCCCGCACGCGCACATTGTCACCAGCACTACGCACAAAACCCTTGGCGGGCCCCGCGGCGGCGTCATCCTCACTAACGACGCCGACATCGCCAAGAAGGTTAACTCCGCCGTCTTCCCCGGCCAGCAGGGTGGTCCGCTGGAACACGTCATCGCCGCGAAGGCCGTGGCCTTCAAGATGGCAGCCGAACCGGAATTCCAGGAACGCCAGGTCCGCGTCCTGGAAGGATCCAAGATCCTGGCCCAGCGCCTCCTCCAGGACGACGTAGCCGCAGCCGGCATCTCCGTTGTCAGCGGCGGAACCGACGTCCACCTGGTGCTGGCCGACCTCCGCCACTCGGTCCTTAACGGCCAACAGGCAGAAGATACCCTTCACCGGATCGGCATCACGGTCAACCGCAACGCCGTCCCCTTCGACCCCCGCCCGCCCATGGTTTCCTCCGGCCTGCGCATCGGCACTCCCGCTCTCGCCGCCCGCGGCTTCGGCGCCGAAGACTTCACCGAGGTCTCGGACATCATTGCGACGGCGTTGATCGCCGCAGCGAACAGCGGCACCAAAGAGGGCGGCAGCGAAGCAGGCACCGAAGCAAGCACCAGCGAAGCCGACGTGACCCTGGACGAGACCACCGCCGTCGAGCTCCGCCGCCGCGTAACCGCCCTGGCGGAGAAGTTCCCGCTTTACCCCCACCTGAACAACAACGGCAATGGCGCCGTAACCGAAGCAGAACTGATTGGAGCAGCTCAGTGAGTGCCGACCACCTCCCCGAACACCCGGACTTCCTCTGGCGTAACCCGGACCCGAAGAAAAGCTATGACGCCGTGATTGTGGGTGGTGGCGGGCATGGCCTGGCCACTGCGTACTTCCTGGCGAAAAACCACGGCATGACCAACATCGCCATCCTGGAAAAGGGTTGGCTGGCCGGTGGAAACATGGCCCGCAACACCACCATTATCCGTTCCAACTACCTCTGGGACGAGAGCGCCGCCATCTACGAACACGCACTCAAGCTCTGGGAGATCCTCCCGGAAGAGCTGGAGTACGACTTCCTGTTCAGCCAGCGCGGCGTGATGAACCTGGCCCACACCTTGGGCGATGTCCGTGAAAGCGTTCGCCGCGTGGGCGCCAACCGGCTCAACGGCGTGGATGCTGAGTGGCTGGATCCGCAGCAGGTCAAGGAACTGTGCCCCATCCTGAACATCAACGACAACATCCGCTACCCCGTCATGGGCGCCACGTACCAGCCGCGTGCAGGCATTGCCAAGCACGACCACGTGGCCTGGGCCTTCGCCCGCAAGTGCGATGAGCTCGGTGTGGACATCATCCAGAACTGCGAAGTCACCGGCTTCATCAAGGACGGCAACCGGGTCACCGGTGTCCAGACCACCCGCGGCACCATCAACACCGAAAAGGTGGGCCTCTGCGCCGCCGGCCACAGCTCGGTCCTGGCAGAAATGGCCGGCTTCCGCCTGCCGATCCAGAGCCACCCGCTCCAGGCACTGGTGTCCGAACTCCACGAGCCTGTCCACCCCACTGTGGTCATGTCCAACCACGTCCACGTCTATGTATCCCAGGCCCACAAGGGCGAACTGGTGATGGGTGCCGGCGTCGACTCTTACAACGGCTACGGCCAGCGCGGCTCGTTCCACGTGATTGAGGAGCAGATGGCAGCAGCCGTGGAGCTCTTCCCGATCTTCGCCCGGGCCCACGTGCTCCGGACTTGGGGCGGCATTGTGGACACCACCTTGGATGCCTCACCGATCGTGGGCCTGTCCCCGGTGGAGAACATGTTCGTCAACTGTGGTTGGGGAACGGGCGGCTTCAAGGGCACCCCGGCCGCGGGCCTGACCTTCGCGCACACCATTGCCACGGGCGCACCTCACAAGCTGAACAAGCCCTTTGCCCTGGAGCGCTTCGAGACCGGCGCCTTGATCGACGAACACGGCGCCGCAGCCGTAGCCCACTAGCCAGGACAGGACAGGAAAAGACATGCTCCTCATTTCATGCCCCAACTGCGGGCCACGCGACGAAACCGAATTCCACTACGGCGGCCAAGCACACGTTGCCTACCCCGAAAGCCCCAATGACCTCACGGACCGCGAATGGGCTGAATACCTGTTCTACCGGGAGAACACCAAGGGCACCTTCGCCGAGCGCTGGGTGCACAGCACCGGCTGCCGGCAGTGGTTCAACATGCTCCGCGACACCGTGAGCTACGAGATCCACTCCATTTACGGGATGGGCCAGGCCCGCCCGGACCTCGCCCCCGCCGCCCCAACCACCGGCGTCCCGATCTCCGGCTCCACAGCACCCACCTCCTCGGAAGGAGTCTAGAAGTGACCAGCAAGAACGCACGTCTCGCCACCGGCGGACGCATCGATCGCAGCATCTCCTGGCGCTTCACGGTGGGTGGCCGGGAATTCACCGGCCACCCGGGTGACACCATCGCTTCGGCGCTTCTGGCCAACGGCCACATCAACGCCGGCAACTCACTGTACGAGGACCGCCCCCGCGGCATCATGGCCGCCGGCGTGGAAGAGTCCAACGCCCTGGTCAAGATCGCTCCCCGTTTCCGCGGACACGTCGCCGAGTCCATGCTTCCCGCCACCGCAGTTTCCTTGGTGGATGGCATGAACATTGAGCTCCTCTCCGGACTTGGCAAGCTGGATCCCAACGAGGACAAGGCCGAGTACGACAAGAAGTACGTACACACCGATGTCCTGGTGGTCGGTGGAGGCATGGCCGGCCTGGCAGCAGCCCGCGAAGCTGTCCGTACCGGCGCCCGTGTCATCCTCATCGACGACCAGCCTGAACTCGGCGGCTCCCTGCTCTCCGGCTCAACCGCAGAAGGACTGGCCGAGCAGATCGAAGGCAAGCCAGCGCTGGAGTGGGTTGCCGACGTAGAAGCCGAGCTGGTTTCAGCCGGCGAATGCACGGTGCTGAACCGCACCACGGCTTTTGGCTCCTACGACTCCAACTACTTCATCGCAGCCCAAAACCGCACGGACCACCTGAGTGTTCCGGCAGCTTCGGGTGTTTCCCGCCAGCGTATTTGGCACATCCGTGCCAAGCAGGTTGTCCTGGCTCCCGGCGCCCATGAGCGTCCGCTGGTGTTCGAGAACAACGACCGCCCCGGCATCATGCTCGCCTCAGCGGCCCGCACTTACCTCAACCGCTACGCCGTGGCAGCCGGTTCGCGCGTGGTCGTCAGCACCACCAATGATTCCGCTTACGCCCTGGCTGCGGACTTGCAGGCAGCAGGCGTGGCGGTTGCCGCCGTCGTCGATGCCCGTCCGCAGATCAGCGCGAAGGCCGCCGCCGCCGTCGAGTCCGGTATCCGGGTCCTGATCGGCAGCGCTGTGGCTGACACGTCCGCGGATGAAAACGGCCGCCTGAATGGTGTGACCGTCCGCAGTATTAACGACGACGGCGAACTCACCTCGGGCGTCGAACAGCTGGCTGCCGATCTCCTGGCAGTTTCCGGTGGTTGGAGCCCTGTGGTCCACCTCCACAGCCAGCGCCAGGGCAAGCTGCGTTGGGATGACGAGCTCGCAGCGTTCATTCCCGCCGCTCCCGTCCGCAACCAACAGGTGGTGGGCGCAGGCCGTGGCAGCTTTGAACTCCAGGACTGCCTGGCAGAGGGCATCTCGGCTGGAGCAGCAGCGTCCATCGCCGCCGGCTTCGAGTCCGAAACCACTCCGGTGGAGCTTCAGGCACCGGCGGCAAGCGCTCCGAGCCGTCAGCTGTGGCTGGTTCCCGGCCAAACGGGTGAGCCCGGCGAATGGCACCACCACTTCGTGGACTTCCAGCGCGACCAGTCCGTAGCCGACGTCCTCCGCTCCACCGGGGCAGGCATGCGGTCCGTGGAACACGTCAAGCGGTACACCTCCATCAGCACGGCCAACGATCAGGGCAAGACCTCCGGCGTCAACGCAATCGGCGTGATCGCCGCAGCGCTGAAGTTCGGCGGAGCTGAGAACATTCCGGGCGTCGGCGAGATCGGAACCACGGCATACCGTGCACCGTTCACCCCCGTGGCCTTCGCAGCATTGGCAGGCCGCCAGCGCGGCGAACTGTTCGACCCCGCCCGCGTCACCTCGATCCACCCGTGGCACGTAGCACAGGGCGCATTGTTCGAAGATGTTGGGCAGTGGAAGCGCCCCTGGTACTACCCGCAGGCCGGGGAGGACATGGACACCGCCGTTCTGCGCGAATGCGCAGCGGTCCGTGACTCCGTGGGCTTCATGGACGCCACCACCCTGGGCAAGATCGA
>NZ_JABMCX010000011.1 GCF_013179505.1 Paenarthrobacter sp. CM16 | reverse complement strand
AAACCACCGTCAGCTGTTGCGGATCAACCGTGGCCGCATTGCTGGGCAAGGTGGTCACCGCTGCTTTCAGCATGGCGAACTTGGGGCGCAGCCTTGATGGCAGGACCTGTTCCAGTTTTGCCAAGGCGCGTACAGAGGCCTCGCCAATCCCGGCCACCGGCCCCGCGGCCACGGAATTCAAACCCAGTGCAACCGCCAGGGCTTCGTTGTCGTCCAGTAGCAATGGTGGCAGTTGTGCTCCCGCCCCCAGTTGGTAACCGCCTGCTATCCCCGGGGATGCATGGATGGGATATCCCAGGTTTCGCAGCTTGTCGATATCGCGCCGCACGGTCCTCTCGGTCACGCCCATGCGCTCCGCGAGGGCCGGACCCGTCCATTCCCTGCGTACCTGCAACAGAGACAAGAGCTGGAGGAGGCGGGCAGAGGTTTGGATCATGCAAGTGAATCTAGTCCATATGCAGGATGGTGAACCCCCGCCGCGTGGGCCGGCGAAGGAACACCCGCCATTCGGGGAATCTGCGCAGAAGTCCGGGAACGGCGGGCGTTGGGTGGGTGATGGGTCATCGAAGCGATGCAGTTGCCTGGCATCTCCTAGTAGATGCGGGGGTTCCAGTACGGGGTGCTGGGAGCGTCGAAAGCGGTCCACGCTTCCTTGGATTCAATAGGCGGGTTGTGGCCGCGGCCGTCCTTCAACAAGGCTGAGACGGTGGCTGCGACGGCGGTGATAAGGACGATGAAGAGGATGATTCCGAAGATTTCCATGCCTCAAGCCTGCTCCTGTGGAAGGTCAAGAAACAGTGGCAGAAATGCCCCATTTAGATAATTTTCTGCCACACTGGAGATATGTTGAAATCAGTGGCAGTGATCGTGGTTCCCAACTTCTCGGTCTTCGAATTCGGCACGGCTTTCGAAGTCTTCGGCATCGACCGGACGGACAGGGGTGCCGGCGTTCCGGCTTTCGACTTCCGGGTGGTTGCACCGGAACCCGGCGATATCCGCATGAAGTCCGGCCTCTCCCTCCATGTGAACCTCGGCCTCGACGCAGCTGCCGATGCAGACCTCGTCATCATGGCGCCATTCGGCCGGGACCAGGAAATCCCTGAGTCGGTGCTGGAGACTTTGCGCGCCGCCCATGCCAGGGGCGCATGGGTGATGTCGATTTGCTCCGGCGCTTATGCCCTGGCCCGGGCAGGGTTGCTGGACGGGCGCCGGTGCACCACGCACTGGCATTATTCGCAGGATTTGGCGGACAAGTACCCGGCGGCAAAAGTGGATGAGAACGTCCTGTATGTGCAGGACGGAACCATCATCACCAGCGCTGGCACAGCTGCCGGAATCGATGCCTGCCTCCACCTGGTCCGCGTTGAACTGGGAGCCAACGTTGCTGCCGCCATTGCGCGCGACATGGTGGTTCCACCGCATCGCGATGGTGGTCAGGCCCAGTTCATCGACCGTCCCATGCCCCGTTGTGGTTCGGCACCCATGGAAGAACTCCTGCGGTGGATGGTGGAACACCTCGACGAGGAGCACAGCGTGAACGAGTTGGCGGCCCGCCTCCATATGTCTCCAAGGACCTTCGCCCGGCGCTTCCGGGCGGAAACAGGAACTACCCCTGCGGCCTGGTTGAATTCGCAGCGGGTGCTCAGGGCACAGGAACTTCTCGAGAGTACGGAGCTGAACATCGACGAGATCGCCAGGGAAGCAGGCTTCGGGCATTCGGTGCTGCTCCGCCACCACTTCACCAAGGTGCTGGACACGAGCCCGCAAAGTTACCGGCGCGCATTCCGTGGGCAGTTGGCGGAGGCCATCTAAGGACAGCGGGCGGTCATGACGTTGAGGTCCTTCAGCGCCGGCCTCCGAGCCGCCCGCGGGACTCGGAACCCTCGGCCTTGGCGCACTCCACCAGTTCCTGCCAAGGTCCGGTAACGGCGCGGTCCGGAAGGGTTGCCCGGTGTTGGCCTGCCCTGATGGAGTACATGAACCGGTCGGGCTCGTTGGCGGCCCGGGCCTGGTTCTTGGCTTCCTCCCACGGGCAAGCCTCGACCATCGGAACCCAGCGTTCCTTCTCATCGGGGGAGACGGCCTCCACGCTCCAGACGCGTGTCATCGCTGCAATTCCCCCACTGCGTTGAACGGTGATCTTCATGGCCGGCTGCTTCTCGTTCGACTTTTCCTCGTCAGTCAGCCAGCGGGACCGCACCGGGCTGTCCGGTCCCGCCATCCGACTAAACCTTGACCTTCACAGTCTCCCATGCCTTAAGGACGACGTCATGTTCCGCTGAACCGGAACCGAAGAGTTCCACGGCGGTGGCAACAGTGGTTTTGGCAAACTTCCCGAAAGTGCACGTCGCGGGCAGCGCTCCGCTGGTCAGGGTGCCATACCAGATCTGTCCGGGTGCTTCCCACGCATTGCCGCCGAGCTCAGTGGCCACGACGTAAAAGGCCTTGTTGGGGATTCCGGAATTGATATGCACCCCGCCGTTGTCCGCGCTGGTGCGGACGTACGTGTCCATGGAGTCCGGCTGGGGATCTTTGCCCAGGACGTCGTCGTCATAAGCGGTACCCGGGGCTTTCATGGAGCGCAAAGCAGCGCCTTGGACCTGGTCGGTGAAGAGGCCCTCACCGATGAGCCAACTGGCATTCGCCGCAGAGTCCTGCTTGAGGTACTGCTCCACGAGGACGCCAAAGACGTCGGACATGGACTCGTTCAGTGCGCCGGCCTGGTTACGGTAGGCGAGGTTGGCCGTGTACTGGGTAACCCCGTGGGCGAGCTCGTGGCCGATGACGCTGACGGACTTGGTGAAACGCTGGAAGATCTGACCGTCGCCATCTCCAAAGACCATCTGGGAGCCATCCCAAAAGGCATTGTCGTACAGCTTGCCGTAGTGAACGGTCGCATCCAAGGCGAGGCCGGCGTCATCAATGGAATCCCTGCCGAAGATCTCGCCATAAAGGCGATGAGTGCTTCCGAGGCCGTCGTAGGCCTCATCGGCGGCCACGTCCCCGGCTGGCGCCGCGCCCTCCTTCCGGACAACACGGCCGGGCAGGACTTCCAAGGATTCAGCATCGTAAATGGTCCGTTTGGGCGGTCCGGGCTTGGCTTGGCGGGCGCTGGGCGGGGCAGGCGGAACGGGCGCCGTGCGGATTGCCTGGAGTTCTTTGATGTGCAGCAGCGACTCCTTGGCAGCCCTGGCCACGGCCCGAAGCCTCGGCTCACTCCGGGCAGCAATCTTGCGAAGCATGTACGGCGGTACGATCGAGCACATCACGGCAAACCCCTTTGGCTATCGGAAAGACCAATTGGATTCAGCCTAGAAGCAGCGGCCGACAATATAACGGTGCAGGCCCGGCAAGCCCCGAACTGATAGCGGGAAACCGGCACACAAAAATACCCCGCCAGCTTCTGGCGGGGTATTCGTTGTGCCCTCGATAGGATTCGAACCTACGGCCTTCTGCTCCGGAGGCAGACGCTCTATCCCCTGAGCTACGAGGGCATCCGGGGTTCCCTCCGTTGCCGGTGGGACGTCCTAGAGCTTAGCAGCCACTGCGCCGCAAATGAAAACCCGACGCCCGGGCAGCAAGCCCTGCCTTGCACCAGCTGTGCCGTTCTGGATCAATACCCGGCGAACGAGTCCACATGGACCCGGCGGGCCCCCGCTGAGCGGGCTGCGGCACGCAGGGCCTCAACGCTCGCCGGTGAACCGGAAACGAAGACTTCGCGTTCGGCTACATCAGGCACCAGTTCCACAAGGCGATCCGCGTCGATCCTGGCGTCGCCGGCGTCGACCATGAATTCCGGGGGAGTGGAACCGTCCCCGAGGCGTGCGATGACTTTGGCTCCGGAGGCTTCCAGTTGCTCAACGCAGGCCAATTCATCGCGGCTTTTGGCAAGGTAGAGCACCACGGCGTCGCGTGCCGGGGCATCGGCCGCGAGGTGCGAGAGGAAGGGCGTGATACCGATTCCTGCAGCGATCAGCAGGACCGGCTTCCCGGCGTCGTGCGGTAAAAGAAAGTCTCCACCAACGGCCGTGGCAGAAAGCCGGTCCCCGGGCTTCAAAGCCATGAGTGCCTTCTTTGCCGTGGACAGCGGCTCCGCCATGCCAACTCCGAAGGTCAGCTCGGCAGCGCCCGGCGCGCTGGTGATGCTGAACACCCGCCTGCGGCCCTTGCCGTCCGAGGCCGCGTGCGGGAGGTTGAGCTCCATGAATTGGCCCGCGGCGAAGCGCACCGGGCGCTGCGGCTCGAACCTGAACTCCCTGCTCCCCGGAGTCAAGGCACGTGAGCCCTTGAACGTCAGCTCAACCCCGCCCCGCTGGCCCAGGAAGAAGGCCAAAAGATTGCCCAGCAACAAGGAGAGTTCGGGGGAGTTGGCAATGAAACCGAAGTTGTACGGAACCGCAAAAACAACACCCACGACGCCGGCCAGCACCAACTGCTGCCACCGGCGGGGCGGGAGCGTGAGAGGCTCCGAAAGCATGAAACCCACGAAGAACAGCAGTGGCCGCTGTGCCACGGACTGCCACAGGGCCTGCCCCAACGTCATGCTGCGGCTCACGAGCTCCACGGTGATGATGCCTGCGGCCACCACCAGGAACACAGTGGCCATCAGCATTTTGCGCGTGCGGTACAGGACAAGCAGTACACCGGGGACCAGCAGCCAGAGCATAGCCGGGGTTGCAGCCCACCACGTGGCGATGTTCAAACCCGTCAGGCCAGTGACAAACGCCCCGGCCGCCGCGGGATTAAAGATGTGCCGCCCGCGGAACGCCAGCGCATATTTGGAAACGCTGGCCACCACGCAGGCCAAAGCCACGCCGGTCATATCAGTGATCCCGAACGCGGGCCAGAACAGGAAGTAGAGCAGCAGGCCCGTAATCAGGGACGACTCTGTGTGCGGCTTGACGCGGAAGATTACTGCCAGCAACCGGTTGGACAGGTACGTCACCGCCAGACAGAGCACCAGGTGCACCGCCATTTCGGGGAGGCCGAAGGTCAGCCAGCCCAGGATGTTGAGAACCATGCTGTAAACCACCAGCACGCCCAGCACCCACAGAATCAAGCGGTACATGGTCAATCGGCCCAGCCAGGTATCCACTCGGGACTTTGCGGCAATCATGTGAACAGTCTCCCCTCGAAACGGTCCGAAAACGTGGCGGCACCACTGGAGGACACCCTGAGCCAGGCGAAATCGAATTCCTCCTGCAAGGGGGTCGGTTCAAGCATGAACAGGGCTGTGGCCAGGGCATCGGCCTCCAAAGCGCTGCCGGCCATGGTCCAGGTGGCCACTGTGGTGTGGACGGGTTTGCCGGTGGTTCCGTCCAGGACGTGGTGCAGGCCATCGCCCCATGCGCGGCGGTTCGAAGCCGAAGCACAAAGTGCTGAATTGTTCAGTTCCACAGTTCCAATGGCCTGACCGGGGTCATAGGGATGTTCCAGCGCGACAACCACTGGATGGGTGCCGGCGTGGAGCATGTCACCGCTACCATCGATGAGGAAATCAGAATGACCGTTTGTCCCCAGGACTCCGGCCAGCAGGTCCACAAGCTGCCCTTTCCCCGCGGCCCCAATATCCAGGACCACTGGTTCGGATACGGTCAGGGCCGTTCCGGTCCAGTCAAGGACGTCTTCCCAGCGGGGCGGGGCTACGGGATTCCCGGCCGGAGTCAACGTGTAGGCGGGATCGTAGCCGAGCCGTTCCAGGCTGCTGCCGATCAGCGGAGTCATGGCGCCCCCGCTGAGCCGGTACAGTGCGGCATAGACCCCAAGAAGGGCTCCAGCATGACCGGGCAGCGTGATACTGCCCGGTTCGCGGGACAGGCCGGACACCAGGGAATCCGGCCTGAACCGCGAATACGTCATGTCATAGTCACTAACGGTTTCCAGCAGTTGCCGCCGCACGGCCGGCGCCAGGGCCTCCGGCGTCGATATCTCCCACTGCGTACCGATGCCCTCAAAACTGAAGGAGCTCCAGTCCGGGTGCGGCATGGTGCTACTTGGCCTGGGACTTGATCTGTTCCACGGCTTCGTTGAACCCGCCGGATGTCAGGGAGGATCCTGCCACCTTGGAAACATTCAGTTCATCGATGTTCTTGCCAACGATTTGTGCCGAAATTCCGCTCGCGAACTCGCCTTGGAACTTTTTGGTGTTGGGGTTCGAGGGGTGCGTGGTGATATTGACTGCGGAGACCTTGTCTCCCGCCAGGGTCAACTCCACGCCAACTTTCTCCTGGCCGTTCGGGGAGGTGTACGTACCGTCCGCGCTGTAGGTGCCGTCCTTGTAGGCGGAAGTCCCCGCAGCAGTGGAGCTTGACGACGAGGAAGACGAGGTAGGGCTTGTGGTGCTTGCCTGACCACCGTTTTCGGCAGCCGGCGTGGATTCGGCGGCCGGGGACTGCGCAGATGGCGCACACCCGGCCACGGCACCGATGAGTGAAAGGCCGGCAATTCCGGCGTAAATGCTCTTGCGGAGTGGCGTAGTCATGGTTCTGCTCGTTTCAACTGGACAAGAAATGGGTCATGGGACTGGTACTCGGGGGATGGCGAACGGGGTCGCCTCCTACGTCTTCACAACGTTGGATTCAGCGTAATGGTTCAGTCTGTGTCACCGGCCAGCCATTGCTGTGCGCCGGCTGTGACTGGATTTTCCACATAAGCGACCCCCAATTCCGCGACTTTGCAGGCCCCCGGTAGGCTAGATGCGTGACTCCCGAAGAACTCTCTGCTGCCATATCCGCCTGCCTTAAGGACGCCGTCTCTACCGGCGAAATCGCCTTGACGGAATCTGCCGTACCCGAATCCGTGCGAGTGGAGCGACCCAAGAACCGGGATCATGGAGACTGGGCCACCAACATCGCCCTGCAGCTCTCCAAGCAGGCAGGCATGAATCCGCGTGAATTTGCCGGGATTCTCAGTAACCACCTGCAGGGCATTCCTGGCGTAACCGGCGTGGAAATCGCCGGTCCCGGCTTCCTCAACATCACCGTGGATGCTGCCACTGCCGGTGCCCTTGCCAAGGCCATTGTGGAGGCTGGAACCAGCTACGGAACCAACCAGGCGCTCGCAGGCCGCGTAGTAAATATGGAGTTCGTTTCCGCGAACCCCACCGGCCCGCTGCACATCGGACATACCCGGTGGGCGGCCTTGGGTGATGCAATCGCCCGGGTCCTGCGTGCTTCCGGTGCGGATGTCACCGCCGAGTACTACATCAACGACGCCGGCTCGCAGATGAACGTCTTCGCCAACTCCGTCCTCTCCCGCCTGCATGGCCGTGGCGTTCCGGAGGGCGGCTACCCGGGTGAGTACATCCGCGAACTCGGAGACGAAGTCCTCAAGGCCCACCCCGGCATCCGGGAACTGACGGACGAGGCCGCCCTTCCGGTGATTCGTGCCGCTGCCTATGAGGCACAAATGGCGGATATCAAGACGACCCTGGGCGAATTCGGTGTGGAGTTCGACGTCTTCTTCTCGGAGAAGGAACTCCACGACGCCGGTGCGATCGAGTCTGCAGTGGCCCGCCTTCGCGAACAGGGCCACGTCTTCGACGACGGTGGTGCCGTTTGGTTGCGGACCACTGACTTCGGTGATGATAAAGACCGCGTGATGATCCGCGCCAACGGCGAACCAACCTACTTCGCCGCAGACGCTGCGTACTACCTTTCCAAGAAGGACCGCGGATTCACCGAGAAAATTTACCTTCTCGGCGCGGACCACCATGGATACATCAACCGGCTCAAGGCCATTGCGGCCTGCGCCGGTGATGACCCGGAGGTCAACATCGAGGTCCTCATCGGCCAGTTGGTCTCGGTCAACGGCGCAAAGCTGTCCAAGCGTGCGGGCAACATCATTGAACTCAAGGACCTTATTTCCTGGCTCGGCAAAGACGCCGTCCGCTACTCCCTGGCGCGTTTCCCTGCCGACTCACCGCTGACGCTGGACCCGGAGCTGTTGAAGAAGCACAGCAACGAGAACCCTGTGTTCTATGTGCAATATGCGCATGCCCGCTCCCGCGGCACCGCACGCAACGCTGCCGAGGCCGGTGTGGAGCGCCAGGTAGATGGAGTGGACGCGTTCGACGCTTCCCTCCTGGATCACGCCACGGAAAATGAGCTCCTTTCCTACTTGGGCAGCTACCCGTCCATCGTGGCCAAGGCCGCAGAACTCCGCGAGCCGCACCGCGTTGCACGCCACCTTGAGGTCATTGCCGGCGCTTACCACCGCTGGTATGACGCCTGCCGTGTGTCGCCACAGGGTGATGATCCCGTCCTGGACGTCAACCGCACCAGGCTCTGGCTCAACGACGCCACCAGCCAGGTGCTTGCCAACGGACTCGAACTGCTGGGCGTTTCGGCGCCGGAACGGATGTAGGGCAATGAACACAGCCGCTGATCACGCTTCTCCGCTTGCTCCCGGATGGTTGGCCGTTCCGGCGGACCTCAACGCGCTGCAGGAACCCATGTGGGCCGCGGGAGTTGCCAAGAACGACGCCGGCGAGGTCACCGTTGACGGAGTCTCCGTCAGTGAGCTCAAGGAACAATACGGAACTCCGCTGTTTGTCATGAGCGAGCCGGACTTCCGTGCCCGTGCCCGTGCGTTCAAGGATGCCTTCGACGCCGCCTTCGCCGACATCTGCGGGGGAGTGGACGTCTACTATGCCGGGAAGTCTTTCCTGTGCACTGCTGTGGCGAGTTGGGTAGCAGAAGAGGGCCTCCGCCTGGATACGTGTTCCGGTGGGGAACTGGCTGTTGCTGCACGTGCTGGAATCGATGGCTCCAATCTGGGGCTGCATGGGAACAACAAGTCGGATGCCGAGATCAACCGTGCCCTGGACATGAAGCTGGGCAGGATCGTGGTGGACAGCCTCGATGAACTTGAGCGCGTTGCCAAGATAGCGTCCGGTCGCGGCGAGATTGCCAAGGTCATGCTGCGCCTGACACCCGGCGTGCATGCGCACACCCATGAGTTCATTGCCACCGCGCACGAGGACCAGAAGTTCGGCCTGTCCATGGCTGAGGACTCCACCGAAGAGGCGGGTCTTTCGGCAGCCGAGGAAGCTGTGGCAGCAGCCACCTCCTACTCAAGCGTCGAACTGCTGGGCCTGCACTGCCACATCGGCTCACAGATCTTTGAACCCGATGGTTTCGCTGTCGCTGCCCGGAAGCTCCTGGGCTTCCTCGCTGCCATGCAGGAGAAGTACTCCATCGTGTTGCCGGAGTTGGACCTCGGGGGAGGCTACGGAATCGCCTATACGCCTGTGGACACGCCCCGCCCGCCTGCCGAGATCGCAGAGGCGATGGCCGTCGTCGTACGCTCCACGTGCGCTGAGCTGGACATCACGCCACCGCGTATCTCCATCGAGCCTGGACGCGCCATCGTAGGCAGCACCACGTTCACGCTCTATGAAGTGGGCACACTTAAAACCGTCCGTGTAGACGCCCCTGAGGGTGAAGACGGTCAAAAGAACGTTACGTATCCGCGCCGCTATGTGTCGGTGGACGGCGGGATGAGCGATAACGCCCGTCCAGTGCTGTACGACGCGGATTATTCGGCGATTTTGGCGTCGCGTGACTCCTCAGCGGCTCCGCAGCTGTCCCGCGTAGTGGGCAAACATTGCGAGAGCGGCGACATAGTTGTTAGAGATGTATATCTGCCCGCGGATGTGGCAGCCGGTGATTTGCTCGCAGTACCGGGTACCGGCGCCTACTGCTGGGCCCTCTCCAGCAACTACAACTACCTGGCACGGCCTGGCGTTGTCGCTGTACGCGACGGAGCAGCCCGGCTGATTGTCCGCGGGGAAACCGAAGAAGATCTCTTGAACCGCGACATGGGAGTGGCGAATGTCTGAAGTGCGAACCTTGAAGGTGGCCCTGCTGGGCTGTGGCAACGTGGGGGCCCAGGTCGCGCGGATTCTGATTGACGACGCCGATGCCCTCGCTGCCCGCAGCGGCGCCCGCTTGGAACTGTCCGGCATTGCGGTGCGTACCATCGATGCCCCGCGTGACGTTGAGCTGCCCCGTGAACTTTTCACCACTGACGCCGACACATTGGTCAAGGACGCAGACCTGGTCATCGAACTCATGGGCGGAATTGAGCCGGCACGCTCGCTGATCCTGACGGCCATCCAGAACGGCGCCTGTGTTGTCACCGGCAACAAGGCCCTCCTCGCCCAAGACGGCCCCACCCTGTACGAAGAGGCTGATAAAGCCGGCGTCCAGTTGTCGTACGAAGCCGCAGTGGCCGGGGCCATCCCCATCCTGCGCCCCATCCGCGACAGCCTGTCCGGCGACCGCATCACCAGGGTTCTGGGCATTGTCAACGGAACCACCAACTTCATCCTCGACCAGATGGACACCACGGGCGCTCAGTTCGCGGACGCCTTGGCCGAGGCCCAGCGCCTGGGATACGCCGAAGCGGACCCGACTGCTGACGTCGAAGGCCACGATGCCGCAGCGAAGGCTGCCATCCTGGCCTCGCTCTCGTTCCACACACGCTTTTCCCTGGACGATGTCTATTGCGAAGGCATCACCAAGGTCAGTGCCGCGGACATCTCTTCTGCCAAAGAAGCCGGATTCGTCATCAAGCTGCTGGCGATTGCAGAAAAGATCGACTCGGCAGATAACGGCAGTGGCATTTCGGTGCGTGTCCACCCCACCCTCCTGCCGCGTGAACACCCCCTCGCTGCTGTCCGCGGTGCATTCAACGCCGTCTTCATCGAGGCGGAGAACGCGGGAGAATTGATGTTCTACGGCCAGGGCGCCGGCGGAACGCCCACGGCCTCCGCTGTCCTGGGTGACCTCGTATCCGCCGCACGGCGGTTGGTCCTGGGTGGCCCCGGCCGGACGGAAACCACCACCGGACACGTCCCGGCACTGGCCATCGATGCCTCCAACACCAGTTACTACATCGGCTTGGACGTAGCTGACCAGGCCGGCGTTCTGGCGAGGATCGCCCACATCTTTGCGGAAAACGGTGTCTCCATCGAGATCATGCGTCAAACGATCCACCGCGACTCCGAGTCGAATGTTGAATCGGCCGAACTGAAGATCGTGACGCACCGTGCATCCGAAGCTGCACTCGCAGCAACCGTCGAGGCCGTCAAGGGCCTGGACGTCATCAATTCTGTGACATCCGTACTGCGGGTAGAAGGGGTCTAAGTGGCTCACCAATGGCGCGGAGTAATCCGCGAATACGCTGATCGTTTGCCTGTAACGGAAGCCACCAAGGTCATCACCCTCGGCGAGGGCGGCACGCCCCTGGTTCACGCCCGGCAGCTCTCCGAGCTCACCGGCTCAGAGGTGTACCTCAAGGTTGAAGGCATGAACCCCACGGGGTCCTTCAAAGACCGTGGCATGACCATGGCCATGACAGCTGCCGTTGAGGCCGGAGCCAAGGCTGTGGTCTGTGCGTCCACGGGCAACACCTCGGCCTCGGCAGCTGCCTACGCCACCGCAGCCGGACTCAAGTGCGCGGTACTGGTTCCCGAAGGCAAAATCTCCATGGGCAAGCTGAGCCAGGCTATCGCCCACGGTGCCACCTTGCTGCAGGTTGACGGCAACTTCGACAACTGCCTGGACATTGCCCGGAAGCTCGGGGAGTCCTACCCGGTGTTCCTGGTGAACTCGGTCAACCCGGCACGTATCCAGGGCCAGAAGACGGGTGCCTTCGAGATCGTAGATTCCCTCGGCGATGCTCCGGACATCCATGTCCTGCCTGTCGGCAATGCCGGCAACATCAGCGCCTACTGGAAGGGCTACAAGGAATACTCCGCGCCTTTCGAGACCGCAAACGGAACTCTTCCTGCTGTAGCCACCAAGACGCCCATCATGTGGGGCTTCCAGGCTGCAGGCGCGGCGCCGTTCGTTGCCGGACACCCGATCACCGAGCCGGACACTATCGCTACCGCTATCCGCATCGGCAACCCGGCTTCCTGGGACACTGCTGTTGCTGCCCGGGACGAATCCGGTGGGTTGATTGAGGCCGTTACGGATGATGAGATCCTGGCAGCGCACCGCTGGCTGTCAGCAAAAGAAGGTGTCTTCGTGGAGCCCGGCTCAGCGGCCGGTGTGGCAGGCCTGATCAAGAAGCACGCTGCCGGCGAGGTTCCTTCGGGCAAGACCATCGTCATTACGGTGACCGGACACGGCCTGAAGGACCCGCAGTGGGCCCTCCGCACTGAGGATGGCAGTGACGTCCAGCCCGTCAAGGTGCCCAACGACGTCGTCACCGTTGCCGCAGAACTGGGACTGGAAGAAAAGTAAGAGTGGAATCAACGCAGCCCACCGCGACTGATCGTGCGCTCGTCGCGGCAGGCCAGCGGCTGACGGTCAAGGTCCCTGGTACAAGCGCCAATCTGGGCCCCGGCTACGACAGCCTCGGCTTGGCCTTGTCTATTTACGACACCTTGACGGTGGAAACCCTCAGCACCGGAGAGCTCGAGTTCGAGCTCTCCGGTGAAGGGGCCGACACCCTTCCCCGGGATGCCAGCCACCTCGTGGTGCGCGCCATCGATCTCGCCTTGGCGCGCCTCGGCTTCGGACACTCCGGGCTGAAAATCACTGCGGACAACGTCAACCCGCACGGGCGGGGACTCGGTTCCTCGGCTTCGGCCGTGGTGGCCGCTGTGACAGCAGCCAATGCCTTGGTGCCGGAGGAATCGCGGCAGGATCGCGATTGGATCCTGCAGCTGACCAGTGAAATGGAAGGCCACCCCGACAACGTCGCACCCGCGATTTTCGGCGGACTGGCGCTGTCGTGGCAGGACAGCGAGCAGTACAGCAGTACCAAAGCTGACGTAGTTCCCGCCGTCATTCCGGTAGTCGCAGTCCCTGACTTCGAATTGTCTACGGAGACTGCACGGGGATTGTTGCCGGCATCCGTTGGCCACCATGCGGCGGCCATGAATTCCGGACGCGCCGCCCTGCTGATCCACGCACTGACAGCGCAGCCGGGCTTCCTGCTGCCGGCCACGGAAGACTACCTTCACCAGAGCTACCGTGCACAGGCGATGCGCCCCAGCGCCGACCTCATCGCGACACTTCGGTCCGCGGGTCATGCAGCCGTCGTTTCCGGGGCGGGACCTACTGTGATGGTGCTGGCCAACGGCGTAAATGAGGCCGCCATTGTGCAGGATTTCATTGAGTCCTACACCAAGGCCAACACACCCGACATCGGTTGGCGCGTGATGACGCTGGCTGTGGACGTTCAAGGTGCTAGAGTGGAAGTGCACCGCCGGTAAAGCCGCGGGCAGTTCCCTGATTTTGGATCTCGGTGGTTTCGCCGTACCTTTCGTCAACTGTGCCAACGTTGGTGGTGTCGTCTCTTTCCGGCCTGTCTCAGGTGCCGAGAATTCTCTCTGTTCCCTGAACAAACAGCCGGCTGCCCGGGTCACCGGATCCAGGATGACGATCAGTATCCGGCCCTGTTGGCCACAATCCATCAGGCACGGCCGAAATCACCGGCTGCAGATCTGAACTGCAGCCCAGAACAAATCATCGCGTCCAGCTCTCGCTCTGGACGCCGTCGAGGGGGAAGGATCCTTCGTGACAGAAACCACTGAGCTGGCTTCAGCTGTGGACACAACATCTTCTGCTGCTGAGTCGTCAACGGCAGCAACCACCAAGAGCAGCGGCCTTGCAGGCCTTAAGCTCGCACAGCTTCAGGCTCTCGCGAGCCAGCTGGGCATCTCCGGAGGATCGCGCATGCGCAAGGGGGATCTGGTCACCGCCATTTCCGCCCACCGTGCCGGCACCTCCACTACCAAGGCGCCAGCCAGGGCCAGTGCCTCGGCTAAGAGCGCCGCCCCGGTGGCCAAGGAAGCCCCGGCAGTGGAAACCAAGGCTGCTGCGGAGACCAAGGGCAAGGCTGCCGGGAACGGTGCCGTTGCCGAGGCACCATCCGAGGCCCCGGTCCAGGAAGCTCCCCGCGGACGTGGTCGTGGTCGTAGCCGCCGCGCTACCAGCGATGGCGTGGTAGCTGCGGTTGAAGCCGCCGCTGCGCCTGCTGAGGCTGCAGCTGCACCGGTTGCTGAAGCACCGGTATCCGCAGAAGCCGGCGAGGCCGGCACCGAGCGTCGCCAGCCGCGCACCCGCAACCGCCGTCGTGGCGAAGCTGCTGCCGCTCCGGCTGAAGCTGTGGAAGCACCCGCAGCCGAACAGCGTGCCGAACGTACCGAACAGCGTGAGCAGCGTGCCGACCGCACCGAACAGCGTGAGCAGCGTGCTGACCGCACCGAACAGCGTGAGCAGCGTGCTGACCGCACCGAACAGCGTGAGCAGCGTGCTGACCGCACCGAACAGCGTGAGCAGTCGGATGCGGGCGAGCAGCGTGAACGCCGTGATAACAGCCGCGGCCGCCGTGAAGACACCAACGACGGCGACGACACCGGCAACCGCCGCAACCGTCGCAACCGTCGTGACCGCAACGACCAAAATGATCGCAACGATCGCCGGGGAGGTCAGGACAGCCGCGACGGAAACACCCGCAGCGACCGCTTCCGTGATCGCAACGAACGTCGCCGTGGCCGCGCGCAGGGACCGGACGTTGACGACGTCGAGGTCACCGAAGACGACGTCCTGCTGCCCGTAGCAGGCATCCTGGACGTTCTGGAGAACTATGCGTTCATCCGGACATCCGGCTACCTCCCGGGCGCAAACGACGTCTACGTATCCCTGGCCCAGGTCAAAAAGTACAACCTCCGCAAGGGCGACGCCGTGGTTGGCGCCATCCGCGCGCCGCGTGATGGTGAAGACCGCAGCCAGCAGTCCGCCCGCCAGAAGTTCAACGCGCTCGTCCGCGTCACCTCTGTCAACGGCAAGACGCCGGAAGAACTCAAGGACCGCGTTGAATTCGCCAAGCTCGTTCCGCTGTACCCGTCCGAGCGCCTGCGCCTCGAGACGGATCCCAAGAAGATCGGCCCGCGTGTCATCGACCTCGTGGCCCCGATCGGCAAGGGCCAGCGTGGCCTGATCGTCTCCCCGCCGAAGGCCGGTAAGACGCTCATCCTGCAGTCCATCGCGAACGCGATCACCACCAACAATCCTGAGGTCCACCTCATGATGGTGCTGGTTGACGAACGTCCCGAAGAAGTCACCGACATGCAGCGCACCGTCAAGGGTGAGGTCATTGCCTCCACCTTTGACCGTCCCGCCGATGACCACACCACGGTTGCCGAACTTTCCATCGAACGCGCCAAGCGCCTCGTTGAAATGGGCATGGACGTTGTAGTCCTCCTGGACTCCATGACCCGCCTGGGTCGCGCCTACAACCTGGCAGCACCGGCCTCCGGCCGCATCCTCTCCGGTGGTGTGGACTCCGCAGCCCTGTACCCGCCCAAGCGTTTCTTCGGTGCTGCACGCAACATCGAAAACGGCGGCTCGCTGACCATCCTGGCAACGGCCCTCGTCGAGACCGGCTCCAAGATGGACGAGGTCATCTTCGAGGAATTCAAGGGCACCGGCAACATGGAGCTCCGCCTGTCCCGCCAGTTGGCAGACAAGCGCATCTTCCCGGCCGTGGACGTCAACGCGTCCGGCACGCGCCGCGAAGAGAACCTGCTCTCGCCTGAAGAAGTCAAGATCATGTGGAAGCTGCGCCGCGTCCTTTCCGGCCTGGAGCAGCAGCAGAGCCTTGAGCTGCTGACCAACAAGATCCGGGAGACGCAGAGCAACGTCGAGTTCCTCATGCAGGTTCAGAAGACCACGCTCGGAGCGAAGTCGGACAACGACAAATAGCTGTGCTCTAACCGCTCAAAATATGCCGGCCCCGCCCCTACGCCGGGTAGCTTCCGATCTACGATCGAAAGCTACCCGGCTCCGGCAGGCCCGGAGCCACTCCCTGGCCGGCATATTTTGAGCGGTCTTTGTTTAAAGGAATCCGTGGCCCGACACCACGTGAGGTCAGAAACGGCCCAGTGGGCCCAGGATGGGCTGTGCGTGACCCCACGATGCAGTTATTAGACTTGTAGAAGTCGAAAGAGGTTTGAAAATGTTTGAGTCCGTACAGGGATTGCTTGATGAGCATGCTGCTATCCAGGCGCAGCTGAGTGATCCTGCTGTCTATGCCGATCAGTCTGCGGCCCGGAAGTTGGGGCGGCGGTCTGCTCAGCTCCAGGGCATTGTGGAGGCGTACAACAAGTGGCGCGGGCTCAATGATGATCTGGAAGCGGCCAAAGAGATGGCTGACGAGGATCCTGAATTCGCTGCGGAAGTTGTTCAGTTGGAGGAGCAGATTCCTGCGGCACAGGAGCGCCTGCGCCGTCTGCTGATTCCTCGTGATCCTGATGATGCCCGCAACGTCATCCTCGAAGTCAAGGGTGGCGAAGGTGGCGACGAAGCCGCTTTGTTCGCCGGCGACCTCCTGCGCATGTACATGCGCTACGCCGAATCGCGGGGTTGGAAGACCGAAATGATTTCCGCCACCGAGTCGGATCTTGGCGGTTACAAGGACGTTGCGGTGGCCATCAAGGGCAACTCGAACGACCCTGCTCAGGGTGTCTTCGCGCGTTTGAAGTTTGAGGGCGGCGTACACCGCGTGCAGCGTGTGCCCGTGACAGAATCCCAGGGCCGCATTCACACTTCGGCCGCGGGCGTGTTGGTTCTCCCTGAAGTAGATGAGCCCGAAGAGCTCGAGATCAACCAGAACGACCTCAAGATCGACGTCTATCGTTCCTCAGGTCCGGGTGGACAGTCCGTGAACACCACGGACTCCGCTGTGCGCATCACCCACTTGCCCACGGGCATCGTGGTGGCCATGCAGAACGAGAAGTCCCAGCTGCAGAACCGCGAAGCCGGCATGCGAGTTCTCCGTGCCCGCCTCCTGGCCCACCAGCAGGAACAAATCGACGCCGCCAACTCGGAGCAGCGCAAGTCGCAGATCCGCACCATGGACCGTTCAGAGCGCATCCGCACTTACAACTTCCCGGAAAACCGCATTGCGGACCACCGCACCGGGTACAAGGCGTACAACCTTGACGCCGTCATGAACGGCGACTTGGAGCCTGTGATCCAGTCGGCCATTGAGGCGGACGAGCAAGCACGCCTGGACGCCATCGGCGAATAGCACCCTGCCGCATATCAACAGCAGAGTAGATCCATGACGTTTTACCAAGGCCAGAGCCTCGCGGACGCAGTTCGCGAGGCCACTGCCGTTCTCACCGACGCCGGTGTCCCCACGCCACGCGTGGACGCTGAACTACTGGCCGAACACCTTCTTGGCGTGGGACTGGGACGCCTGCGTGCCATGTTGCTGGGGGATGCCCCCGCTCCGGATGGCTATGGCGAACTGGTTCAGGAGAGGGCCGGCCGCGTCCCTCTTCAGCACATCACCGGCGTCGCATATTTCCGGTACTTGGAGTTGCGTGTGGGGCCTGGGGTTTTCATACCCCGCCCGGAGACGGAGTCGGTGGTCCAACTGGTTATTGATCGCGTCAAGGGTATGCCGAACCCGAAAGTGGTGGATCTTGGCACCGGATCCGGTGCGATCGCCGGCTCGATTGCCCACGAGGTGCCGGGCGCTGAGGTCCATGCCGTGGAATACAGTACGTTCGCGCATGCTTGGGCTGCGAAGAACCTGGAGCCGCTGGGTGTCACCCTCGTGCAGGGCGACCTCCGCGATGCGCTGCCCGAACATAACGGAACCTTCGACGTCGTCGTCTCCAATCCGCCATATATCCCCGCAGAGGCGATACCCACAGAACCGGAAGTCGCGCTGCACGATCCTCCCGAGGCACTGTACGGTGGGGGAGCGGACGGCATGGAACTCCCGACGGCGGCAGCAGCCTCCGCAGTCCGGCTACTGAAGCCCGGCGGGTACTTCGTGATGGAACACGCCGAAGTCCAAGCCGGCTGGATCGCCGGGATGCTGCAGCGCACGGGACGTTGGAACGACGTCACCACACACTTCGACTTGAATGGTAAGGAACGTGCCACCAGCGCGGTGCTGGCAAGCGCCGCCCCTGATGAGTGAAAGAATAGCGCTGTGACCACAACCTACAACTGCACTTCCGATGACCAGCGGGCTGAAGGACTTCAGCACGCCCAGCGTGCCATCAGTGAGAAGAAGTGCATCGTGCTGCCGACGGACACTGTGTACGGCATTGCCGCAGACGCCTTCTCGCCTTTGGCCGTGACCATGTTGCTGGCCTCCAAGGGACGCAGCAGGCAGATGCCTCCCCCTGTCCTGATTCCCAGGATCAACGCCTTGGATGGCCTCGCTACCGACGTGCCTGCCGATGCCCGTGCACTGGCGCAAGCATTTTGGCCGGGCGGGTTGACGTTGATCCTCCATGCCCAGCCTTCATTGGACTGGGATCTGGGTGAGACTAAGGGCACTGTGGCCCTGCGTATGCCCGATGACCAGATTGCCTTGGAACTCCTCGGGCGCACGGGCCCGCTGGCCGTATCCTCGGCCAACCGAACCGGCCAGGAAGCAGCCCAGACCGCTGCGGAAGCGCGCATGCAGCTGGCCGAATCCGTAGAGGTTTACCTTGAGGGCGGATTCAGGCCCGTTGAAGGTACTGCGGCGCTGCCGTCCACGATCGTGGACGCAACTGCCACCCCGTTCCGCGTAGTTCGCCAAGGAGCCATTTCCTTGGAGCGCCTCCGTGCAATCGTTCCGACCATCCTTGCCTTCGGCGAGACCGTTTCCACCGGCGTTGAGGAACTTTCAGCAGCCGATGCTGTTGCGGCGGCTCCCGATGCGGAAGTGGCTCCGGAAGCAGAAAAGGCCCCGGAAGCAGAAAAGGCTTCGGAAGTGGTTGAGACTCCGGAAGCAGCAGATCAGGCTGCCGTAGAGACCCCGACGGCGGGCGACGCACCTGCCGAGGTGACCGGGGCCGCCGTCGTCGAAGCCGCACCCGAAGAGGACCCGCTGCCTGCAGGCGATGGGGAACCGCAGGCCACACAAGAAGCCAAATCCGAATGATTCCGGACCGTCAGCGCGTCCCCGTCCTTGACGTCGACGCTACTCCGTTGCGCGTCAATGACCTTATTGATGCCATGGGTGGACTCATTGCTGCGGGAACCACAAGCACGGTGCTCGGCCACAACCTGCACAGCATTACGCTGTTTCATTCCTGCCCCGATGTCCGTGCCCTCTACGGGGAAAGCTCGATCGTCCTCCTTGACGGCGCTCCGGCCACGTTGCTCTGGGGTCTCTCGCGTCGTCGCCGGCTGCCTCCGTTGGATGAGGGGGCCATGGCGTACCGGCTGGGTTCCATGGACTGGATCCCTGAGCTGGGAAAGGTCCCGGGATTGCACCGGGTTGCTGTTGTTGGTGCCGGCCGTGAGGCTAACACCGAGGCTGTTGCCCGTCTGCGGTCCATCATTCCCGGAGCCACAGTGGACGGCATGCCCGGCGAAGGTTGGGACGACGCCCTCGAGGAAGCCGTGGTGGGATGGCTGGGCACCTTCCGGCCGCAACTGGTGTTGATCGGGCTGGGAATGCCACTTCAGGAGCATGTTCTGCGTCGCAGGCTCAATGAATTGCCGCCGGCTGTCTATTGCGCTGTCGGCGGAGCGATCGAACAGGTTGCCGGTATCCAGAAACTGGCGCCGCGTTGGTTGGGACGCTTGGGGCTCGAATGGGCCTGGCGCCTGGTCCTGCACCCGGACAGGGTTGCCTACAGGGTTTTTGTGGAGCCATGGAAGCTCGCAAGCCTGCTGGTTCGGCGCCGTATTCAACCACCCACGACCAAAGGCAAGTAAATGACGTCCCAAGCTGTCGTGGTCGCCGTTGTGGTGACCTATAACCGCCGAGAACTGCTCCAAACCACCTTGTCCGGCATCGCGGCCGGCACCCGGGTTCCGGACGCCGTCGTCGTGGTTGATAATGCCTCAACGGATGGAACCGCAGGGTTCCTCCGGGACTATCAAGGGCCGCTGGTGACGGACGTGGTTACGCTGGGCACCAATGTGGGCGGAGCCGGCGGATTCGTGGTGGGCATGGAACGCGCGCTGCTGGATCACGGTGCGGACCACGTCTGGATCATGGACGACGACACAGAACCGCAACCGGCCGCTCTTGCCGAAGCCTTGGAGGTTTCCGCTGCCTATGAGCAGGAAACCGGAGATTCGCCGGCCTTCATTGCCAGCCGCGTCGTCTGGACCGATGGCCGGGACCACCCCATGAACCGCATGCGGCCCCGGTTGGGTGCCAGCGAGGAAGCACGCAGCGCCGCCGCCCGGGTCGGTGCCACGCAGATCCGCAGTGCTTCCTTTGTGTCAGTGGTGATCCGCGCCGAGGAAATCAGGAAGCATGGGTTGCCGATCGCGGATTACTTCATCTGGAATGACGATCTTGAGTACACCGCAAGGGTCTCGCGCAAGGCAAAAGCACTGACGACGCAAGCTTCGGTGGCCAACCACCACACCAAGGTCTTTGGCGACGCCGGGGCTGATCCCGGACCACGCTTTTACTACGAGGTGCGGAACAAGCTGTGGGTCTACACCCGTTCCAGTGCTTTGGCGCCATGGGAAAAGATACTTTTCACCGGCGCGTCGCTGCGTAACTGGGCCCGGACCATAGCTGCCTCGCCCAACCGCAAGGTGTTGCTGGGAGGGCTTCTCAAGGGGCTGCGCCATAGTTTCAAAGCGCCCCGCTCCAACGCAGAAGTGCTTGAGGGAATCTACACCTTGCGGAACGTTCAAGAGCCCGCCAGCTGACAGTTGCGCAGCCTGAACCCGGTCACATAGCCGGGCACCAGCGGCTGCGTCACAGGGTGGTCACGGCAGTTGGCATTAGTATCGTGACTAGAGTCCACAGAAACCCGCAACATTCGGCACAGCCGGTGCAGGCATGGCGACGGAGTAGTTCCATTTATCCAAAGACAGAATTCCACACCTCAAGGTGCCCGGAAACCACCGGCTTTCATGCGACGCACCGGCTGCGTCCGTTGGTCAGCCTTTCCGGAACAGTGGGCAGGCTGCTCCCGGGAGCCGCATCATGATCATGTATCTGCTGATGGCACTCACGGCTGCCGTGGTGTCCTACGCGGGAACGTGGGGTGCCCGCGTCGCCGGAAACAAACTGCGGCTCTACCGTCCCATCCGCAGCCGCGACATGCACTCCGCCCTGATTTCCAAGCTTGGCGGGTTGGGCATCTTTGCCGGGTTCTTCGTAGCGCTGGTGGTTGCCAGCAACTCCTTCTTCGTCAAGGACATCTTCAGGCACAATGACGGCCCGTGGGGGATCCTTGCCGGCGCCGTGGTGATCGTGGCGGTAGGGGTGGCGGACGACATCCTGGACATCCGATGGTGGATCAAGTTGCTGGGACAGGCAGCCGCGGCCTTCATCGTGGCCATCTGGGGCGTCAGAATGTCCGTGGTGCCGTTCATTCCTGAACCCATATTCCTGGAATCTGAAGTCGTCCAGATTGTTCTCACAGCCGGTCTGATTGTCACCACCATGAATGCCGTCAACTTCATTGACGGACTGGACGGTCTTGCGGCAGGAGTGGCCATCATTGGTGGCGGAGCGTTCTTCCTTACGGCCTATTGGGTTCACCGGAACAATCCATCCACCGATAACTCAGACCTTGCCACGCTGCTGATGGCAATCCTTGTGGGAAGTTGCATCGGGTTCCTGCCGCACAACTGGTTCCCGGCAAAAATCTTCATGGGGGATTCGGGGGCCATGCTCATCGGCCTGCTCATGGCCTCAGCCGGCGTGGTGGCAACGGGTCAAATCGGCTCCGGCTTGTATGACCGTGCCAACGGCATCCCCACGATTGTTCCGATTCTGCTGCCTTTTGCCGTTCTTTCCCTGCCCTTGTTGGATCTTGGCATGGCCGTGGTCCGCAGGACCGCCAGGGGACAGTCACCGTGGTCGGCAGACCGCGGGCACCTCCACCACAAGTTGGTAGACCTCGGATACTCGCACCGCGCCGCCGTCGTCATGCTGTACGTCTGGACGTGCATCCTCGCCTTCGGGGGAGTCGCATTCGCCGTCTTCCCGTGGCAAATTGTGCTGATCGTAGTCATTGCAGCGGCGCTCATCATGGCTGCCGTGACCGCATGGCCCTACTTCACGCGTAACTCCTCGCGGCCGGGGGAGTAGATGTGACAACCGGTTATCGTCACAGTTCTATCTCATGTAGAATTCTTACTGCGGACAGTCACTCGCCCGTAACCCCACTTTGAGAATATGGCACCTGTGCCACGAGGATTGGTATCCCCATGACATCCAACGCCGAAACCGGACGCCCGTCCGGTAAACGTGGTGTTGGAGTCTCCGGTGAGACACCGAAGCTTTGGCTTAGATTGCTCTTCTTGAGTTCCGCCGCTTCTTTGGCAGGTCTGGTCATTACGAGCATCGTGGCTGGATTAATCAACGGCAGCAAGGGCGCCTTCTCGGTGGTCTTTGGCGGCGGTCTCGTCATGGCCTTCTTCGCAATAAGTCTCTTGATCGGACACTTCGTTGGACGCAACAATCCTTCTGGAGCCGTTGGTCTTTTCGTAGCTACGTACTTTGTGAAGGTCGTGGGCTTCGCCATTGTGCTCTTTGCCATCGGCACCCCCGAATGGCTCCACAGTCGGTGGTTCCTGATCGGGGCGGTTGTATCCGTGGTTCTTTGGCAGGTCGCAGAAATCTACGGTTTCAGCAAGGCCCGCCTTCAGATCTACAACGATCCCGAAGAGCAGAAGGGTGGCCCGGATGTCTCCGCGTAAGCGTTATTCACGCCCGGCCGTCGATGCTCAGCAAGCTGTCAACCGCGGTGAATCTGCAGAAGTCGGGAACGACGGCGGATACAACGCCGGCATTGCCGTCTTCAGCTACATCATTGGCGGGATCATTGTCTGGAGTTTGATAGGCTGGGGTCTGGATAATCTGTGGGGGACCCGCTGGATTGTGCTCCTTGGCGCTCTGCTGGGAGCCGCAGGAGGGTTCTATCTTTCCCATATGCACGGCCTCACCAGGCAAAGCTCCTCTTCTGGCGAGAGCAACGCAGACAGCGGTCCGTCCACGGACGGGGACAGTAATGCCAAATAATTTCACATGGATTACGGATGCGTCCATCGCGTCCGAACTCCAACCAATGCCCAATGATGGACACAGCAGAGAGGAAACGCGTTGATCGCGCTTGCGCTCCCCGCCCAGGATTCGGGGTCATTCACCCCACCCGGAATCGACGAAATGCACCTGCCGGCAATCCTGCCTTGGGGTGCGCACGACGGATTCTCCAAGCAGATGTTGCTGGTGATCCTTTCGGTCGTCATTATCGCTACATTCTTCATCCTCGCTGCACGTAAGCAGCAGCTGGTTCCCGGCAAACTGCAGTTCGCAGGCGAAATGGCCTATGGCTTCGTCCGCAACAGCATCGCCAAGGACATCATCGGCGGCAAGGACTTCATTAAGTACGTCCCGCTGCTGTTCAGCTTGTTCTTCTTCATTCTGGTGAACAACATCTACGGCGCCATCCCGGTGATCCAGCTCCCTAGCTTCTCGCACGTGGGCGGCGCCTATGTGATGGCCGGCATCGTGTACTTCACCTGGATCATCATCGGCATCAAGAAGAACGGCCTGAAGTACTTCAAGTTGGCCACCGTTCCGTCCGGTGTCCCGTGGTACATCCTCCCGATTGTGGTACCGATCGAAATCATCTCCAACTTCCTGGTCCGCCCCGTCACGCACAGCCTCCGTCTGTTCGCGACCATGCTGGCCGGTCACTTGATCGTCATGCTTGCCGGCTCCGGCATCGAATTCCTGGTTATGCAGGAGAACGTGCTGCTCAAGGGCGCATCGGTCCTGGTACTCGTTGGCGCTATTGCCATGTACATGCTTGAAGCATTGATCATGGCCCTGCAGGCTTACGTGTTCACACTGCTGACTGCGATCTACATCGAAGGCGCCCTGCACGCCGACAGCCACTAGGCTCACAAAACTTCCCCTCGCGGGGATGAAGCAACCCAAACAACCTGCCGCACGGGCGGCATCTTGAAAGGAAGAAAAAATGGAAGGCACCATCAACGGCTCCCTCAACCTCATCGGCTATGGTCTTTCGGCCATCGGCGGTGGTATCGGTGTGGGTCTCGTGTTCGCCGCTTACATCAACGGCGTTGCACGTCAGCCGGAAGCTCAGCGCGTGCTGCAGCCGATCGCATTCCTCGGCCTCGCACTGACTGAAGCCCTCGCCATCCTCGGCCTGGTCTTCGCTTTCGTTCTTTCCTAGTCCTAAGAACCAAGCGAATCCAAGCACGAGTAGATAGGACGGGTGAAATATGAATCAGCTGATCATCTCAGCCGCCACTGAAGGCGAAGCGGCACAGAACCCGCTTGTTCCCAATGTCTGGGAAATGGGCGTAGTCCTCGTCGGCTTTGCGGTCCTCATGTACATCGTGGTCAAGTTTGTTGTCCCGATGTTCGAGAAGACCTTCGCCGAGCGCGCCGAAGCCATCGAAGGCGGCATTGCCAAGGCCGAAGCGGCCCAGGCGGAAGCTTCTGCAGCTCTTGAAGAGTACAAGCAGCAGCTCACCGATGCCCGTGCCGAAGCCAACCGCATCCGCGAAGAAGCACGCGCTGAAGGCGCCCAGATCCTCGCGGACCTGAAGGCAAAGGCTGCAGCAGAGTCTGCACGCATCACCGAGCAGGCACACGCTGCCATCGAGTCGGAGCGCCAGGCAGCTGTTGTCTCGCTTCGTTCCGAGGTTGGCACCTTGGCCACCACGCTGGCCGGCCGCATCGTTGGGGAAGCACTCACCGACGATCAGCGTGCCGCACGCGTTGTTGACCGCTTCCTTGCAGATCTGGAGACCCAGAGCGCAGGTGCAGCTAAGTAATGGCAGGTATATCGAGCGAATCGCTGACCACAGCACTGGCGCAATTGGAAGCCAAGCTTCCTTTCGCCTCGCTGCAGTTGGCTAAGGACCTCTTCGGAATCCTGGGAACGGTGGACAGCTCGGCTGGCTTGCGCCGCGCCCTGACTGACCCGTCCCGTTCCGGTGACGAGAAGTCGGCGCTGGTCAAGCAGCTGGTTGGCGGAAAAGTCTCCGCTGATGCTGCTGAGATTGCAGGCGGATTGGCCAGCTCTCGCTGGGCATCGGCACGCGATATCGGCGATGCACTCGAGACGCTTGCCGCCACGGTTGTCATTGCCGTAGCTGAAAACAAGTCGGCCGTTTCTGCCTCCGGTATCACGGGGCTGGAAGAGCTGGAAAACGATCTGTTTGCCTTCAACCAGGCCGTCGCCTCCAGCCACGAAGTACAACGTGCTCTGTCTGAGCCACAGGCATCGCCTGCGGCAAAGATTGCACTGGCCGAGAAGCTTGTTCCTGGCAGCAGCGAGGAAGCCAAGGTTCTCATCAGCCAGGCCGTTACGCAGCCGCGCGGTGTCAAGCCAAGCAAGCTTGTCGAGTCATTCGCCAAGCTTGCAGCCAAGCGTCAGCAGCGCTGGATTGCTACTGTCAGCGTTACCCGTCCGTTGACGGAAACGCAGGCCAGCCGTCTGCAGGCCGGGCTTGACGCCCTGTACGGCCGCGAACTGAAGGTCAACGTCAATGTTGACCCTGCACTGATCGGTGGAATCCGCGTCCAGGTAGGTGACGAAGTGCTCGACGCTTCGGTTATTGCCCGCCTGACAGAGCTCCGCCGCCAGCTCGCTGGCTAGCGAAGACAAAGCACAACTTAACTGATATAAAACCCGGTCATCGTGAGCAACGATGATCACGAAAACAGGAGAGCAGGGACTGCAGATGGCCGAATTGACCATCAACGCCGACGACGTCCGTAATGCGTTGAACGAGTTCGCGGCGTCCTACGAACCCGGTAACGCAGAGCGCGTAGAGGTTGGTCGTGTGACCACCGCAAGTGACGGCATTGCCCGTGTTGAGGGTCTTCCCTCGGTCATGGCGAACGAGCTGCTTCGCTTCGAAGATGGCACGCTGGGCCTGGCCCAGAACCTTGACGTCCGCGAGATCGGTGTCATTATCCTCGGTGACTTCACCGGTATTGAAGAAGGCCAGGAAGTTCACCGTACCGGTGAGATCCTGTCCGTTCCGGTTGGCGATGCCTTCCTGGGTCGCGTTGTTGACCCGCTGGGCCAGCCGATCGATGACCTCGGCGAGATCAAGGCCGAAGCCACCCGTGCACTGGAACTCCAGGCTCCGGGCGTTACCGAGCGCAAGTCGGTTCACGAACCGATGCAGACCGGCCTCAAGGCTATCGACGCCATGATCCCGATCGGCCGCGGCCAGCGTCAGCTGATCATTGGTGACCGCCAGACCGGCAAGACCGCCATCGCCGTGGACACCATCATCAACCAGAAGGCCAACTGGGCTTCCGGAGATGTCACCAAGCAGGTTCGTTGCGTTTACGTTGGTGTCGGCCAGAAGGCTTCCACCATCGCAGCCGTGCGCCAGACCCTCGAGGATCATGGCGCACTGGAGTACACCACCATCGTGGCGTCTCCGGCATCTGACCCCGCCGGCTTTAAGTACCTGGCACCCTACGCAGGCTCGGCCATTGGCCAGCACTGGATGTACGGTGGCAAGCACGTCCTGGTGATCTTCGATGACCTGTCCAAGCAGGCCGAAGCCTACCGCGCCGTGTCCCTGCTGCTGCGCCGTCCGCCGGGACGCGAAGCCTACCCGGGCGACGTCTTCTACTTGCACTCCCGTCTGCTGGAGCGTTGTGCCAAGCTCTCCGACGAGCTCGGTGCAGGCTCGATGACCGGTCTTCCGATCGTCGAAACCAAGGCAAACGACGTCTCCGCTTACATCCCCACCAACGTGATCTCCATCACCGATGGCCAGATCTTCCTCCAGTCGGATCTCTTCAACGCCAACCAGCGTCCTGCTGTTGATGTTGGTGTGTCCGTCTCCCGCGTTGGTGGCGCTGCACAGGTCAAGTCCATGAAGAAGGTCTCCGGTACCTTGAAGCTGGACCTGGCGCAGTACCGCGACATGCAGGCATTCGCCATGTTCGCCTCTGACCTGGATGCTGCTTCCCGTCAGCAGCTGACCCGTGGTGCACGCCTGATGGAACTGCTGAAGCAGGGCCAGTACTCACCGTTCCCGGTTGAGAACCAGGTTGTTTCCATCTGGGCCGGTACCAAGGGTTACCTCGACGACGTTCCGGTTGAGGACATCAGCCGCTTCGAGTCCGAGTTCCTGGAGCACCTTGCGCACAAGTCCTCCATCCTGACCACGCTGGCTCAGACCAACGTCCTGGATGACGACACCGCTGCAGCCTTGACCGAAGCAATCGTTTCCTTCAAGAAGGGCTTCTTCGGAGAAGGCGACAACCACTTGGTTGGCGCCGGCCACGAAGAGCACGCAGCGATCTCCGGCGGCGACGTCGACCAGGAAAAGATCGTCAAGCAGAAGCGCTAGTTCCGATTACCTGCCCTGCCGGGGTCCGCAAGGGCCCCGGCAGGGCAGCACATCGGGAACATAGGAAAGGATAAGTATGGGAGCCCAGATTCGGGTCTACCGTCAGAAGATCAGCTCGACGACGTCGATGCGCAAGATCTTCAAGGCGATGGAACTGATCGCTACCTCGCGCATCGGTAAGGCCCGCGCCCGCGTAGCAGCTTCACTGCCCTACGCGAACGCGATTACCCGCGCCGTTTCTGCTGTCGCAACTCAGAGCGAAATCGACCACCCGCTGACCACCGAGCCGGAGCAGATCCGCCGCGCCGCAGTCCTGATCATTACATCGGACCGTGGCCTTGCAGGATCGTATTCCGCGAGTGTGCTCAAGCAGGCTGAAGGTCTCACCGAGCTTCTTCACGCAGAAGGCAAGGAAGTCAAGGCATACCTGGTTGGCCGCAAGGCTCAGGCGTACTTCGATTTCCGCAACCGGTCATACACCCGTGTATGGACCGGTGGCACGGACGCCCCGGAATTCGAAACCGCACAGGAAGTCGGAGCTGCACTTCTCGAAGACTTCTCCACCGACTTCGAAGAGGGTGGCGTGGATGAAATCCACGTCGTCTACACCCGCTTCAAGTCCATGGTGACGCAGGAGCCCACGGTTATCCGTTTGCTCCCGCTGGAGGTCGTCGAAGAGGAAGCAGTTTCGGAATCCGAGCTGCTGCCGTTGTACGAGTTTGAACCGGAAACAGAGCAGGTGCTTGACGCACTGCTTCCGCGTTACATCGAGTCCCGCATCTTCGCAGCCATGCTGCAGGCCGCTGCTTCCGAGCTCGCAGCCCGCCAGCGTGCCATGAAGTCGGCCGGTGACAACGCTACGGATTTGATCAAGAAGTACACGCGCCTTCGCAACACGGCCCGCCAGGCCGAGATTACGCAGGAGCTTTCCGAAATCGTTGCCGGCGCCGACGCCCTCGCGTCCTAGCCTGCACCGGATTCGGCTCAAAGCCGCACCTGCAACAAACAGATAAACTTAACCCCACGCCATCTACTGAGTGAAGTGAGAGAGATGACTGCCACTGCTACCGAACACGTAGCAACGGCCGGTGCCACCGGCCGCATTGCCCGTGTTATTGGTCCGGTTGTCGACGTCGAATTCCCGGCTGACGCAATCCCCTCGATTTACAACGCTCTGACCACTGAGATCACTCTCAACGGCCAGACGAAGACCATCACGTTCGAGACCTCCCAGCACCTGGGTGACAACCTCGTACGCGCCATCTCCCTGCAGGCAACCGACGGACTCGTCCGCGGTACCACCGTGCAGGACTCCGGTGCCCCGATCTCCGTGCCCGTCGGCGACGGCGTCAAGGGCCACATCTTCAACGTCCTCGGCAAGCCGCTGGACGTTGACGAGTCCGAGATCAAGGCTGACGCCTACTGGCCGATCCACCGCAAGGCTCCGGCCTTCGCCTCCCTCGAGGGCTCCACGGAGATGCTCGAGACCGGCATCAAGGTCATCGACCTCCTCACCCCGTACATCAAGGGTGGAAAGATCGGCCTGTTCGGTGGCGCCGGTGTTGGCAAGACCGTTCTGATCCAGGAAATGATCACCCGTGTTGCCCGCAACTTCGGTGGTACTTCCGTATTCGCCGGTGTTGGCGAGCGTACCCGTGAAGGTAACGACCTCTGGGTTGAAATGGAAGAGGCAGGCGTCCTCAAGGACACCGCCCTTGTGTTCGGCCAGATGGACGAGCCGCCGGGAACGCGTCTGCGCGTGGCCCTGTCGGCGCTGACCATGGCAGAGTACTTCCGCGATGTCCAGAACCAGGACGTGTTGCTCTTCATCGACAACATCTTCCGCTTCACTCAGGCAGGCTCGGAAGTTTCCACGCTGCTCGGCCGTATGCCGTCCGCTGTGGGCTACCAGCCCAACCTTGCTGACGAGATGGGCCTCCTCCAGGAGCGCATCACGTCCACCAAGGGTCACTCCATCACGTCGATGCAGGCCATCTACGTGCCGGCTGATGACTACACCGACCCGGCCCCGGCCACGACCTTCGCACACCTCGACGCGACCACGGAACTTTCCCGTGAAATCGCATCCCGTGGTCTGTACCCGGCCGTTGACCCGCTGACGTCGACCTCCCGCATCCTGGATCCCCAGTACATCGGCAAGGACCACTACAACACGGCTGTTCGTGTTAAGCAGATCCTGCAGAAGAACAAGGAACTCCAGGACATCATCGCCATCCTTGGTGTTGACGAACTCTCTGAAGAGGACAAGATCGTCGTGTCGCGTGCACGCCGTATCCAGCAGTTCCTCTCCCAGAACACCTACACCGCAAAGCAGTTCACCGGCGTCGAGGGTTCCACCGTGTCGATCAAGGATACCGTGGAAGGCTTCACCGCCATCTGCGACGGCGAGCTGGACCACATCGCAGAGCAGGCGT
Organism: Paenarthrobacter sp. CM16; assembly: GCF_013179505.1. GTDB lineage: Bacteria > Actinomycetota > Actinomycetes > Actinomycetales > Micrococcaceae > Arthrobacter. The sequence continues at coordinate 1,342 of NZ_JABMCX010000011.1, read as the reverse complement.
TCTTCAACGTCGGCGGCCTGGATGACGTCGAGCGTCAGTGGGCCAAGATCCAGGAACAGACCAAGTAGTATGGCTGAGCTCGAGGTTGAGATTGTCGCAGCGGACCACTTCGTGTGGTCCGGCGCGGCCAAGATGGTGAAGGCCCGCACCAGCGATGGTGAAATCGGAATCCTGCCGGGCCACTCGCCCCTTCTGGCCATCCTGGCCGAGGGCGAGCTGGCAATCCAGCCGGTTTCCGGTGACCGTATTTCGGTAGTGGTCGACGGCGGGTTCTTCTCCGTTGACAACGATCGCGTGGTCATTGTTGCTGACAACGCCAAATTGGGCGAAGCGGCTACAGCGGGGATCCGATAGCACGACCTTGATGGACGATTCCCTTATTCCGTTCATCGCCCTGGCAACAGCGTTTACGTTGCTGATCATTTCACTGTGCCTGTTCGGGGTGCGCCGCTTCAACCTGCGGCGTGCCCTGGGCACGGTAGACGCCTCCATTTGCACGGCTGGAAACAGCTGGCAGATGGGGGTTTGTCGTTATCAGGACAATGAGCTGGAGTGGTTCCGCTTGATGTCCTTGAGCGTGATCCCCAAGCACAGATTTACGCGCAGTTCGCTCGAACTGCTGGGCCGCCGCCAACCCACGGAAGATGAACTCGTCAGGGTGCAGCCCGGCGTCGTGGTTGTTGAATTGCAGTACGAAGGCAAGAAGTTCATGCTTGCCATGAACTTCGACGCCTATGCAGGTTTGTCGTCCTGGCTGGAGGCCGGTCCGGTCATCGGCGTCGGCACCTGGCGCTAGGCGTTATGGAATTTCTTTCCGATGTCAGCCTGGTTGCTGGTCCGTTCCTCTGGTTCAGCATCGCCTGCGGTGCTGCCGGTGGGGCGTACCTCCTCTGGCGGCGACGACGTTCCTGGCCTTTGGTGGTTGTGGGCTCTCTGGCCGTTTCTGCCGGGATCGTGGCGTTGGTCCACTGGATCCTGGTGGACCTCATGGCCACTTTTTCAGAGAACCTGCCCTTTGAAACGCTTGCCTGGTCTGTGCCTGCTGTCGCGGCTGTGCTTCTCTGCGCAGCCCGCTTTCCACGCAACTCCGGTAAAGGCCGATCCCTCAGCGTCCTGGCGATGCTGGGAGTGGTTCTTCTCAGCGCAGTCCAGGTGAATCTCTATTTTGGCTTGAACAACTCGGTTGCGGATCTACTGGGCACAGCAGTGGCACGTATCCAGCCGCTGGAAGCCAGCCTCCAAAGGAGCCCGGACAGTACACCTGGCTCGGAGCTCAAGGCATGGAAAGCGCCCGGTTCCATGCCGGGCAACGGGATTCTTCGGAAGGCCGAAATCCCCGGAA
>NZ_JABMCX010000109.1 GCF_013179505.1 Paenarthrobacter sp. CM16 | reverse complement strand
AGGAGCGGCCGACGGCCCTCCATGGTCACCGTGATGCAGGTACCCGAAACGGGCTCCCGGGTCCGTGAGACGAACAAGCCGCTCGGATCAGCCAGTCCCTCAATGCCGGTCTCGTTAAGGTCAAAGCATCCGACGTCGTCCGTGGCACCATAACGGTTCTTCACGGCCCGGAGCAGCCGCAGGCGCGAGTGGCGTTCGCCTTCGAACTGGCACACCACGTCCACAAGGTGCTCCAGCAAACGGGGTCCGGCGATGGTGCCTTCCTTGGTCACATGCCCCACCAGCAGCGTGGTCATATTGCGCCGCTTGGCAGCGGAGATGATGGACGCTGCAACCTCGCGCACCTGCGACACGCCACCGGCGCTGCCCTCCACGTCCGCGCTGCTCAGGGTCTGCACCGAGTCCACAATCAGCAGCTTCGGCTCAAGCTTCTCCACTTGGCCCAGCGCCTGGCCGAGGTCGGTTTCAGCGGACAGATAAAGAGTATGGGCGACGGCGTCGATCCGCTCCGCACGGAGCTTCACCTGGGCCGCTGATTCCTCGCCCGTGATGTACAGGACGTCCTGGCCGGTGCGCGCGAACTTTGCCGCTACGTCCAGCAGCAGCGTGGATTTTCCGACGCCGGGCTCCCCGGCAAGCAGGATGACGGCACCTGGAACGAGCCCTCCTCCGAGGACACGGTCCAGCTCGTCCACGCCAGTGGGCAGAAAGGCGGCAGTGGTCCCATCCACCTCAGCGATGCGGCGGGCCGGCTCCAAAACTGTAGCGGCCGCCGTCGTGCGCGCTACCGTGGCGCCGTACTCCTCAACGGTTCCCCACGCCTGGCATTCGCCGCAGCGGCCCACCCATTTAATGGCTGTCCAGCCACATTCGGCACACTTGTAAGCGGGTGTTTTGGATGCGCGGGACGTCTTGGAAGCCATGGGTTCAAGAGTAGTGGCGGGGACTGACAGTATTAGCCGCGACGTCCACCGTGCCGGGCTGCGTCGACGAACACCGCAATACCCGTCACCCCGAGCGCAAGCCCCAGGGAAGCGACCACATCTGTAAGCCAGTGGTACCCAAGGTAGATCCGGCTGCAGGCAACCACCAGCGTCAACAGAGCGGCACCCGTGAAGGCGAGAACCGCCGTCGCGCGCGAGCCCGAACGCGAGACGATCAGGTACGTGAGGATAAAGGCGAAGACCCCGGCCCCCAGCGTGTGGCCTGAGGGGAAGGACAAGGCGTCATCAGGGCCAAGGAGGACATCGGACGACGGCGGACCGGAGCGCCCCACGTCCTGCCTCACCACCGCCAACAGGATCACGGCAAACGCCATGGCACCCACAAGGACGGCCGGCCGCCAGAGTTCCCTCTTCCGGACCGCCCAGGCCACCGCCACCGCCACACCAATGGTCGTCAGCCACAAGGGTGAGGTCACAGTGGACACCGCCGCGAGGATGGCAGTGGGAAGGGGGCTGCGCGAATCAACCATGAAACTGTGGACCGCGCCGTCCAGCGTCGCAAGACCGGTCTCGGACAACACGGCGGCAAACATGAGCCAGAAGACGGCGTCCCCGGCCACCAGCAAAATGCCTGCCCACAGGAACAGGGGCCGCTGCCGAAGCTTGAGCATCGGCGCAGCCCGGAAGCGTGCGGGAAAGGCAGGAGTCATCGCTTCATTCTGCCAAACGGGCCGCGGTTTCCCTTAAGTCCGGGTTTCCCCTGCAAGCGTCGCGTGGCCAGGCGCAGGAATCTTACAGCGCCGGAAGCACCGCGCGGGCCTCATCCGGTTCCATGCCGCTGGCTTCCAGCAAGTCCACCATGAGGGGCCGGAACAGCATCACCACGGTTTCGCCCTCAAGCCTCTGAACATCCAGCATCTTGGGATGAAGGCGGGCGGCGATGTCCGAGAGGTCGTTTCGGGCCCGCCGCAGATGAACCCGCCGGGTCCCTTCGCTTTGCTCGGACAAACCGATGGTCATCTCATCGACCGCGGCGGCGGTCTCCTGCAGCACCTCGGATATGCTCTCGATCGCTTCGTCGGACAGCGCGGCATGGTTGATGGCGCTGGTCAGCCGGCGCGCAAACACCCGGCTATTACGCAGCGCGAGGTCGATGTACTCCAAGGAGTGCTCCAGCCCGGCCAGTTCATCGCGGTGCCTGCGGTGCGCCGGAGCCAACGTTGCCACCTCACCTGAAGCCCGCAGCGTCTGCCGCATCCGATCCACCAAAGGCTGGCAGTTACGGCCGCGTATCAGGGCGTGCCAGGCGATGGTGGAATCGCTCTCGGTCAGGGCCTTGCCGCATTCCCGCAGCACTTCGGCGAGTTCGTGCAGGATCTTCTGGACGTCTTTCCGGGGTTCCCGCCGCGGATCTTTCGGCACCAGGATGGTCACCAGGAGAGCAAAAACGCCACCGATCACTGCGTCAAGGCTCCGCGTGAAAGGCCCGCCGGCCGGCGCCGGCAACAGCACCACCAGCAAGGACTGCAGGCCCAGTTGGGTGGTGAAAATGGTTCCACTGTCCAGGAACCTGGCCAGGAGGATGGAGAAAAGCAGCACGATGGCGGCCTGCCAGATCCCGGCGCCCAGCCAGTGCAGCAGCAGGTCACCAACCACGATGCCCAGGGTGCAGCCAAGGCCCACCTCGATCACCCGGCGCAACCGCGGATCGCGCGAGAAGCCCAAGGCAATCAGGGAAGAGGTAGCAGCGAACAGCGGTCCTTGGTGGCCCAGCACGTATTCCGCGAAAGCGTACGCACCCACGGCGCACACGGTCATCTGGATGGCCGGAGTCAGGGAATTCCGGCTGCGAACCAACCCCGTCCGGACCCTGGCGCGCAGGAACCTCTTGCTTGCGGAAAATCCCTTAGCGGCGGCCATGCCTTTCAGTCTATTTGCCCGCCCCGGGTTCCGCCGAAGACACCAAACCACAACCCGCGCGGCCCTCAAGGTGGCGCGCGCCACATAACCCAATGGTCCGCCGTCGTTCACCTTCCGTTCACCTTTCACCGCAGATCCCGTTACCTGCACTCCTTACCTTCAGTAAAGGAACAAAAGGTCCTCAGCTCGCGCACGCCGAAATCTCCGTTCGGCCCGCATCGAAGAATCCCTGGAAGGGGCACATCCAAGTGAAGGCAACTCACTTCGGCCGCAACGCGGCACTCGCGGTCATCGCAGCCGGCGCTCTCGCGCTCACTGCCTGCGGTTCAGACAACGCAACGGGCACCACTGGCGGCACCCAGACTTCAGCATCCGGCACCAAAGTGACCGGCACCCTGACCGGCATTGGCGCATCCTCCACGGGCGCAGCCATGGACGCCTGGAAGGCCGGCTTCTCCGCCGCCAACTCCGGAGCAACTGTTCAGTACTCCCCGGATGGTTCCGGCGCGGGCCGCAAGGCCATCATCGACGGCTCGGCACAGTTCGCCGGATCGGACGCCTACCTGAAGGACGAGGAGCTTGAGAGCTCCAAGGCCAAGTGCGGCCCCGAGGGCGCCATCAACATCCCGGTATACATCTCCCCGATCGCCGTCGCCTTCAACATCCCGGACGTCAAGGAACTGAAGCTCGACGCCGCAACGGTCGCCAAGATCTTCCGCGGCGAAATCGCCAACTGGAACGATCCCGCCATCGCCGCCCTCAACGAAGGCGTCACCCTGCCGGACCTCAAGGTCACCCCCGTAAACCGCTCTGACGACTCCGGCACCACCACCAACTTCACCGACTACCTCGCAGCTGCTGCTCCCGAGGTCTGGACAGACAAGGCTGCCGGCGTATGGCCCGCAAGCCTGGCCGGCGAAAACGCCAAGGGCACCTCCGGCGTCGTCAAGACCGTCACCGACACCCCGGGCGCCGTGACCTACGCTGACGACTCCGCTGTCTCCGGCAAGCTGGGCACCGCCTCCATCAAGGTGGGCGACGAGTTCGTGAAGATCTCCGCCGAAGCTGCTGCCAAGGCTGTTGAAGCCGGCAAGCCCGTTGACGGCCGCGCCGCCAACGATGTCGCCATCAAGCTGGACCGCAAGACCACCGCTGCAGGCGCTTACCCGGTAGTCCTCGTCTCGTACCACGTTGTCTGCTCCACGTACGAGACCAAGGAAGTTGCTGACCTGGTCAAGGCCTTCGAAAGCTACGTCGTTTCCGACGAAGGCCAGAAGACCGCAGCTGACGCCGCAAAGTCCGCACCGCTGTCCAAGACGCTGCAGGACAAGGCCACGGCCGCAATCGAAACCATCAAGGCCAAGTCCTAAGGTTTCCCGGCGGGTTTGCTGAACCCGGCTGAACACTGAAGTTCCCTGTCCCGCGCGGAGTGGCCGCAGCCGCTGGCTGGTCCACTCCGCGGGGCAGGGAACTTAGCCATGTAAGACCAGTTCACTCCAGACTGAAGGAACGTGAAGTGACCACCAACTCCCTGACAACCTCCCAAGGCGCAGGACGCGCCGGGGACAAGGTTTTCTCCGGGGCCGCCATGGCCGCAGGGTGCCTGATTCTCGCGGTCCTCTTCGGAGTCGCGTTGTTCCTTGTGGTGCAGGCAATCCCCGCGCTCACCGCCCCTGCTGAAGACATCCAGGGCGGCAACGGTTTCTTCGCCTACATCGCCCCGATCGTGGTGGGCACGCTCATTGCCGCGGTCATCGCACTCGTCATCGCCACCCCCGTGGCCATCGGCGTGGCACTGTTCATCTCGCACTACGCTCCGCGCCGGCTCGCCTCGGGCCTGGGCTACGTGGTGGACCTGCTCGCAGCTATCCCCTCCGTTGTCTACGGCGCCTGGGGTGCTGCCTTCCTGGCCAAGGAAATCTCACCGGCCTACGACTGGCTGGCCACCTACCTCGGCTGGATCCCTATCTTTGAAGGACCGGCATCCGCTACCGGCAAGACCATCCTCACTGCAGGCATCGTCCTTTCCGTCATGGTCCTGCCCATCATCACCTCCCTGTCCCGCGAAATCTTCCTGCAGACCCCCAAGCTGCACGAGGAAGCAGCGCTCGCACTGGGAGCCACCCGCTGGGAAATGATCAAGATGGCCGTGCTGCCCTTCGGCCGCCCGGGCATCATCAGCGCCATCATGCTGGGCCTCGGCCGGGCGCTCGGTGAAACCATGGCCGTTGCCCTGGTGCTCTCCTCCGGTGTCCTGACGGCCAGCCTCATCCAGTCCGGCAACCAGACCATCGCCGCGGAAATCGCCCTGAACTTCCCTGAAGCCAGCGGTATCAAGGTCAACACGTTGATCGCCGCCGGCCTGGTGCTGTTCGTCATCACCCTGGGCGTGAACATGATCGCCCGCTGGATCATCACCCGGCACAAAGAGTTCTCGGGAGCCAACTAAATGTCCACCACAGTAGTCCGCAAGCGCTCAGCGCTCACCAAGGGCCAGCTGCCCAAGTTCGCGCCCTACATTGTCCTGGCCGTCGCGCTCGTTGTGGGCGCGGCCATCCTGGCGCTCATCGGCTTCAACGCGTTCGGCTGGGGCATTGTCTCGGCCATCCTGTTCGCCGTAGGCCTGGTCTCCTGGAGCGGTGCCGTTGAAGGTGCCCGCAAAGCCAAGGACAAACTCGCCACCTGCTTGGTTGTGGGCTCGTTCCTTATTGCGCTCCTGCCTTTGGTCTCCGTCATCGTCACGGTGCTTGTCAACGGCATCCCCGGCCTCATCACCCCGGGCTTCCTGGGAACCTCCATGAACGGTGTCACCGGCGCCTTCGACAACAAGGCAGTAGAGGAAGGTGCCCCGGTCCTCGGAGGCATCTACCATGCGCTCCTGGGCACCCTCCAGATCACGCTCCTTGCCACGGTGATCTCCGTACCGGTGGGCCTCCTGACGTCCATCTACCTGGTGGAATACGGCAACGACCGTCCGCTGGCCCGCGCCATCACCTTCTTCGTGGATGTCATGACCGGCATCCCCTCGATTGTGGCCGGCCTCTTCGCGGCAGCGTTCTTCTTCGCCATTGTGGGCCCCGGCACCAAGACCGGTGCGGTAGCCGCCGTCGCGCTTTCCGTCCTGATGATCCCGGTGGTAGTCCGCTCCAGCGAGGAAATGCTCAAGATCGTCCCGAACGAGCTCCGCGAGGCGTCCTACGCGCTGGGCGTGCGTAAGTGGCGCACCATCACCAAAGTGGTTATCCCGACGGCGATCTCCGGCATCGCCTCGGGCGTCACCTTGGCGATCGCACGCGTGATTGGCGAAACCGCCCCGATCCTGGTGACCGCAGGCTTCGCCACCACCATCAACAACAACGTGTTCGGTGGGTGGATGGCCTCGCTGCCCACGTTCATTTACACGCAGATCCTCAACCCGACGTCGCCGTCCAATCCTGAGCCGTCGGACCAGCGTGCCTGGGGCGCCGCGCTGGTGCTGATCATCCTGGTGATGCTCCTGAACCTCGGAGCCCGCCTGATCGCCCGTCTGTTTGCTCCCAAGACGGGACGCTAGCCGGGCCGGCCGCGCGGTGATCCGCAGCGGCCCCTACAAAAACTTCCACACCCCCAAGGAACAAAGGAACACCATGTCCAAGCGCATCGACGTCAAAGACCTGAATGTCTACTACGGCAACTTCCTGGCCGTCGAAGACGTCAACATCAACATCCAGGCCAAGTCCGTCACGGCCTTCATCGGCCCCTCCGGCTGCGGCAAGTCCACCTTCCTCCGGACGCTGAACCGCATGCACGAGGTCCTTCCCGGCGCACGTGTGGAGGGCGAAGTCCTCCTGGACGGCGACAACCTCTACGGCCCCGGCGTGGACCCCGTAACCGTCCGCACCCAGGTGGGTATGGTCTTCCAGCGGCCCAACCCGTTCCCCACCATGTCCATCCGAGACAACGTGCTGGCCGGCGTGAAGCTGAACAACAAGAAGATCTCCAAGGGCGCAGCCGATGCGCTGGTGGAGAAGTCCCTGGTGGGCGCCAACCTCTGGAACGAGGTCAAGGACCGCCTGGACAAGCCCGGATCCGGCCTTTCCGGTGGCCAGCAGCAGCGCCTTTGCATCGCCCGTGCCATCGCCGTGGAGCCCCAGGTGATCCTGATGGACGAGCCGTGCTCCGCATTGGACCCCATCTCCACCCTGGCCGTTGAGGACCTCATCAACGAGCTCAAGGACCAGTACACCGTGGTGATCGTGACCCACAACATGCAGCAGGCTGCCCGTGTGTCGGACAAGACCGCGTTCTTCAACATCGCAGGCACCGGTAAGCCCGGCAAGCTGATCGAGTTCGCTGACACCACCAGCATCTTCAACAACCCTGGCCAGAAGGCAACGGAAGACTACGTCTCCGGCCGCTTCGGATAAGGGGTCTTGCAGGTTCCGGCTTCTTTGGGGGGAGCCGGCATACAACGACGGCGGCCGTTGCCTTGGGGGTGCGGCCGCCGTCGTTTTTTGTACCCAAGTAGGTAACAGCAAACGTCGCAATGGGCGCTCATTGCGACGTTTGCTGTTACTCAGTTGGGCGAGGCCCGGGGGTTACAGGTCCGCGAGGGGCGAGAACGCCAGCTCAAGGATGAAGGCTGCTGCGGCCGTGACCAGGGGCGTAGCCACCCAGAACAACAGGATCCGCCGGACCAGGCGCCTGTTGACGGCGTGGAACCTTTGATTGACGCCTGCACCCAGCACCGACGCGGTGAGCGTATGGGTGGTGGAGAGTGGCAGGTGAAAACCGATGGCACCAATGAACAGCATCACGGACGTCAACGTTTGCGCCACGAAACCGCGCAGCGGATCCACCCGAATGAGTTTGTGGCCCAGGGTGTGGGAGATCCGCCAGCCGCCAAACATGGTGCCTGCGGTGAGCATGAGAGCTGTGAGCAGCAGGATCCAGAGCGGCACGTCGCTGCCGCCGGACAACCCGGCAGCAACCATGGCCAACACCATGACAGCGGCTGTGCGCTGACCATCCTGGAGCCCATGGCCGAAAGCCACTGCGGCCGCCGAAATGGCCTGCGCTCGGCGGAAACGCCGGTTAATGACGTTCGGTTGGGAGTAACGCGCGGCCCACGTCACAGGCCACACCAACAGGTAGGCCGCCACGAATGCGATGACCGGGGAAAGGACCAGCGGCAGTGCCACCTGCGTGAGCAGGACATTGTCCATACCGCCTACCGCGTTGCCGCCCACCAGGACACTCGCTGCACCGGCACCAATCAGGCCGCCCACCAGCGAGTTGGTGGAGGACAGGGGAATGCCGCGCCACCAAGCGTAGACACCCCACAGGATGGCAGCCGTGAGTGCCGAGGCGAGGATGGTCAGGCCGCTGGTACCGCTGGGCAGTGTGATCCAGGACTGCGTGAAGGCCAGGATAAAGGTGCCGCTGAGCATGGCGCCCACAAAGTTGAAGATCGCAGCCAGGAGTACAGCGACTGAAGGGGTCAGGGCGCGGGTCCGTGTGGAAAGCGCGACGGCGTTGGAGACATCGCGGAAACCGTTCAGGAACGCGAAACCGGAAGCCAAGCCAACTACCAGGACCAGGATGGCGATGGTCACTTCATGATTCCTTGACGATGATGCTGCCTACCTGGGTGGCGACCTTCCGCATGTCCTTGGTAACTTCCACCAGCTGGTTGGCGATGTCCCGGTGCCGCGCGTATTGCGTGGATTTCATGTCCTTGAGCATCTCCGCCACCCAGATGCGGTGCGTCCGTTCCGCCCGTTTGGCCAGTCGAAGGATTTCGATCCAGTAGTCCTCGAGCTCGTCCAGGTCCTCGAGCTTTCGCATCGCGTCCACGGTGAGCTCGGCCTGCCGGCTGATGATCTCCAGTTGGTCGGCTGCGCGCTTGGGGAGTCGGTCCAGCTTGTAGATGGCCACCAGGTCTCCGGCGGCATCCAGCTTCTCCATGGCCTCGGTGAGGTGGCGGGACAGTGTGTACATATCCTCGCGGGGGAGCGGGTTCACAAAGCTGGTGCGCATGTGGGTCAGCAGGGCGAAGTGCAGGTCCAAGGACTTGGACTCGTGCTCATGCAGTTCTTCGGCCAGGCGCTCGTGCTCGCTGGCGGGGGCTCCGAGTATTTCGGAGAGCGTCCCGGTGCCGGCCACGATCACGCCGGCCATCTGCGCGAGGAGGACGAGCCCGGCAGGTTCCTGGGGGAAAAGGCGCAGCTTCATATCGCTTTCCGGGCTGGGGACGGACGGGCGTGGGCGGCTTTGACTTGACGCAGCCCATTTCGGTCCCAACTTTACCGGTCCTTGGAGTGCTCCAGTGAAGGGCAGGAGGCACGGAGGGCAGAAGTCCCCATCGCAGGGCAGCCCGCACTATGAAAGACTGGCAAAGCTCCGGATAAATCCACTCAATGGGGGAACTATGCGTCTCAATAGTGTTGTAAAAATCACCAGCATCGCAGCAGCTGGACTGCTCGCGCTCAGCGCCTGCGGCACCACCACGGCGGGCTCGACGACGGGTGGTACCGAACCGTCGTCGTCCGCGTCTTCTTCTTCTTCTTCGCCAGCCTCGCCGTCGACGTCATCCTCGCCTTCCGGTGCCTCTTCCGAGGGTGCCGGTACATCCTCCGGTGCGTACACGGCCGCGGCCTGGGCACTCCCCATCTCAGATGCCGGCGAGAAGCTCGGGAACCTCAAGGGCGAGAGCTTCAGTGTGGACATTTATCAGGTGGCCACGGATGTGGCGTCCAAGGACAGCATGTTCGTGGACAAGGAAACCAAGGAGAACCTGCTGAAGAAGGGTGATCCGGTGGTTTACCTGAATTACGTGGTCACCAACACTTCCTCGGCTGATATTCCCTTGAGCCACTCTTTGATTACTCCGTCGGCTAAGTACACGGACTGGAAGTACCTCGGCGGCATGCCCTCGGATTCCAGCAGCGATGGATACAAGAAGCATGGGCTGTCCAGCAGCGGCGTGAAGCTGAAGGAAGAGGCACCGTTCGTGCTGAAGCCGGGGGAATCGTTCAACATTGCCGAGAACTTTGCTTACACCGCGGGCAAGGAAACAGAGATCGCGGCAACCATGACCCCTGCTGCAGCTGACGGCAAGCTGGACCACGACAAGAAGGAAAAGGCAGAAACCACGGTCACGCTGAAGTAGTACCGTGCTGCTTTGCCCGGGTCTGGCTCTGTTCCGGCCCGGGCGTCCTGCTTTCGGGCATTAAAATGGTGCCGAACCGGATACGCCTCTCGGCGGTAGGCCGCTCGAAGCGGCTATAAGTTGAAGCCCGGGGGTTTCGCGGTTCGACACCAGTTTTAGTTTTCACCGTCCGGCGGTCTAAGTCAACATTGACAGTCCGGCGCCGGCGTGGGTACGTTTCGCCCTGTTTGCCGGCTAGTCCAGCTCGCCCAGACGCCATGCGTTGGCCGCGTGCTCAAGGTCCTCGGCTGTCTTCACCAGCTGGTGCGAGTTGCGGGTCAGCTTGCTCGCGTGGCTTTCGTTGCTGTGCTCCGCTCCGTCAGCCAAGGTGGCCTGCCCTAGTGCTACTACGCGGCAGAAAGCGGCGGAACGTTCCAGCGCGACGTCGAACTCGCCGTCGAACGCGCCCGACAAAATGGCGTCAGCCATGGTCTTCATCTCGTCTGCTCCGGGTGGCTCCGCGGCACCGGCCACCACATTGGAAACCTGTGCGGTATCGCGTCCGGCCCGGAAATAGACGGAGATTCGTTCGGGGTTCTGGATGGTGGCCGCGCGAAGGGCGTAGAGACGCCACAGTGCGCCCGGCAGGCTCCGTGCCGGGCTTTCAGCCCACATCTCGGCAATGGCTTCCAAGCCCTGTTCGTCGGCCAGTTTCACCAGGCGACGGGTGACCTTGGGGTCGTCGCTGTCGCGCCCCCGCCGCACCAAAGCCTGTGCAGCAAGGTGGGCCGCCTCGGAAACCCGCGCGGGATCCGCCCCGCCGGCGAACGGTTCGAAATCGATCGGGGCAAAAGGCTTGGGCTTGTGGTGCCTGTTTGCTCCGCCGTACGCGCGTGGTCCTGGCTGTTCGCTCATGAGTTCACCGTACTCCTGTGCTCTGGTGGGGTCGAGTAACGGTTGCAGGACTGCGCCCGTCACCTTCAGTTCCTCGTCTGCCATGACGTTGGGGTACAGTATTCATGGCTGTTTCTACAGCTGGAGGGGCCTTTAGCTCAGTTGGTAGAGCATCGGACTTTTAATCCGTGGGTCGTGGGTTCGATCCCCACAGGGCCCACCCTCCGAATCCCCCGGAACCACGCGGTTCCGGGGGATTTTCTATGTTCCCGGTACCGTCTGTGGGTTCTGCTTATGAGCTGAGGACCTCGAGGAAGCCTCTGAATATCCGGGTGGGCGAGCGGTACCAGGGAAGATGAGTGACCTTCAATGAGCCATCCTGGAACTCTGTCACGAGCACCCGATCCTTGGCCGCGAAGCGGAAGCGCTTGGAGAGTGCGCTCTTTGGGAGTTCAGCGGTATGACGGCCACCGGGGGTCGCTCGGAGCGGAGTGAGCTTGACCTTGAAGCTCTGGTCTCCCATGGTGACAATCCTGCCCCGCCAGCTTCTGCTGATCTCCATGCTTATCCGCCATCCTCCCAGCTCATGCCTTGGGAGTATCCTCAAGGCTCACTTCAGCTTCTGCGAGCTGTCTACGGATCCTACCGGCAGATGTGAAGCCCCGGTCCTCACGAGCCTTCGCACGGTGCCCGCACTCGTTCGAATTTCCCGCCGCACAAGGGCGTGGACGGCGAACAAGGGCGGGACCAGGGGGCCTGGGCGTCAGGGGTCAGTCCGGCGGGCGACGACGGCCGCGTGGGGGCGCATTCCAGGGTCGACGCGGGAGTGCGTACCGACAATGCTGAAACCGGCTTCCTGCAACAGTCCCGACATCTCCTCCGCAGACCAGAAGCAGGCGGACGTCACTGCATGCGGGAACGGCTCACCCGCCGGGCCGTCGAAGAAGCCGAGCAGGAGGCTCCCGCCGGGAGCGAGGCAGCGGGCAAACTCGTCCAAAACCCGGCTGATCCCAGCAGGGTGAGTGTGGATCAGGGAGTACCAGGCGAGGATTCCCGCCAATGAGTCATCCGGCGCAGGCAGGCGTTGAAGTGACCCGACAGAGAACTGAGCCTCCGGACAGAGTTGCTTGGCTGTCTCAATAAACTCCGGTACCAAGTCCACGCCTTGGACGTCCACCCCGGTGGAGTGCAGGAAGGCTGTCCACTGTCCGGGCCCGCAGCCGGCATCGATGACTTCCCCGGACAATCCCTGGGCCCACGACAGCACGAGCTTCCTGTCGGCCGGATGCGTACTGCTGATGGACCCTAACAACGAGGTGTACTCGGCGGAACGCGCAGAATAGGCGGCTCTCACTGCTCTCAAGGACATGCGTCCCAGCCTAGAGGCAGCCGGCACCCCAGCATGTTCGAATCACCGGCCGCAAAACGGCGTGCCCCGCGAACAACGGCGGGAAGGAAGCGTCCCGCCAAGAAATCCCTTGACTCCCGCACCAACACCACGTCAGCATGGTTTCTATAACGTTGTAAATCAGCAATGCAGACCAAGCACAAGCAGACAAGGACCCACCCTTTGGGAAACCAGGACAACCCCACGGCCAAAATCACCATCGACCCCACCTTCGTTGTGGGCCCCGTCAGGAGGAAGACATTCGGCGCCTTCGTGGAGCACCTCGGACGCTGCGTCTATACGGGCATTTTCGAGCCTGAGCACCCGAAAGCGGACGACGACGGCTTCCGCACCGACGTCCTCGACCTCACCAAGGAACTCGGCGTCTCCACGGTCAGGTACCCCGGCGGAAACTTCGTGTCCGGCTACCGCTGGGAAGACGGGGTGGGACCCAAGGAGGACCGCCCAACAAGGCTCGACCTCGCCTGGCACTCCAGTGATCCCAACCTGGTGGGCGTGGACGAATTCGCCAAGTGGTCGGAGAAGGCCGGGGTTGAACCCATGATGGCCGTGAACCTGGGCACCCGGGGGACCCAGGAAGCGCTGGACCTGCTGGAGTACTCCACCATCAAGGGTGGAACGGCCCTTTCCGAACAGCGCAAGGCCAATGGCGCCGTCGAGCCTCACAACATCACCATGTGGTGCCTCGGGAACGAGATGGACGGCTTCTGGCAGATCGGCCACAAGAAGGCGGACGAGTACGCGCGGGTTGCCGCCGAAACGGCACGGGCGATGCGCATGGTCAACCCGGACCTGGAATTGGTGGCTTGTGGAAGTTCCGGGCCCACCATGCCCACGTTCGGCGAATGGGAGCGCGTGGTCCTCAATGAGACGTACGAGCTGGTGGACCTGATCTCGGCGCATCAGTACTTTGAGGATTTCGGTGACCTGCAGGAGCACCTGTCAGCCGGGCACCGGATGGAGGCGTTCATCAAGGACTTGGTCTCCCACATCGACCACGTGAAGTCGGCCAAAAAGTCTGGGAAGCAGATCAATATTTCTTTCGATGAGTGGAACGTCTGGCACATGTCCCGCGACGAATCCAAGGCGCCCACCGGGGACGATTGGCCCGTGGCGCCGGTGCTGCTGGAGGACCGCTACACCGTTGCCGACGCCGTGGTGGTGGGGGACCTCCTCATCACGTTGCTACGCAATACGGACCGCGTCCACTCCGCGAGCCTCGCACAGTTGGTCAACGTGATTGCCCCCATCATGACCGAGCCGGGCGGCCGCGCCTGGAAGCAGACAACGTTCCACCCGTTCGCGCTCACCTCGCAAAATGCCTCCGGTACGGTGTTGAACCTCGCCGTCGAATCCCCGCTGCTGGAGACCGAAAAGACGGCCGGGTTCACTGCCTTGTCTGCCGTTGCCACCTACGACGCAGAAGCCAAGGAGGCCGTGGTGTTCGCCGTGAACCGCTCGGCAACGGACACGCTGACGTTGGATGCCGCCGTCGGGAGCCTCAACGCCGGCAAGGTCATCGAGGCCGTCACTTACACCAACAAGGATCCGTACTGGCAGGCCACTGCCGACGATTCGACGTCGGTCCTGCCCACTGAGAACGTCAGTGTAAAGCTCGACGGCGGTCGCCTCACCGCCGGTCTTCCGGCCGTGAGCTGGACCATGATCCGGTTGTCACTGGAGTCGTAGTCCTTCCGAAGCGCTACGCGATCTGCTGCGTGCCGTCGTGGAACATGGGGTACGCGGAGATCGGTGTGACTGTTGCGGACAGGGTTGGTTCCGGTGCCTGCGGTGCGGGCGCCGGGGCCGGCTGGTCGACGGTCACGATTTCCATGGACTCCATGTCCAGGAGGCGGCGGCTTCCGGTATCGTCCGTGAGCCAGAAAAGGTCCGTGCCGGCAACGGTTTTTACCACGCTGCCACGGTGGTAGAGGCGGCCGTTGTGCCAGGCCTCGATGTAATCACCCGGACTTAGTGGATGCGGTTCTTCTTTGCTTCCAGGCATGGTGCCAAATGCCTGCGCCAGGCTGGCTTGGGTCTTCAGTGCCTGGAAAAGATCCCTGTTTGCAATGCTCATGTCTGCTCCCCTCGGCTCGCCTTGCCGGCTGATTGCCGTCAGCTGTGTGCTGGTTGACTACAGCTTTGCCCATGTTTGTTGCAGGCTCGTTGCACGGGGATGAGCGGTGTGTGACGCCTACCGGGGGTCGTCGCCGTCGTCGGGCAATTCGCCTTCCGCGGGACGAGGCGTTTCGTCCAGGGGAAGCTCGTCGGCGTAGGGCGCGTGCGGCCCAGGTCCACTGTTGGAAAGCTCGTTGGCGGCCATGGCCAGGAGGTCGCGTTCCAATTCGGGGAGGGAAAGCATGCCCTGCAGGTACGCCTCAACCTCGTACTCACCCACAGATCCACCGATGCTGAAGTACTGCAGCCACAGAGTGCCTGTGGTGATGCCCGCGCCCGAGAGTGCCGCATGGAGTCTGCGGCGTTGCTCGGGTTCGTTGTTGTCGAAGCCCATGTCCTGCGGCCTTAGTTCCCGTTTGCCGGTATCCCGGCGACGAGTTCCGCACTGACTTCCTGCAGGCTTTGGTTCTTGTCACGGGACTGCAGTATCAGCTGCTGGAG
>NZ_JABMCX010000108.1 GCF_013179505.1 Paenarthrobacter sp. CM16 | reverse complement strand
ATTATGCACGCAGAAATCGCGTAGAGCTGCTCCACCCGCCAAGCGTAACCGTGGGTGCCACCGTATCGGCGAACCTGACATGAACGTCAACGGAACCATCGCCCAAACCCCAAAGACCCGCTCCAGCTAGCCGCATCTTAGTAAGCATGCTTACTATAGAAGCACGCTGTTTAGAGGCTGACATCGCCTCGAAAGGTCCTTTCCGTATCAACGATAGGAAGCACATCATGGCAGGAAATCTCGTAGCCCGCTCCATTCATGACCTCACAGCCGCGGCCTGGTTCGGCGGCTCGCTGATGGGGGCCATCGGACTGAACGGCGCGGCAGCTGAAGCCAAAGATCCAACCGAGCGAACCCGACTTTCCAGCAAGGGCTGGGGCAAGTGGGCTCCGGTTCAGATAGCAGCTTTCGCCGGCCACCTGGCCTCGGATCTGGCCATCGCTTGGGAAAACAAGGGTCGGATCGCCAAGCAGGACAGCGTCGCCGCCAACACCATCTACAAGACAGTGGTGACGTTGGCCGGAGCTGCCGTCACCCTGTACGCCGGTGTTGTGGGCAAGAAGGTTGATGAGCTCTCGGAGGAAGGCGCCGAGGGTGCCACCGAACCGCGCGCCGGGGCATCGGATGAATTGAAGGCCGCCCAAACGCAGCTGAAAGCACTCCAGTGGGCCATCCCGGCCTTCGCAGCCTGGGTGATCATCCTGGGGGCCAAGCACGGTGAGATGCAGCGGCCCAAGAACATCCTTAAGGGCCTGCGCTAAACCGACCCACCCCTGACGCCGAGACGGCAGTTAACACCAATCCCCCCACCAACATTGGTCTTATCTGCCGTCTCGTGGGCGTTTAGGACTCTTGCACAGCCCCGACGGCCCGGATCAGATGCTCCGGCCACGGCTGGGCAGCCGTCCCGCCGTTGGGAACGTGCACCGTGGTGACCGTCCCATACGCGGCGACGTCACCGGCGTCGGACGTTACATCGAAAGCCATGGTCAGCGAGGTCCGGCCGAGCGCCTGAATCTTCACCGTGGCGGTGATGCGCTGGCCGAACCACAGCTTGGCCTTGTAGTTGATCACTTGCTGTACCCGCGGAGCATTCGGAAAATAGTCCGGCAACTCCAGGCTGCGGAAGAGTTCAGCTTCCGCAGCCTCAACCCACCGCAGGATTGCCGAGTTGTGCTGGTGTCCGGAGGCGTCGGTATCCACCCATTCCACCGTTCGCTCGACGCTCGCCTCCGGAAACCTGTCCACGATCACGCCTAACGGGCGCTGACGGTTGCGTCGTCGGGGTCAACGTCGACGGCGGCGACGGGCACCTCGGGTTGTGGCTTGGGAATCATCGCCACTGCTCCGGCGGCGAGCACTGCGATGCCTGCGAAGATCGCAAAGTTAGCCTCGAAAGGCAACTTGGAGCCGGCGATCCACCCACCGATCAACGGTCCGGAGATGGCACCCAGCCGGGCGAAGCTCAAGGCCCAGCCCGTCGCCGTACCGCGGACCTTGGCCGGGTAGTAGTCGGCGATGTAACCGGTCAGGACCAGCGATGTGGAGATGGAACCGACACCCGCGAATGCCACGAACAGCAGGTTGACCACCATGGTGTTGGGGAAAACCAGCAGCATGATGCCCAGGCCACCCAGGATGTAGAACACCACCAGGATGAGCTTCTTGCCGTATTTGTCAGCAGCACGGCCCAGGAGCAGGCCGCCGATTGCGGATGCGAGGCTGAAGACCAGGAGGAACGTCAAGGAAGAGCCGAGATCGTAGCCGGCCTTCTTCATGATGCTCGGCAGCCAGGTGTTCAGGCCGTAGACCAGGACCAAACCGCAGAAAAGCGAGATCCAGAAGAACACAGTGGAGCGCAGGTACTTACGGGAGAACATGGTGGTGATGGTTTTCCACCACGGGTCTGCTTGGACGCCAGCAGCAGGAGCCACGGGAACAACAGGCTTGTAGTTGGCGATGTTCAGCTTGGCAGCCAAGGCCTTGGCCTCGGACTTCCGGCCCTTTGTCTCCAGGAATTCCAAGGATTCAGGCAGGAACTTCCAGATGATGGGAATCAGGACCACCGGTGCTGCACCGATCGCAACAACCGCACGCCAGCCGCCCATGGGCAGGACGAACAAGGCGGCGAGGGCGGCTGCCACGATGCCCAGCGAATAGCCGGAATACATGAGGCCGTAGTTGTACGAGCGCTTGTTCGGGGCCGAGTATTCGATGGTCAGGGCCGCTGCCACCGGAATGACACCGCCCATGCCCAAGCCGCCGATCAGCCGGAACAGGCCGAAGAGCTCCGGCGTCGGAGCCCACGCAGCGCCTGCCTGGGTGAGCGTAAAGATTGCCATGGAAGCCAGGAGCATCTTCTTGCGGCCCACAAGGTCACTGAGCGTACCGATGAACAATGCTCCGATAAGCATGCCGATCAGGGCATATGAGCCGAGGCCTCCGAGGGCGAGCGGGCTAAGGTTCCATTCCTTGTATTCGGCGAGGGCGGGAAGGATGGCTCCCAGGACGCCGACGTCGTAACCTTCTGCGAGGATCGCGAGCCAGCAGCAGAACAACACCAGGCCGGTGGTCTTCTTGGGGACGTTCCAGTCGTTGACGGGTGCAGTTGCCATGGCTACTTCACCAGCACAGATGCCGTGGCGGACTCGGGAGTCCAGCGCAGGTGGGTATTGACCTCTTCAATATCTGCTTCCTTGAGCAGCGACAAGCGGGGACGAACGGCGTCAGTACGCGAGCTCGGTGGCTTACGACGACCAGCGCGGAACTGCGGAATCCACTCGGCACCGGGGCCTTGGTACTCCTGTTCGGCGGCAGCGTGCAGCGTCCACTGGGGATCGTAAAGGTGGGTACGGCCCAAGGCGATCAGGTCAGCCCGGCCCGCGAGGAGGATCGAGTTCACGTCGTCGTAGGTGGAGATGGCACCGACGGCGATCACCGCCACGCCTGCCGGAGCGGCGACTTCCTGACGAATGCGGTCCGCGAACGGCGTCTGGTAGCTGCGGCCGAAGGCGGGCTTTTCTTCCTTGGCCACCTGGCCGGTGGAAACATCCAGTCCGGCAGCGCCATGCTCAACAAACGCCCGGGCTATTGCCACGGAATCGTCGGAGGTGTTGCCGCCCTCGATCCAGTCGGTGGCGGAGATGCGTACCGTCACAGGCTTGCCGACAGGCCAAGCCGCGCGAACGGCGTCGAACACTTCCAGCGGGAACCGCAGCCGGTTCTCCAAGCTGCCACCGTACTCGTCGGTCCGCTTGTTGGACACCGGCGAGAGGAAGGAGGAGAGCAGGTAGCCGTGGGCGGCGTGGATTTCCAGGAGGTCGAAGCCGGCCTCATCCGCACGGACAGCGGAAGCGACGAACTCAGCCTTGATGGCATCCATCCCCGCGCGGTCCAGCTCCACAGGGGTCTGGTTTTCGGGGCTGTACGGCAGTGCAGAAGGGCCGACGGCGGTCCAGTTGCCGGACTCGAGCGGCTGGTCGATGCCCTCCCACATGAGCTTGGTGGAGCCCTTGCGGCCTGAGTGACCCAGCTGGGCGCCGATCTTGGCAGTGGAACGGCCGTGAACGAAGTCCACGATCTCCTTCCAACTGTCCCGCTGTTCGTCCGTGTACAGGCCGCTGCAACCCGGGGTGATCCGGCCGGTCTCGGAGACACAGACCATCTCGGTCATGACCAAACCGGCGCCGCCCAGGGCCTTGGAACCGAGGTGGACCTTGTGGAAGTCACCGGGAATGCCATCCGTGGCGGAGTACATATCCATCGGGGACACCACGATCCGGTTCTTCAGCTCCAGCCCACCGATACGGAAGGGCTGGAACATTGCCGGAGCAACCTCTGAGCGTCCCTGTGAGGAAGCGAAGCCGCGATCCACGGCCTCCGCGAACTCGGGATCACGCAGGCGCAGGTTCTCCTGGGTGATGCGGCGGCTGCGGGTGAGCAGGTTGAACGCAAACTGGGTGGGGTCCTGATCCTTGTACTGCCCGATCCGCTCGAACCACTCAAGAGACGCCTGGGCTGCGCGCTGCGTGGACGCCACAACCGGCCGGCGCTCGGCCTCGTAGGCTGCCAGGGCGGACTCGACGTCTGCGTGCTCGTGCAGGCAAGCGGCCAGCGCCAACGAGTCTTCCATGGCCAGCTTGGTGCCGGAACCGATGGAGAAGTGGGCCGTGTGGGCTGCGTCGCCCAGCAGGACCACGTTGTTGTGGCGCCAGTTCTCGTTCCGGACCGTGGTGAAGTTGATCCACTTGGAGTTGTTGGTGAGGACCTCGTAGCCGTTCAGTTCCTCGGCGAAGATCTCACGGATCTTGGCGATTGCCTTCTCATCCGAGACCCCGGGCGGGAAGACCTCGTTGGCGGTCTCATCGAAGCCGGCAGCGTGCCACACGTCCTGGTGCATTTCCACGATAAACGTGGAGCCCTCATCCGAGTACGGGTAACCGTGGATCTGCATGACGCCCCACTCGGTTTCCTTCACGAAGAACTTGAAGGCCTCGAATACCTGGTCCGTGCCGAGCCACATGAACTTGTTGGTCCGCATGTCCAGGTTCGGCTTGAACGAGCCAGCGTATTTGGCGCGGATCTGGGAATTGATGCCGTCCGCAGCAAGAACAAGATCGTAATTGGCTTCGAGTTCCTCAACAGCCGGGGCCAGGGTGCTGAAACGCACGTCCACGTTCAGTTCGATGCAGCGGCGCTGGAGCAGTTCCAGCAGTTCCTTGCGGCTCATGGCAGCGAAGCCTTGGCCGCCCACCGTCATCATCTCGCTACGGAAGTGGATGTCGATATCGGACCAACGGGCAAAGCGGCGGCTCATGTATTCCGCCACCACCGGGTCAGCATTACCGATGCCGCCCAGCGTCTCATCGGAAAATACGACGCCGAAACCAAAGGTATCGCTGGCAGCGTTGCGTTCCCAGAGGGTGATGTCGTGTGACGGATCCAGCTGCTTCATCAGTGCTGCGAAGTAGAGGCCGCCGGGGCCGCCTCCAACAATTGCGATTTTCATGGTGTTGCTCCTTCTCAGGCCTGGCTCTGGCCGGCAGGGGTAAGTTGTTCGGTCTGGCTCGCGTTGGTGGTGGCATCCTCAGCGAGGACCTTGTCGCGGAGCTTGAAATGCTGGAGCTTGCCGCTGGGATTGCGCGGAAGTTCGGTAACGAAGCGGACGTCCCGCGGGTACTTGTACGGGGCGATGGTTTGCTTGACGAAGTCCTGGATTTCCTTGCGTTTGGCGGCGTCGCCGGTGACGCCTTCACGCAGGACGATGAACGCGCAGACGATGCTTCCGCGCTCCTCGTCAGGGACTCCGATCACGGCGTTTTCCACGACGTCAGGGTGCTGGTCAATGGCCGTTTCAACCTCTGGCGCACCGATGTTGTACCCGGATGAGACGATCATGTTGTCCGAGCGCGCCTGGTACGTGAAGTACCCGTCGGCGTCCATGCCGAACGTATCGCCCGTGACGTTCCAGCCCTGGACCACGTAGTTCGCTTGGCGGGCATCGTCCAGGTAGCGGCATCCGGTGGGACCTATGACGGCCAGGCGTCCGATGTTCCCGGGGCCTAGCTCGTTGCCGTCCTCGTCCAGGATGGTGGCCCGGAATCCCGGAACAGCGCGTCCTGTGGTCCCGGGCCGGATGTCGTCCCCGGCAGCGGAGATGAAGACGTGCAGCATCTCCGTGGCACCGATGCCGTTGACCAACCGCAAACCCGTCGCCTCATGCACTGCTTCCCAGGTTTCCTTGGAGAGGTGCTCACCTGCGGAGACTGCGATGCGAAGGCCACGGAGGAGATCGCCGCGCTTCTCTTTCAGGATGGCCCTGTATGCGGTGGGCGCGGTGAAGAGGATGGTGGCCCCTGCCGCGGCCGCGTTTTCCGCGAGTTCCACGGGGCCGGCCTTCTCCGTCAGGAGTGAGGACGCGCCGAATCGGAGCGGGAAGACCACCAGTCCGCCCAGGCCAAACGTGAAGGCCAGCGGCGGCGAACCGGCGAAGACGTCGTCCGACGTGGGCTGCAGGATGTGCCGGGCGAAGGTGTCCGCGTTGGCCAGGATGTCCCGGTGGAAGTGCATGGTCACCTTGGGCACTCCGGTGGTGCCCGACGTCGGGCCCAGCAGGGCAACGTCGTCCGCTGAGGTATCCACAGCCGTGAACATGCCGCTCTTATGCCCGCAGCGGGAGGTGAGGTCGCCGTCGTCGTCGAATCCGTTGCCGGCGCCGTACGTGAGGACCTGTACCGCGTCCCCGGCAGCGACCTTGAGCTCATCCACAAACCGGTGATCGGAGATGGCCACCACCGGCTTGGTGAGGGCGATCAGGGTGGAGACCTCGGTGGAGCGCAGCATGGGCATGGTGGTGACCACCACGGCTCCCGCTTTCAGCACACCGAGCCAGGCAGCAACGATCCAGGGGTTGTTCGGCCCGCGCAGCAACACGCGGTTTCCCGGCACAACACCAAGGTCTTCGGTGAGGACCTGGGCCACCTGGTTGGAACGCTGCTGGAGCTGACCATAGGTCCAGACCGAGCCGTCAGGGGTCCACAGGGCGGGGCGGTCTGCGCCGTACTGTTCGACAGCGTCGTCGATCAGTACCGCAGCAGCGTTGAGGCGTTCCGGGTAGTGGAGTTCAGGGAGGGTGAATTCAAGCGCAGGCCAGGTATCGGCGGGCGGCAGGTGGTCGCGGGTGAACGTGTCCACGTGGGCCGATGGCATCATGCTCATGGCCGTTCCTTTCAGTGGTGCGTCGTTGAAGCTGATGGTTGGGGAGGTGGAAAGCTATCTAGGCGCCGGCCCGGATCATGCCCTCTTGGGCGACTGTGGCGAGGAGTCGTCCTTGGCGGTCAAAGAAGCGGCCCATGGCCAGGCCCCTGTTGCTTTGAGCGGAAATGGCGTCCTGGGCGTAGAGCACCCATTCGTCGGCCCGACCGTCGCGGTGGAACCACATGGAGTGGTCCAGGCTGGCGGTGGCGAGTCCGGGGCTGGACCAATTGAGCCCGTTAACGCGGAGCAATGGCTCCAAAATCGTGTAATCGCAGACGTAGGCGAGAGCGGCGCGGTGGAGGTCGACGTCGTCGGGTAGGGCATCAAACGCTTTGACCCAGATGGCTTGTTGAGGCACCGCACCGCCCTCAAGATCGATGTATACCGGTCCGGGAATATGCCGCATATCGAAGCTTCGCCCCGTGGACCAATAGTCTGCCGCCGCGCCCTCGACCCCGTCCAGTGCTTCAGCTGCCGTCCGCAGCGATTCAGGCTCGACGGCGGCAGGGGCCTCCGGCTGGAAGTCCGGTCCCTCTTCGGGAACCTGGAAGGAACCCATGGCGGCATAGACGGGTTTGCCGTTCTGGAAACCGCGAACCGTGCGGGTGGAGTACCCGCGGCCGTCCCGCAAATGTTCCACTTCGTACCGGACGCTGGAACCGATATCCACTGGACGCATGAAGTAGCTGTGCATCGAATGCAGGATCCGGTCGGCACCCACCGAGCGCATCATGGCCGCTGCGGCCTGCGCCACCATGTCTCCACCGTAGGCTTTTGGCCAAGGCACGTACTGGGTGGTTGCTTCATACGCTTCATCGAATACTTCGGCCGTTACGGGCGTGAGCTCCATGGCCTTGAGGAAGGTCTCCGATGTCAGGGTTCCAGTGATCATGGCTTAGGCCCGGCGGTAGTCGGCGAGGGTTTCGTCTGCGACATCCTCGAGGTTGACCACGAGGTTCTCCGGCGTGCGGGCCGTCAGCCATACGAGTTCTTCGGTGACGGACATGTTGGCCTCAACGTGGGGCATGAACGGCGGTACGAAAACCCAGTCGCCGGCCTTCATGTCAAGGAACTCGGAGTAGTTCTCGCCAAAGTAGATCCGGCCGTGGCCGCGAAGCACGTAGCCACCGGTTTCGGCCTCACCGTGGTGGTGCGGGAGCGAGCGGTAGCCGGGGGTGTTGGACACCTGGCCGAACCAGATCTTGGTTGCCGGGGTGTGCTGGATACTCACGCCGGAGACGCGTATGCAATCGCCGGACTGTGCCGTGTTGGTGTCTTCCGCGCCGGCACGGGTGACCACAGGGACCACCTTGCCGTCAGCTTGCGCGTAGATGGAGTTGTCGCCTTCGAGGACGTATTCAGTGGTGCTCTGGCTCATGGGGTTCTCCTTTGGTGTGGTGTGACGTTCAGGCGTTGGCTGGAACTGAGGCGTGGATTCGGAACTGGTTCTCCAACCGGCCGATCCCGTCGATTTCAGTGATGAGGACGTCGCCGTCGTTGAGGTAGCGCGGCGGGGTCATTCCCATCCCCACTCCCCCGGGCGTACCCGTGAGGACGAGGTCGCCGGGACGCAGGACGGTGAACTGCGAAATGTAGGACAGGAGCTGCGCCGGACCGAACACCAACGTGCTGGTATTCCCCTGCTGCACCAGCTCGCCGTTGACGTAGCCGCGGACCTCGAACTCGTGACCGGATTCGTCCGCCGTGACCAAGACCGGGCCCACGGGGGTGGTGCCGTCCCAGGCCTTGCCCTGGAACCACTGCAATGTCCGGCTCTGCCAGTCGCGCATGGAAACGTCGTTGGCGACTGTGTAGCCGGCGATTGCCTCGCGGGCCTCGTCTTCGTCCGCCCGGTACAGCTCAGTTCCGACGACGACGGCCAGCTCGGCTTCCCAGTCGACGCGGCCGCTGCCCTGGACTTCTACGGCGTCATTGGCTCCTACGAGCGTGTCCGCGTACTTGGCAAACAGCGTGGGGTACTCGGGCAGTTCCCGGCCCATTTCCTGGATGTGGTCTCCGTAATTCAGTCCGCAGCAGATGACTTTCCCTGCGCGGGGAAGGAGCGGCGCCAGGTCGGCTTCACCGGCTGCGATGACTTTCTGCTCCTTGGATGCTGCGGCCTCTTTCACCACGTTCCGCCACTCCGGCAGGGCCAACAGGGCCCCGACGTCAGTAGCGGGCAGCGTGAGGTAGGAGTCGGCGCCCGTGGCGAGTGCCGCCGTCGTACCTCCGTTGGCCGTGCGCAAGGTGGCAAGTTTCATTGCGGTTCCCTTCGAGTTTTGTGATGTGTCGACTTTTTTACGATCGTCACATATGCTCAACGTAGCACGGCGGAAATGATCTGCACAGAGGCTTTCCAAAAGTTTTTGCAGTTGCCACAACGAGGAGGAACAGCATGAGCCACACAACGATCAACCCGGAATCGCTGCCCAAGCCATCGGGCTTTGCGCATGGCATCCTGGCCGGCAATACCGTTTTCCTGGGCGGGCAGACTGCCTTGGACAAGAACATGAACATCGTTCCCGGCGGCATCGTGGAGCAGTTCACGCAGGCGTTCTCCAACGTCATCACCACCCTGCGCGAGGCCGGCGGACAGCCTGAAGACCTGGTCAACGTCACCATCTACCTCACTGACGTGGACGACTACATGGCCAACGGCCGCGAAATCGGACGCATCTGGCGTGAAATGGCCGGCTCGCAGTATCCGGCGATGGCCGGCATCGGCGTCACACGGCTGTGGCAGAAGGAAGCCCTAATCGAAATCCAGGGCATCGCGGTGATTCCCGAGCGCTAAATCTCTGGAGTTTTTGTACAGATACCGCCCCTAAAACCGCTTCTAAAGGTCATTAGCTGTACAAAAACTCCTGTGTATGGCGCAGGATTGGGCCATGGGAACCGTCACCGAATATCTTGAGGGCGTCACCGAGGCCAACCGAGCGATCCTGGAGCGGATTGTGGGAATCGCCCGCGAGCTCGCACCCGACGCCGAAGAAGGCGTCAGTTACGGAATGCCCGCGCTGCTGGTTGACGGCAAGGGCTTCCTCAGCGTGCAGGAAACCAAGAAACACCTGGCCCTGTACCCGTTCAGCGGGCAGATCCTGCCGGAGATGTCGGAGGAGCTTGGCGGCTATTCGTGGTCGCCGGGGACGTTGCGGTTCTCAGCCGACAACCCCGTGCCGGACTCGATGGTGCGGCGGATCCTGGAGACGCGGCTGGCGTCGATTCGGAAGTAGCCGGTTAGTGCTTCGCCGACACGTCCTGCGAGATCGCCTTGGCTGTGGCCACCACTTCGGCCCGGACAGAATCCAGGTACTTCTCCGGGTCCGGCTGGGCTGCGACCGCCTGTGCTTGAAGGGACACGTTGATCGCAGCCACGTTGTCGCCGTTGTTGTGGTTCCACACCGGAGCCGCGATGGACATCAGCCCGATCTCCAGCTCCTGGTCCAGCAAGCACCAGCCTTGCGCACGGACATGCTCGACGGCGGCCCTCAAGTCGGGCACGCTGGCCACGGTTCGCGGCGTGAGCGGGGTGAGTTCCGCCGTCGAGAGGTATGCCTCCAGCTTGGCCTGCGGCAATCCGGCCAGCAGCACTCGGCCCATGGAGGTGGCGTACGCCGGGAAGCGGGTGCCGACGGTGATACCGACGTTCATGATCCGGCGGGTGGCGACGCGGGCAACGTAGAAGATATCCGGGCCGTCGAGGACCGCGGCGGACGTCGACTCCCCCAGTTTCAGGCTCAGTTGCTCCAGGTGCGGCTGGGCGAGCTGGGGCAGGGAAAGCGCGGAGAGATACGAGTAACCAAGCTGCAGCACCTTGGCCGTGAGCGCGAACGTCTTGCCATCAGTGCGGACGTAGCCGAGCTCAACCAGGGTGTGCAGGAACCTCCGGGCAGTTGCGCGGGTCAGGTCCGTGCGGGCTGCGACTTCGCTGAGCGTCATCACCGGGTTGTTTGCGTCGAAGGCCCTGATCACAGCGAGACCCCGGGCCAGCGACTGGACGTACTGGTCGCTGGCCTGCGGGGTAACTGTGGAGTCGGTCATGGTTACCAATCCTAGATTGCGTTGCGGCGCGCCCAACTTGCGGGGCCGACTCTGCGCCCCAAACCCGGGATCACGCACGCAGAGCGGGCCTCACAACGCGGGGCGCCCAACTTGCGGGGCCTACTCTGCGCCCCAAACCCGGGATCACGCACGCAAAGCGGGCCTCACAACGAGGGGCGCCCAGCTTGCGGGGCCTACTCTGCCTTCTTCAACGGCAAGGGTACGAGCTCCTGGATTTCCTCGAAGGTGCAACCGAAAGTCTCGCGGACGGTGACGCCGTCGGGCCCTGTCAGGAAAACAGCCTTGTCCGTGTACACGCGGGTGACGCAGCCGACGCCAGTGAGCGGGTAGGTGCACTGCTCCACGAGCTTGGACACGCCCTCGCGCGTCAGCAAAGTCATCATCACAAACACGTCCTTGGCCCCCGTGGCCAGGTCCATGGCACCTCCGACGGCGGGGATGGCGTCCGGTGCGCCGGTGTGCCAGTTGGCGAGGTCACCCGTCGCGGAAACCTGGAAGGCGCCGAGCACACAGATGTCCAGATGCCCGCCGCGCATGATCGCGAACGAGTCGGCGTGGTGGAAGTACGAGGCCCCGGGCAATTCCGTGACGGGGATCTTCCCTGCATTGATCAAGTCACCATCGACGTCATCCCCAACAGCGGCCGGGCCCATTCCGAGCATCCCGTTCTCCGTGTGGAGCGTGATGTTCTGTTCCTCGGTAAGGTAGTTGGACACGAGTGTTGGCTGGCCGATGCCCAGGTTCACGAAGGATCCGGGGACGATGTCGCGGGCCACCAGCTGGGCGAGTTCGTCGCGGCCCAGGGGCTTTTCGGAGGTCTGGAGGCTGGTTTGGGTGCTCATGATCAGGCCACCTGTTCTGCGCTGGAACCGCCGACGCGGACCACGCTGTTGACGTAAATACCGGGTGTCACCACGTTTTCCGGATCCAGGGAACCGGTAGGCACGATCTCCGATACCTGCACGATGGTGTGCTTGGCAGCGGCAGCCATGATGGGCCCGAAGTTCCGGGCGGTCTTGCGGTACACGAGGTTGCCCTTGGTGTCGGCCTTGAGTGCTTTGATCAGGGCAACATCGGCGTGGATCGGCGTTTCGAAGACCTGCCACTTTCCGTCCAGCAGCCTGGTTTCCTTGCCCTCGGCCAGCGTAGTGCCGTAGCCGGTGGGCGTAAAGAAGCCGCCAATTCCAGCGCCCGCGGCACGGATCCGCTCGGCCAGGTTGCCCTGCGGGACCAGCTCCAGCTCGATCTCGCCGGCGTGGTACTTGGCATCGAAGTGCCAGGAATCGGACTGCCGTGGGAAGGAGCAGATCATCTTGCGGACCCGGCCTTCCTTGATCAGCAGCGCCAGGCCCTGATCGCCCTGGCCGGCGTTGTTGTTCACCACCGTGAGGTCCTTGGCGCCGCAATCCATGAGGGCATCGATCAGTTCGAAGGGCTGCCCGGCGTTGCCGAACCCGCCGATCATCACCGTGGAGCCGTCCTTGATGCCGGCGACAGCCTCGCCAACAGTGTCAATGAAATTCAGCATGACTCAACCCCTTCTTATGCCGATGCGCCGGCAGTGACGTTCTCCAACACAACCGCCAGACCCTGGCCCACGCCGATGCAGATTGCCGCAACGCCCCAACGCTGCCCGGACGCCTGCAGGGAACGGGCGAGCGTACCGAGAATACGGGTACCGGAGGCACCGAGCGGGTGACCCATCGCGATCGCACCGCCGTGCTGGTTCACGATTGCGGGATCGATCCCCCACGCGTCAACGCACGCCAGCGATTGCGCGGCAAACGCTTCGTTAAGTTCGACGGCGCCAACTTGGTCCCAGCCGATGCCCGCCTTTGCGAGGGCCTTGTTTGCGGCCTCCACCGGGGCGAACCCGAAGAACTGGGGATCGTTGCCGTGCGCGCCGCGGCCGGCGATGCGGGCCAGCGGCTCCATGCCCAGCAGCCCAGAAGCAGCCTCCGAACCGATCCATGCAGCCGAAGCACCATCAGACAACGGCGAGGCATTCCCGGCGGTGACCGTACCGCCGTCGGGCCCGTCAGCCTCGGGACGGAACACGGTCTTCAATCCGCCCAGCTTCTCCGCCGATGAACCTGCTCGGATGCCCTCGTCGCGGACCAGGTCCGTGCCTGGAACCTGCGACACCAAAGAATCGTAGAAGCCTTCGTTCCACGCAGCATCGGCCAGATTATGTGAATCCGCCGCAAAAGCATCCTGG
This sequence comes from Paenarthrobacter sp. CM16, assembly GCF_013179505.1. Taxonomy (GTDB): domain Bacteria; phylum Actinomycetota; class Actinomycetes; order Actinomycetales; family Micrococcaceae; genus Arthrobacter. The sequence continues at coordinate 1,893 of NZ_JABMCX010000108.1, read as the reverse complement.
CGTTCCCGGGTGATGCCGTACTTCTCCCGCAGGCGCTCGGTGGCCTCGCCCAGGGAGATGGTCCAGTCCTTGTTCATGGCCGGGTTCACCAAACGCCAGCCCAACGTGGTGGAAGCGAGCGTCAGGTCACCGGCCGGGTACGGTTTGGAGGTCTTCGGGAGGACCCACGGCGCACGGGACATGGATTCGGCGCCGCCCACGAGCATGAGGTCGGCGTCGCAGGCGTTGATCTGGCGCGAAGCGATGATCGCTGCATCCAAGGAAGATCCACACAGACGGTTGACCGTGGTCCCCGGAATGGAGACCGGGAGCCCGGCCAGCAGCGTGGCCATGCGGGCAACGTTGCGGTTTTCCTCGCCGGCACCGTTGGCGTTGCCGAACACCACCTCGTCGATCCTCTCGACATCCAGCCCGGGAGCACGCCTGACCGACTCGCGGACAACGTGGGCGGCAAGGTCATCGGGGCGGACAGCAGCAAGGCCGGAGCCGAACTTGCCGAAGGGCGTGCGCACGGCGTCGTACACAAAAGCCTGATTCATGGTTTTCCTTTGTTCTCTTTCCCAACTGAGTAACAGCAAACGTCGCTATGAGCCCCCAATGGGACGTTTGCTGTTACCTAGTTGGGTGGCGGTGGGGACTAGTTGGGTTCGTTGGCGTCGATCTCGGCGAATACTTTCTGGGCCGTCTTGAACGCCGAATTGGCTGACGGCACGCTGCAATAGATGGCGGTCTGCAGCAGGATTTCCTTGATCTCGTCCCTGCTCAGGCCGTTGTTGAGGGCTGCCCTGATGTGCATGGCGAGCTCCTCCCAGTGACCGTGCGCCACCAGTGCCGTGAGGGTGACGGCGGAGCGCATTTGCCGGCTCAGGCCCGGCCGCGTCCAGATGCCACCCCAGGCGATCCTGGTGATCATGTCCTGGTAATCCTCGGTAAAGGAGTCCTTGCCGGCGTTGGCCCGGTCCACGTGGGCATCGCCCAGTACTTCGCGGCGGACCACCATTCCGGCGTCGTACAGGTCCTGGATGGTGGAGTCAGGCTGGACGGCACCATTTCGTTCGAAATTGTCCGGGGACACAGTGCTCACAGTCCGTTCTCCTTCATGAAGGTGCGCATCACGTCGGCCACTGCAGCAGGCGCCTCCGCAGGGGCGAGGTGGGCGACGCCGTCGAGCACTACAACCTCAGCGGTACCGCCGCCGGCGTTGATGCCCGCGGCAACAGCTTCGGCCATCGACGGCGGTGCTACTGAATCCTCGACGCCGGCGATCACCTGCGTGGGGACGGTGATGCTGCCGAGCTGCTCACGGACGTCGAACGCGGCGAGGGCCTCACAGCAGAACGCGTAGCCGAAGCGGTCGGCGTCGCTGAGGGCGTGCAGCAGGCGGCTGCTGATGTCCGGTTGGCGATCCATGAAACCCGGGCCAAACCAGCGTTCCGCCGAACCCTGGATCATCACCGGAGTCCCTAGTTTGCGAACGGTTTCGGCACGTTCCAGCCAGCCTTCCGGCGTGCCCAGCTTGGCGCCGCTGCACTGGACGGACAGGCTGCGGAGCCGGTCGGCGTGCTTGATGCCAAGCTGCAACCCCGTGGCCCCGCCCAGTGAGACGCCCGCGTAATGGAAGCTCGCACCCGGCAAAACCGAGTCAACAAGATCGACGACGGCGTCCGCCAGTTCCGCGACATCGAAACCTTCCGTGACGGTGGGCGAGATGCCGTGGCCAGGGAGGTCCCAGCCGATGACGTCGTACTCGTCGCCCAGGAGTGCCGCGGTTTCGGTCCAAAGAATGGTGGAGGTACCCAACGACGGACCTACCACCAAGAGCGGCTTGGTTCCGAGTTCGCGCTGCGGGGAGAGCAGCACGGCCTTGACGATTGGTTTAGCCACGAGCGGCTC
>NZ_JABMCX010000107.1 GCF_013179505.1 Paenarthrobacter sp. CM16 | reverse complement strand
CTCACCACACCAGCCCAAACCATCCACGTCTGGAAAACAGAAAGAGCACTCGTCGCCGACACCTGCCAGGAAAACCCCAACTCCTGGGGCTGCCCCGACGCCAAGACCGGTTAGGCAGATAACGTGGTCAGTCTCGCTTTAACGGCTTCCAGGCACCGCTCTACTGCGGGGCGGGGCTCCAGTGCGTAGGAGCCGTCCCCAAAGAGTTCAAAGGTCAGCGCTCCGCTGTAGTTCAGCCGGCTGAGGTCGCGCAGGATCTCATCGAGGTCCAGAACTCCATCGCCCCAAGCCAGGTGTCCGGTGGGAGCACCATCAACCAAATGAACGTGTCGGATGTCCTCGCCAAAGGCCTTCGCGTAGTCGCTGACGTCGTCTCCAGCCGCTGTCATGGCAACTGTGTCAATCACCACCCCCAAAGTTGAGGATCCGACGTCGTCGAGCATTGACCGGAGCGAGCTGACATCGGTGACCAGGTTCGACTCAACACGTTGAAGGGGCTCAAGAACGCATCCCACACCAAGTTCGGCAGCGCGCTGAGTGATGGTCTGCAGGGCTTCGGCCGAACGCGCCCAAGCGAGCTCAGTTGGTTCGTCCTCGTACCCTCGTCCCGCGGTCAGGAACAAGAGCGGAGCCTCCAACTCGCTGCACACTTCCGCGGCTCGCAAGAACAACTGCAAGCTGTGATCTCTGAGCCAGTCCTCCCTGGAGGCAATATTGACCGGATACGCAACCTGTTCAGGGGTCAGGCAGGCGACGCTGAGCTCGCGCTCCGACAGCTGACTCCTGACTTTTTTCAGATGTGCTGACTCAACATGGGGAATGTGAAGGTGCGGGGCGATGCCCCAAAGCTCCACCTTCGTCCTTCCCAGCCCGGCCATGTCATCGAGGCAACGCTGGAGGGTGTGGTGCTGGTAGGCGAAGTTCGATCCACTGATCTGATCCAAGCCCAGTACATGCTCCAAACCCATCACTACTTACCCACTCCGTCGGCGAGTCCACGGATGAAGTACCGCTGTCCGGCAAAGAACAGCACAATCACCGGAATTGCCGCGATTGCCATGCCCGCGAAGACCACGGGATAGTCCGTGCCGTGCTTCGACATCAAGTTGGTGAGCCCCACCGGCAGGGTTTGCAACGCTCCCCCGCTGGTGAACACCATGGCGAACAGGTACTCGTTCCACGTGAAGAGGATGTTCAGAAGGACAGTGGAAACCAGGATCGGTTTGCACATGGGCAAGATGACCTGCCAAAAGGCCCGGGCCTTCGACGCTCCGTCCACGGATGCTGCCTCATCCACCTCGGCGGGCAGGTCCATCATGTAAGCCCGGATAAGGAACGTGGTGAACGGAACCCGGAATGCCGTGTAGAGGATGAGCAGCGCCCACAGATTGTTGTAAAGCCCCAGGCTTTGGAACATCTTGACCAGCGGGATCAGGGCAACCGTGGGAGCGAGCATCAGTCCGCCAAGGATGAGAATGAGCACCACCCTGTTGAAGGGGATGTTGACCCGGGTCAAGCCATAGGCAGCCCATGCGCTGATAAATACTGTCGCAATGGTGGAAGCAACGGTGACCAGGACGCTGGTCGTGAGGTAGTCGCCCACCCCGCGGTTCCATGCCGTGATGTAGTTCTCCCATTTCCATGCAACGGGCAGGGCGAAAGGGTTGGAAAAGAGTTCGGCGTTGGACTTCACGCCGTTGAGCAGCATCCAAACCAAGGGATAAACAACAACGACGGCGAGGGCAACCAGGAACGCCTTAATGAGGACCCGGCCGAGTACCAGCAGCAGGGCTGAGCGCGTCACCATTGGACCCTCCTTTTCTTGGAGATGCGTAGCTGAATGACGGCCAGGACCAGGGTGATGATGAAAACGGCAGTGGCGACGGCGGCCGCGTAACCGAAGTCGTTGCGGACGAATCCACTCCTGTAGAGCCATGTGCCAAGGACCTGGCTGGAGTTGTTGGGCCCTCCGCTGGTCATCACCATGACTTCGTTGAACACTTGGAAGGCTCCGGACACCGTAACGATCATCATGAGGCCGGTCATTTCCCTGACGAGCGGCAAGGAGATCGAGAAGAAACGCTGGAACGGGCCAACGCCGTCGATCGACGCAGCTTCATACAGTTCGGAGGGGATTCGTTGAAGGGCCACCGAGAAGAGAAGCGTGCAGTATCCAAAGCCCTGCCACTGGCTCATGGCGATGATGGCAAAGATCGCCGTATTTTCCTGTCCCAGCCATGCTTGCGTGAAATTTCCGAGGCCCAGGAAATCCAAGGCCGCGTTGAGAATGCCCATCTCCGGTTCATAGATGAAGTAGAACAAGAGACCGGCAACTGTCAGGGAGATGGCGGACGGCACAAAGTAGACCGCACGGAGGATTCCCCTCCAACGCTGGCTTCGCAGTCCCTCGATCATTGCTGCGAGGATCATCGCCCCGAATACTTGGAAGGCAATGGAGATGATCGCGTACAGCGAGTTGTTAAGGAGTGACTTCCAGAAGATGGGGTCGTTGAACATGCGGACGTAGTTGTCCGCGCCCACAAAGGTTTGTCGGCCGCTGTAGATGTCCCATTTGAGGAAGCTGAACCCAAGGTTCTGCACCAGGGGCAAGTAGGCGAACGCGCCCAGCAGCAGAACTGCCGGCAGCACCCACACAACGTTGCGCCAGCCATGCGTCCGGGCAGACTTGCGTGTCCGGCTTTTCGGCGACTTAGTGGAAAGAGGTGCCGGAGGCGGAGCCGCGGGCTTCCAGGCAGTATCGGAAACAGTCATGGCACTGCCTGCTATTTTCCTGCACTGGAAGCAGCCCGGACAGAAGCAAGAACCTGGTCCGGGGTCTGTGTTCCGGCCACCAAGGCTTCCCCGCCGGCCAACCAGGCATCAGCAACGGCAGGAACAGTAACGGAGTCCAGCCAGGTGATGGCGGCAGATGCTTCGTTTACCTGCTTGATGCCCTCGATCACAGGCACTGAGGAGTTCTCGGTGGAAACCGCACCCTTGACGGCGCTGGGCTGCCCATACGGCGGAGCGGAAAGTTTGGCAGCGTTCTGGCTGTTGGTAGCGAATTTCATGAAGTCGGCCGCAAGTGCGGCGTTCTTGGAGCGCGCATTGATGATGTAGCCCTCGGGGGAACCTTCAATGGCCTTCGGATCGCCCTTGGCATCTACTGCCGCCGGAAGCTTGAAAATGCCCAACCCATCCTGCTTGAGCTTTGAATCGGCGGAGGCGGTGGAGTCGAATTCAAGGATCTCCTGGTAGTACATACCGGACTTCCCCTCAGCCAGGGCCTGCTGGGCCGTGGTGTAGAGAACGCCGTTGGAATCCTTGCCGCTGCCGGTGCACTCATTGACCAAGGTGGTGAACTGGTCCATGGCCTTGAGGTAGCCCTTGTCCTCGAGCTTGGCTGTTGCAGGGCTGAAATCCCCTTGCAGCGTTTCGGCGGGCACCTCGTAGGCGAAGAGTTGCTGCAGGTAGTGCAGGCCCGGCCAACCGTCCTTGTTTCCGAAGGAGATCGGCTCGTAGCCGGCTTCCTTTAGCACTGAGCAAGACGAAATGAGTTCGTCGAAGGTGGACGGCGGTGTCAGGTTCAGTTCCTTGAAGATCCGCTGGTTGTACCCCATGAACTTGCCGTTGTTGTAGAGCGGGACTGCGAAGTACTTTCCGTCTTTGGCAAATGCTTTCAGCGCGGATTCCCCGAAGTTGTTTCCCCACTCAGTGCCAGGGGCAATGACGGGGGTCAGATCTGCTGCGAGGCCACCGTCAATGAAGTTGTTGGCCCAGCTGCCGGCCCAGGTGAAGTAGATGTCCGGCATGGCCTGGGACGCAGTCAGAGTTTTGGTCTTGTCCTTGATGCTCTGGTCCGTCTCCTGGATGAGATCGAAGGACACTTCCGGGTGCAGCTTCTTGTACTCGGAAGCCAGGTCCTCAAAGTAGGGCTCCAGGGGATCCCCGCCGAACTTGGTGAGGATGCTGAGGGTTCCTGTGTACTGCGGCTCAGCATTGGGATCCAGGACAGCGGCCGGTTGGCTGCCGCCGTCGGAACAGCCGGTAAGCGCCAAAGCGGCGCCGGCCAGCAATGCCATCAGTGATTGGGTGCTTTTACGCATCAGTTCTTCTTTCGGTCGAAGGGCCGATCAGCCGGGTCTCCTCTATGGGAGTGGGAAGTTATGCCCGCCGTTGGGTGGCTTCACGGAGACGGGCTGAAGGGTAACTCCTGATTGGAACGTTGGGGTGAAACTTGTGATACCGGTACCACAGTGAATCATGATTTGAGGCATCGGGGAAGAGAGCAAAGAAAATTAGGGCAGGGAAATTTCTATTCGCTGCCGGCAGCCCGCACAGGGCCATCCGACGAGCGGGCAACCAGCAGCGAGGGCAGGACATGCTTCTTGGGGGCAGAAGTATCGCCGTCGATCCTCGCGATGAGCTGCTGGGAAGCGACCGCCCCCATTTGGCGCATGGGTTGCTGGATCATGGTCAGCGGGGGTTCCATGACGGCAGCCCAAGGACTGTCGTCGAACCCGATCAGGGAAACGTCCTTCAGCAAGCGCAGGTTTTTGGCACGCAAGGAATGAAGGGCGCCCACCGTTGCCTCAGTCTCAGTGGTGAAGATGGCAGTGGGTGGGTCCGCAAGGGCGAGCATTCCACTGATAGCCCGCGTCGCCTGGCCCTCGTTCTTGAGAACGTGGGTGATGAGCGCAGTATCAAAAGGAATCCCGGCCTCTTCGAGCGCATCGAGGTAACCCCTCAACCGCTCGCCGTCACTCCAAAGCGCTTCGTCCAGGATGCTGTGCATCTGTTTCAAATCCGTCGCCGGGCTCAGGGTCACCGGCCCCCACGCGAATGCTATGCGCCGATGACCATTGTGAATGAGCGAGGCAACGGCAGACCTCGCGGCTTCCCGGTTGTCGATCACCACCGAATCCGTCTCCAGTTTGTCCACCAGGCGGTCGATAAGAACCACAGGGGTTCCTCGATCAATGGCATTGGAAAGATGGGAGACGTCATCACTTCGCCCCGCAGCTGAGGCCACAACGAGGCCATCCACTTGCTTCGCCAGCAAGACGGCGATCGCGTCGCGCTCCAGCTCAAGCTTCTCGTCAGTGCTCAGGATGATGGCATCGTAGCCGGCCGTTTTGGCGGTTTCCGAAATACCTTTGAGCACGCCTGAGAAGAAGGGGTTTGCCACATCTGCCAGCACGATTCCGAGGGTTTTGGTGACCCCGGTGGTCATGCTTCGAGCCAACGTGTTTGGTTGGTAGCCCAATTTCTCGGCTGCCCGCATCACCTTGGCCCGTGTGGCTTCACTGACCGATCCATAGTTCCCCAGGGTCCGGGCAACCGTCGCCCTGCCCACGCCGGCGGCTGCTGCCACTTCGGTTATGGTCGGGGCAGCCGGGTGGTTCTGATGATCCGTCGCCATCCGGCCCCCTTCAGTTGTGGAATCCGCGTTGGCGGTTCCGTCCGTTGATTTGTCTCTGCATCAGATCCTAGTAGCTACCTCGCGTGCCCGGCTGCTACCTCGACTGCCCGGCCGTGACCGAAGGCCCCCTCCACATAACACTGCGCCGCGGCGGACCCGGCCCCTCGGACCAGGGCCTTCCGGCAGGCCTCAACCGGCGGCCGGTACGATCGACTCCAACCGGAGCTCAACAGACTGACCACCAGCCCGGCCAGGAAGGCATCGCCGCAACCCATCGTGTCCGCAAACCGCAGCGGATCGGTAGCTGCCGCCGCCTGCGTCAGGAAGCGTTCGCCGTCGTACATCACTGCGCCCGACTGGCCGCGCGTCCCCACCGCAAGCGAGACGCCCGCTGCGTGGACGCGTTTAAGGTCATTTTCGACGGCGGCAACGGTCATGTTTCCGCACGACAAAAGTGCCAGGTCCACGTAGGGCGCAGTCTGCGCCAAATAGGCGTCCGTTCTACGTTCGGGCTCGGACGAATAGTCGAAACTGACCAAGGTCCCAGCACTTCGCAGGGCAGGCAACTGGTTCTCCGAGGCGGAGTAGACGCTCGAATGTACCAGCTGGGCCGAGGCAAGGTAGTTGAGGTGTTCATCGTCCAGCACGAAGGGATCGCTTGTGGTGACGCCTCCCTGGTTCCAACCCAGGAAGATCCTGTCGCCGTCCACCACTTTGATTTCAGTGACCCCGTTGAGGCCGTCGCGAATGATGCACCGGCTGGTGTCAACACCCTCCGCATCAATGGCATCGCGGACAAAGGTGCCCAGCGGATCCGAGCCAAAAACGCCGAGGTAGGCGGATTCAACGCCCAGCCGGCGGGCAAAGACCGCAACGTTGACGCAGTTTCCCCCGGGGTACATCACTTTACGGTCGAGAAAACGGTCCACAATGTTGTCCCCGAAACCGATTACTTTCATGCTCTTCCTGTCTCGAATCTGCGGGCCCGGACAGTGCCGGGCCCGCAGCGCGGGCCTTATGCCTTTGCGGGCGTTGCGCTGGTCAGTATTCGACCACCCGGTAGTAGCGGCGCAGATCCAGGGAGTGGTTGCGGACGCGCTCGAGGTGCTTGCTGAAACGGTCAAGCACCGTGTCCAGGATCAGCGGGGCAAGGAGTGCGCGGAATCGAGGGCTGACCCCCGGGAGTTCGTAATCCTTGCTGTCCAGCAAAGTGGTGTTCTTGTTGTAGTTCTCGGCAAATTTGGCCACCCGATCCATCAGAGGGCGGGTTTCGTCTTCACCCAGGAGCAACATGAGGCTGGTGTCTTCCTCGATGAGTTCAAGGGAACCGTGGAAGAACTCGGCACCGTGCACGCGGGTGGTCCGGAGCCACTGCATCTCTTCCAGGATGCACATCGAATACAGGTAGGTGAGGCCCCACAGGTTCCCGGTGCCCACCAGGAAATGGTAGTCAGCGTCCTTGTTCTTCTCAGCGAACGCTTCAGCCACTGATTCTGCTTGGCGGGCGACATCGACCAGGCTTTCAGGGACGGTCTGGAGTTCTGCAGCCAGCTCTTCGTACCCTTCAAATTCGCCCCGCGCGGCGAGAAGACGAGTGCTCAAGAGAATCATGGGGATATCGAACGGCCAGGTTTTGGGTTCGGTCACCAAGGCCACGTCAAGGGCTTTAGCGAACGGGCTGTCACCGAATCCGGTGAACCCGACGGTGTAGGCGCCCTTGGCCTTGGCAAACTCGATGGCCTCGATCACGTCTTCGGTAGTACCCGATACAGAGGCGAAGACAGCCACGGATCCGGGGCCGAACGTGGGATCCTGGGTCAGCATTAGCTCTTTGCCGATGGACGCGCGGACGGACAAGGTGGAGCGGGACCGGATGAAGTGCTCGTACGGCAGCATTGCTGCATAGGTTCCGCCGGCACCGATGAGGAACAGGTTGGTCATCCCGCGCTGCTGGATGGAGTCAACCACCGTTTCGATCTGCCCCTGCAGTGCCAGTGCGCTGCGGGTCTGCGTGAGGAATTCCTCTTCTTTGAAGCCAAGCACGGATGGTCCTTTCACTATGACGATCTGAGAGAGTTGAAACACGTTGATACCGGTATCAAGATGTGGTCATCATGGTGTCACGGGGAATCGAAGGCGTCAATAGATTCGGTTGGCGCGATTCATCGCCGATGAAATGTTGCAGGGCGGTCGCAACGCCGGGTTGAAGCGCGCTCATGCCGATTCATGGGCCGCAAGCGGCTAGGGTGTGATGGTGCCACTACAAGCAGTCCTGTTTGACCTGGACAACACGCTGTTTGATCATCATGGCTCCGCCAGCGCGGGACTGGCCGGCTTCCTGCAGCACCTCGGCAGAACGCCATCCCGTGAACTCGAACGTTCCTGGTTTGAGATTGAGCAGCGCAACTACAGTCGGTTCCTTGGTGGAGAATTTTCTTTCCACGAACAACGCCGCGAACGGCTTCGCCAGTTTCTTCCGCTCGCCGGAGACTCCATTCCCCGCTCGGACGCCACCCTCGACACGCTGTTCGCCTTCTATCTTGAGAGCTACGAGCAAGCCTGGGCCGCATTTCCCGACGCCGTGCCCGCTCTGCAGCACTTGCGCTCCATCGGTATCCCGGCTGGTGTCATTACCAACGGGAATCACCAGCAGCAAGCCTCCAAGATCAGGAGAATCGGCCTTGAGCGCCTCATTGACAGGGTCTTCAGCTCAGAGCTCACTGGTTTCGCCAAGCCGGACGCAAGGGCCTTCCTCCTGCCCTGCGGGAGCATGGGCCTCGAGCCGGCAGCGACCGTGTACGTGGGCGACAACTACCTCACCGACATCGCAGGCGCCCGCAACGCTGGCTTACGAGCAATCCACCTCAAGCGAGAAGGGTGCCAGACTCCAGAATCCATCGGCAGCTTGGAGGAAGTGACTAAGCTAACGAGCATCGAGGCGGCCAATTGAGATGCTCGTTATCAAAAGCCGGCGCTTGGGATGCCCGCTAAAATTCCAAGGGGCTTCGGCCGGAGGCGCGAATGTTAAAGCAAAAAACCCCCGGATAACCGAGGGTTCTAGCTGGTGGCTCCGACCGGCGTCGATCCGGTGACCTTTCGATTTTCAGTCGAACGCTCTACCAACTGAGCTACAGAGCCTAGGTGACATGTCACCTTGAGAACCGAATTTCTTCGGCGCTCAGAGCGACCCTGACGGGACTTGAACCCGCGACCTCCGCCGTGACAGGGCGGCGCGCTAACCAACTGCGCTACAGGGCCTTGCGTTTGCAGTATCTCTACCGCGTTTTTTTCAAGGCTTCTAGCTTACCAGACTTTTTTCATCCGGTTTACCACTTCCTTGCGTACCCCCAACGGGATTCGAACCCGTGCCGCCGCCGTGAAAGGGCGGTGTCCTAGGCCGCTAGACGATGGGGGCCTGAACTCAATTCGGATTTCACAAAACAAAAGCGACGCTTACGCGTTCTTTCCGTGTCTCGCTCGTCCGAACTGGACTCTAAAACTTTAGAGCATAGATGGCGATATTCCCAAATCGAGGATTTGCCGGGCATCTGGACACCCCATCCGATGACCTTCGAGGGGTTGGATCTCAGCCCAAAGAGACACCCAAAGTGCCGAGAGCCCGCCCCTCGCGAACACGCAGGAAGAGCCCAGGGAGGACGCCAGCCGAACATTGGCAGGATCTTGTCCTGACGCGTCCGAAAACCGCCAGCCGCCCCCGCTGCCTGCCGGATAGATTTGGCTCATGACAACCACCACCCCGGCCGAACCCGGCCAGCCTTCCCCGGACCTGCCCCGGCGCACCACCCCCGCGCCGGGAGCAGCCATCAGTAAGCTCGGCATCGCCGCCGTCATCATTACCGTCGTCCTGTGGGCGTCGGCGTTCGTGGGCATCCGCGCGGTCGGCCCCAGCTTCTCCCCCGGCTCCTTGACGCTGGGACGGTTGGCGGTGGCCGCCGTCGTGCTTGGAATCGTTGTCCTGCCGACGCTGAAGGTGTGGCCGAGGGGTCGGGAATGGTTGCCGATCGTTGCGTACGGGGTGATGTGGTTCGGCGGCTACAACGTGGCCTTGAACGCCGCGGAACACGTACTCGACGCCGGCACCAGCGCCATGCTGATCAACGTCTCCCCCATCCTGATCGCCATCCTTGCTGGAATCTTCCTCAAGGAGGGCTTCCCGCGGTGGCTCCTGATCGGCAGCGGTGTGGCGTTCTGCGGCGTTGCGATGATCGCTTTGGGTTCCGGCCAGCGCTCGACGGCGGACGTCGCCGGTGTGCTGTTGTGCCTGCTTGCCGCTGTGCTCGCCTCAGTGAGCGCGATCCTGCAGAAACCCGTACTCCGGAAGTTCACGGCCGGGCAGGCAACGTGGTTCGGGATTATGGTGGGCGCCATCTGCTGCCTGCCCTGGACGGGACAGTTGATTTCCGAAATCCAAGCGGCACCGCTGCCGGCGACCCTCGGGCTGGTTTACCTGGGCATTTTCCCCACGGCCATCGCCTTCACCACCTGGGCGTACGCGCTTTCCCTGATCTCGGCGGGAAAGCTTGCGGCCACAACCTACCTGGTTCCGGGCACCACCATCCTGATTTCGTGGGCTGTCCTCCAGGAAGTCCCCACCATTTGGGGGCTGATCGGGGGCGTGGTGTGCCTGATCGGCGTTGGCCTGACCCGGCGTCGAACCCGTAAGCCGCTGCGTTAGCGGGCCATTCCCACCAAAAGTTCGCGGTGTGTGGGCGGGTTGGCACCTGGGCGGCCGACGGCGATGGAAGCCGCCATGGAGGCGATGGTGCCGATCCGCTCCATGACGGTGGGCGCCAATCCGTCGCTGCCCCGCAGCAACAGCCCCATGATGAGGGCTGCCGTAAAGGAGTCACCGGCGCCAATGGTGTCCGCCACCGTGGCCGGGACGGCAGGGACGTTGAGCTGTATGTGCTTCGTTGCCATGAGTGATCCCTTGACCCCCTGGGTCACAACGACCAACCCGGCGCCGAGGGCCAAGAGGTGGTTTGCCGTGTCCTCAAGCGCCTTGCCCGGGTATAGCCAACGGGCATCGGTACCGCTGAGCTTCACGACGTCGGTCAGCGGCACTATTTCCTCAAAGAGGGCCAGTGCCTCGTGGTGACTTCCCAGGAGATCGGGGCGGATGTTGGGATCGTACGTGACCATGCACCCGCCTTGAGCCTGCTCCAGCAGGCTGCGCACAACGCTTGCTCCGGGTTCCAGGAAGGTGGCGATGGAGCCTGTGTGCAGGATCCTTGGCGCATAGGGCAGGGCAAGCGGAGCCAGTTTCCAGTCAATATCGAACGTGTAGTCGGCGGAACCGTCGGCTGATATCCGCGCGGTGGCCGTGGCCGTCTTGCCTGCTGACATGGAGCCTGGCAACAGCACCACGCCGGCGCTGTGCAGATGTGCTGCGATGGCATCGCCGCGGGTGTCGCGTCCAATGGCGGTCAGCAGGCCGGTTTTGACGTCCAAACGGCCCAGACCGAAAGCGACGTTTGCCGGAGAACCGCCTGGATACTCCACTTGGCCTTCGGATGACTCCACAATGTCGATCAACGCCTCACCAACTACGACGACGTCGAGGGGCTCAGGCGCGAGGGAAGAGGTGCCGGTCATGCGGTTCCTGTGTCTGTCGAGAGAGGATTGACTTTTAGTATCTCTCATCACACACGGCGCCGATGCTGCCTGGGCGGACTAAAGTCAGATCATGCCCGCGAATCTTCCACCCGGCTTGCCCATTGTTCCGGACGGCGAGCGCCCGTCATCGCCTCTCCCGGCCAGGAATGCGGTGCACAGCCCGGCTGAACACGCCTCGGTTGGGCACACCCCGGCTTTCGACATGTCACCCGAGGAATTCGAAGAAGCTGTCAGTGACGCCCTCCAACTGATCCCGCCCAAAGCGGCCAGTGCCATGGACAATGTAGCCGTTTTTATTGAGGACGACTACACGCCCCAACCGGGCGAAGATCCGGACACCGTCCTGCTGGGCCTTTACGAAGGCGTCCCGCTGACCGAACGCGATTCCTGGTGGGAGGCTGGTTCCCTGCCGGACCGGATCACCATTTTCAGGCAGCCCATTCTGGACATCTGCAGCACCCGCGAAGAAGTCATTGATGAAGTGGCCATCACAGTGGTCCACGAGATCGCACACCACTTCGGGATCGACGACGATCGCTTGCACGAACTCGGCTGGGGCTAGCCTTATAGACATGGGGCACGACCACAACCACTCCCACGGAGTCACAGCAACCGGCAAGCACCGGAAGCGGCTTATTGCCGTCCTCGCCATCACCTTAGGGGTGGTGGGCATCCAGGTGATCGGCGCCGTCGTGTCCGGATCTTTGGCGCTGTTGGCCGATGCCGGGCATATGCTCTCCGATGCGGCAGGTGTGTTCATTGCCCTGATGGCGGCGTGGATAGCTACCCGGCCGGCAAGTGACCAGCGAACGTACGGCTACCAAAGGGCCGAGGTCCTGGCCGCGTTGGCCAACGCCCTGATCCTGATCGTCATTGCCGTGGTGATCATGATCGAGGCCATCCGCCGCTTCGGGGAATCCCCGGAGATCCAGACGGACGTCATGCTGTGGGCAGCCATTTTGGGTGCTGTAGCCAACTTGGTCTCACTCCTGATCCTGCAGGGAGCACAGAAGGAAAGCCTCAACGTCCGCGGCGCGTACCTTGAAGTCCTGGGCGACCTCCTGGGCTCCATCGCCGTCATCGTCGCGGCTGTGGTGATCATGACCACGGGAATCAGCGCCGCCGACCCCATCGCTTCGATGCTGATCGCAGTGATGATCATTCCCCGCGCCTGGCATCTGCTGCGCGATGTGGTGGACGTCCTGCTCGAGGCCACGCCCAAGGGTGTGGACGTGAACATGATCCGCGAGCACATCATTGCCGTTGACGGAGTGGTGGACGCCCACGACATCCATATCTGGACCATTACCTCCGGAGTCCCCGTCTTCTCGGCCCATGTGGTGGTGGAGGACGCGGTCCTCAATGCCAGCGGGGCAGACAACATCCTGGATCAGCTGGGATCCTGCCTCGGCCGGCACTTCGACACGGAGCACTGCACTTTCCAGTTGGAGCCTGTAAGCCACTCCGAGCACGAATCACACCAGCACGCTTAGCCGGCCGCACCTCCCGCGTCCTCAATAGCCACGCTCCCCGCGGCACCGTCCACGGTGACGCGCTGCCCGGTGCTGATGCGCGCTGTGGCATCCGGAACTCCCACGACTGCAGGAATGCCGTACTCGCGGGCCACCACAGCGCCATGCGAGTTGGGCCCGCCCATTTCCATGACCAACCCGCCGGCCGTGAGGAACAACGGCGTCCAGCCAGGATCCGTTGACGGCGCCACAAGTATTTCTCCGGGCTCCAGGTGGGCGCCGACGGGATCCATGATGACGCGAGCAGGGCTTGTGACCTGCCCCGCCGACGCCGGACTGCCGGACAAAGTGCCCGGGCGCTGCGTGCGGTTGGTTCCGGGCGCAGCCTCTGGTTCAGTGCCGTCAGACATGAGCACCCGCGGTATATGCCTCCGCCGCAGTTCCTGCTCATAGGCCTCACGACGCTCTGCAATCAACTCCTGCAGCTCGTCTCCGGCCAGTGCGGTCTCGGCTTCGTCCAGATCCAGGAAGAAGATGTCCTCGGGACGTTGGATCCGATGCGCTGCGGCGAGCTCCTCCCCGACCAGGAGCAGCTGCTTCCGCGCAGCGGACAATCCCAGGACCAGGTTGTACTTTGGCAACTCGCGCAGTCCTGCGAAGCGCCGTGTCCGGTCCAGGGCAACTCTGACGATCGCTGCGTGCAGCGGGCTCTTGGTCCTGGCGCGGGCCACGAACCGGGCTATCTGGTTGTCGGCCTCGCGAGCTGCCCGCGCGAACTGTTGGTCCGGTGCCTCCGCGTCGTCAGGGAGCCTCAAATAGTTGGAGACGACTCCAAGGATATGGGTGGGGTCATCTGACCAGCGCGGCATTCCGAGATCGATCTCTGCGACCGCCCGGTGCCCGAAAGTGTTCAGGAAGGAAGCCAACCCGGCCTGGGCAACGGCCGGGAGGCTTCCGTTCCCATACTGTTCCGCCAGCTCTATCGCCGACCGACCGGTGATGGAGGCAACGGCGTCGGGGTCTTCCCGAATCCCGGAGGCGAGCTGCCACAGGGCCAGGTCCATCTCCGTAGTGACGTTGTTTGGCAGGCCCCGTAGCACTGTTTGAAGCTCCCCGGAGGAGGCTTGGTCGCCCAGAAGGCGACTGACCAGCGCCAGCATGGCAAAGCCCAGCGCAGGAAGCGGCAGTACCTGGGGGACTGTGGCGAAAAGCTCCTCACCCAGGATTCGCTGGACGTGGCCGATCCTCTGATGGGCTGTGGCTTCCGCCGGGACGGCCAGGGAGGTCCGCAGATTCGAACCAAGCCCCTGCACGCGCTTCATTGCCGCACCGGGGCGGAATAGACCGCGTAAGAGCGTTTCCGGGACGCGGTACTTGGCTGCGACCGGAGCTACGTGGCGAATCAGCTTCAAGGGTGTCTTGATGGTCACAGCGAAGCGTGGATCATCAAAAAGACCACGTATCAGGCTGGCTGAGCGGGCTTCCATGACGTCGAAAACACGGGGCACGATCACCCGGCCGACCCTGCTCCTGACCACCGAAGTGAGATCAAAGAAGATGCGCTGCCCGGCCTCGTAATACGGCGGCGGGCCGGACCGCGGATCCGGGACGTCAAAGCCCGCAGTCCTTGCCACAGAGGAGGCGATGAGCCGAATCCCGGCCAAGCCCATGGGCGTCAGCGGCCTGGTGAGCCCCTGGGCGAGGCTGAAATTCAGGAAGGCATGCTCTCCGGGGGTGGGAGGGGTGCGCGTGGTTTGCGGGTACAAGGTGGTGATGGGCCTTGCTTGGGTGATCCACAGTTTTCCCGCTGGGTCGATGGCCCATTCCGTGTCCTGCGGGACTCCGTAGTGCCCCTGGATCTGTTGGCCCAGGTCCGCCAATTTCAGGACCTGGGTTTCGCTGAGACAGGGCTGGGGCTCGGAACCGGCTTGTTGGTCGCGCAGGGACCCGGCGCTCCGTTCAACGCGTTCCGTGCCGCCGCCTGGGAGCGCCCTGATCTCCACCTGCCTGTCCCCCAAGCTCCTCTTCACCATGGCGCGGCGGCGAAGGTCAACAACGTACTGATCCGGGTTCACGGCTCCGGAGACAACTGCCTCTCCCAAGCCAGGGCTGGCGTCAATCACCGTCTGGTGTCTGTTTCCCGTTACAGGGTTGGCAGTGAACATCACGCCGGCAGTAGCTGAATCCACCATCTCCTGAACCACCACAGCCAGGGTGACCGAGGCATGATCCATGCCGTTGACGGTCCGGTAGGTCACGGCCCGGTCCGTCCATAGCGAAGCCCAACAGCGGCTCACTGCGTCCAGGACGGCGTGCCCGCCCACCACATTCAAGAAGGTGTCCTGCTGACCCGCGAAGCTCGCGAAGGCCAGGTCCTCGGCGGTGGCTGAAGACCTGACGGCAACCGGGACGTTCTCTCCCAGCTGCTGATAAGCGGACCGCACCGCCTC
>NZ_JABMCX010000106.1 GCF_013179505.1 Paenarthrobacter sp. CM16 | reverse complement strand
TTTGCCGTAGGTGCGGCTTGGGTGTGACTTGCGTGGGGACCGGGCCTAGGCGCTAAGGCCGAGGTCCGCATGGACTACTTGGGCCAGGAGGTCCTTGCCGGCGAGGTACCGTTCAAGGTCATCCAGTGCGGCATCGGACATCCGCCGGGTTTCTGTTCCGAGCGAACCTGCGATGTGCGGGGTGATGATCACGTTGGGGAGGTCATAGAGGGTGGAGTCGGCCGGCAGTGGCTCGGGTTCCGTGACGTCCAGCAGGGCCGTGATCCGTCCCGTGGCGCACTCTTTTTCAAGGGCTGCCGTGTCCACCAGCGATCCCCGGGCGGTGTTGATGAGGGTTGCGTGGTCCTTCATGGCTTGGAGTTCTGCCGTGCTGATCATGTTGCGGGTTTCGGGGAGCGCGGGGGCGTGGATGGTGACCACATCGGAGACGGGCAGGAGTTCTTCGAGTGCGACCAGCTTTCCGCCGGCGGCCGCTACTTCCAACGGATCGGCGTAGGGATCGCTGACGAGGCAGGTGACGTCCTGGAGCTGCTGGACCAGCTGTACTACGCGGCGGCCGATGCGGGAGAACCCGACGACGCCCACCACGCGGCCGATGTTGCCCAGCTCTCCACGGTCCGCGATGTAGCTCCAGTCTTCCCGGTACGTGCGGGCGTCGTTGGCCAGGACGTGCGCCTTCTTGCCGGCCAGGACGATCGAGGCGAAGGTGAACTCGGCGACGGGGATCGCGTTGGCGTCGGCTCCGTTGGTCACGGTGATGCCGCGGTCCCAGAGTTCCTCGCTGACGAAGCTGCGCACTGTTCCTGCACAGTGGAACACGGCCCGTAGCTTGGGCATGCGCTCCAAACGCTCGGCATTGAGCTGCGGAACTCCCCAGCTGGTGAGGAGGATTTCCACCTCTTCAAGGCGGCCCTGCAATCCGGGCTCGTCCAAGGAATCCGTCCACGGCAGGTCACCAAGGTCCACCAGTCCTGCCAGCCGCTCCAGTCGTGTGGAGTCGAACTGGTCAGCAAAGGTTCCGCTATTCATGACCAGCAGTGCCTGGGGCTTGAGCGACATTGAGGGGATCCTCCCTTCGAGATTCTCAACGGCCTGTTCGACCGTGATTTATGTGTTGCATCACATCTAATAATCAGTACATACTCATAAACAAGACAGTTCATTCAACTCAATCGAGCTTGATCAAAAACATTCAGACTCGAACAAATGAGAGAAGAATTCCTATGGCAACCGGCACCGCGGCCGTTCATGCGCCACCCCTCTTGCGTGCTTGGGGTGATGCTGCCAGCGCGCCCGCCCTTGAGAAGGCGCTTGAAGGCGCCCGTGATCGCCTCACCATTCGTCCAGCGTCCGACGCCGGATGGCAGCTCGCTACCGACCTCGCCCTTGCGGAACTACGCACCCAAGCAGAAGCGGAGAAGGGGACCCCTTGGCCTCAACCGCTGGTGTCCCACTACGCGCGCTACTTCCGGGACGGCAACCGCACGGCGTACGAGGGACTCGTGGCGAGCCGGCAGCAGCGGCTGACTCGCGCCGTCGTGATGGCAACAGTGGGTGGCCTCTCTCAGGGCTGGCTCGACGAAGTGATCGACGGCGCCTACCTCCTGTGCGAGCAGAGCTCGTGGAGTTGGGCGGCGCACGATGACGTGTACATCCGCAGCGGCGAGGTAGTCCCGGACCGGTCGCGGCCCTACCTGGATCTCGGCGCCGGGGAAGTGGTGGCACAGCTCGCGTGGGTGGACCATCTGCTCGGTGCTGCCCTTGATAGCCGGGCCCCGGGCCTTCGCCGCAGAATCAGGCTTGAAGCGCAAGAGCGTGTGATCCGCCCTTTCCTGGAGCGCCTCGACTGGCACTGGCTGGGGTTGGACGGCGATGTCCACAACTGGAACCCCTGGATCCACTCAAACGTCATCGTGGCGGCGTTGTTGCTGGTTGATGACCCTGATGAGCAGGCGGACGTTGTTGCCCGCTGCATTGAGGGCCTGGACCGTTTCCTCGCCTCCATCCCGGCCGACGGCGCAATCGACGAGGGCTTCGCCTACTGGTGGAACGGTGCCGGACGTGCGCTGGAAGGCCTGGCGTTGTTGGAGGAAGCCAGCGGCGGTGTACTGAACCCGGACCTGCCCGTGATCCGTGCGCTGGTGGCCTTCCCGCATCGCATGCACCTGGGGCACAGGTGGTTCCTGAACGTCGCCGACGGTCCGGCCCGTGCCCACCACGGACTCCCGTGGGGCATGCTGCACCGCTGGGCTGTCCGGCTGGGGGACTCCGACGCCGTCGCGCATGCTGCCGCCTTTGCCGCCGTCGAACCTGAACCCAACGCCGCCTCCGGACTGGGCCGCGTCCTCACCCAACTCACCTCCCTCGCCCAACTAGGTGACAGTAAACGTCGCAATGAGGGTCCAATGGGACGTTTACTGTTACCCAGTTGGGGGACGTACCTGCCGTCGGTCCAGATCATGGTGGCCCGGCAAACTCCGGGGTCCACCGACGGGCTCACCCTTGCGGCCAAGGGCGGGCACAACGGCGAGCACCACAACCACCGCGACGTCGGTTCCGTGGTGGTGGCCGTAGACGGTGTGCCGCTGCTGGTCGATGCCGGCCAGCCCACGTACACCGCCCAAACGTTCGGGCCCGACCGCTACCGGATCCGCGCCATGCAGAGCGCGTGGCACAGCGTCCCGGCGCCCTTCGGGCTGGAACAAGGGACGGGGTCTTCGTTCGCGGCGACCGTTCTCCAGGAGCCCACTGCGGAGGAACCCACGCTCGAGCTCGGACTGGGGGCTGCCTACGGCTTGGACCACCCCGAGCAGTGGATCCGCACCTCGCTGATGAACCGGGACCTGGGCTCCGTGGTGATCGATGACCGCTGGAACCTGCCCGCGCACGCGCCTGAGGCAACGCACGACGTCGACATCACCTACCTGGTTGCCGGCACCGTCCGCGTCGGTTCAGACGCCACGGCCACCATCACGCCCGACGGTATTCCGGCTGCGGAAACCACCAAGGGCCTGCACCTGCGCTGGAAGCCTGCCACCGCCGTCGTGCTGGTGGACGAGTGGCTCCTGGACGATCCGCTCCTCAGCGATATCTGGGGCGAAAAGCTGACCCGGATCCGATTCCGCATGCCCGCCGAAAACCGCGCTTCGGGCGCGTTTACCCTCACAGTGGAGGCAACATCTTGAGTTCCGAGCAGACCCCTGAAACGGGCGGCAAGTCCCTCTTTTCCCTGCAGCGGCGGGAGCGGCTCATGGAGGAATTGCGTGCGCACGGTGCCATCACGGTCCGGGATATCGCCGCAAAGCTTGGCGTCAGCGAACTGACCATCAGGCGTGACGTGAACACCCTCGCCGACGAAGGGCTGGTGTCCAGGGTCCACGGCGGCGCAACCCTGCCCAGCCCCTTGGACCGTTCGGCTGCCGTGGGGAGGCCGTCGGCGCATAGCTACTCCATTGGCATGGTGGTTCCATCGCTGGACTACTACTGGCCGCAGGTGATTTCCGGTGCGCGCGGGGAGGCCGAAGCGCAGAACCTCCGCATCCTGGTCAGGGGTTCGGCCTATGACTCCGCCGACAACCGCCGCCAGGTCCAGGCGCTGCTGGACACCCAGAACATCGACGGCCTGATTGTGGCGCCGGACATGAGCGGAGAGCATGGCAAGGAACTGCTCCGCTGGCTCAATGCACTGCCCATTCCGGTGATCCTCGCTGAGCGTCGGGCGCCGTTGGAGATACCGGCCCACCGTTTGGAATGGGTCGCAACAGATCACTCATTCGGCGCCGGAATGGCCGTCCGGCACTTGTGGCAGGAAGGGCACCGGATGATCGGCTGCCTCACTGATTCCACGAGCCCTACCAGTCCGCACGTGGTCCGGGGCTGGAAGCAGGCCATGGCCGCACTGAAGATTCCGCTGGAAAAGTCCATCCATGAGGACTCGGCCAAGCTGGACAACGGCGACCGCGCCAAGCACTTCGATCACGTCCTGGACCTGTGCCGTTCTTCCGGGACCACAGCCATGCTGGTTCACTCGGACACCCAGGCCGTGGCGTTCGTGCAGCACTGCGTGGACCGGGGAGTGGACGTTCCCGGCAGCATGGCGATTGTGGGATATGACGACGAAGTTGCCTACCTCGCCGAACCCGCCATCTCAGCGGTCCGGCCGCCCAAAAGCTACGTCGGCAAGGTGGCGGTCCAGCTCATGGCTGCCCGCCTGGCCGAAGGAAGGATGCGCCCTGTGCATCGCATTGACCTGAACCCTGAGCTGATTGTCCGGGAATCGTCTGTCGGAGCCCCGCGTGGACTGGCCGGCGTACTGGAGGATTCCCTCTGATGCTGTTGCCGCCCTTGGATCACCAACTCTCGCCTTTCACCGGCCTGACCCGCGAGCACTGGTGCGCTTACGCGGATCACCTCCTGCGCTCCGCCCATCGCTTTGGCACGGAGGACCATGCCAACATCCACCTGCCCGGAGCCAACAGCCGGTACGGCCCACGGAGTGATTCGCTGGAGGCCTTCGCGCGGACGTTCCTGTTGGGCTCGTTCCGGATGGCGGGCGATCCCTCTTCCACAGGCTGGATCGCGGAGTGGTACGCCGCCGGGCTCGACGCCGGGACCAACCCCGCCAATCCTGACCGGTGGCCGACGCCCGGTGAGCTGGGACAGGCGAAGGTTGAGGCGGCGTCGTTGGCTGTTGGTTTGGCACTGACCCGCGACGTCCTCTGGGACAAGCTCCCCGAACGCGTGCAGGAGCAGCTCATCGCTTGGTTCGAAACCGTGATCGGCGAGGAATATCCGCCCATTAACTGGGTTTGGTTCCAGATTGTGGTGGAGACGTTCCTCGCCTCGGTTGGAGGGCGGTATTCCGACGAAGACATCGACGCCGGCCTCGCCATCCACGATTCCCTGTACCAAGGCGGGGGCTGGTTCGCCGACGGCCCCGAGCGCGCCTACGACCACTACGTTGGCTGGGCGTTCCAGGTGTACCCGCAGCTGTGGGCGATGATGGCGCCCTCGGATCCGCGGGTCACTGCACGGAAAACGCTCGACGGCGACCGGCTGGCTGACTTCCTGGACGACGCCGCGTTCTTGGTGGGGGCGAACGGTGCTCCGCTCATCCAGGGCCGCAGCTTGATCTACCGGTTCGCGGCCGCGGCGCCCTTCTGGGTAGGGGAGTTGTCCGGGCACACCCGGCTGGCCCCCGGCATGGCGCGGCGGGCAGCCTCCGGAATGCTCGACTACTTTGCCCGGCACGGGTCCATCACTGACGAGGGCCTCCTTTCCATAGGCTGGCATGGCGAGTTTGCGGGCATGAAGCAGGCGTACTCCGGTGCGGGCTCTCCGTATTGGGCCGCGAAGGGGATGCTCGGGCTGGCGCTGCCGGCGGATCACCGCGTGTGGACCTGCGTTGAAGAGCCCCTGCCCGTTGAGGTTGCCGACACCCAACGCCTGATCGCGGCCCCGGGGTGGCAGGTTGATGGGACCCGTGCGGATGGCGTGGTCCGGATCCGGAACCATGCCACGGATCATGCTGTTGTTGGCGCTGTGGTGGCTGATTCTCCGCTGTACGCCCGGATCGGGTACTCGACGCACACGTTCCCGGACCTCACGCCGGAGTCGGTGGATAACGCTGTGGCGTTCGTTGACTCCTCCGGCCGGCTGACGCATCGGACAGGGTTTGAGTACCTCGGCTCGTTCTCCGAGGACGGCGTTCAGGTAGGTGCTTCCCGGTTCACTGCCCACTGGATCGAACCCGATCCCGATTCCGGCCCGGATCACGGCAGCGGAGTTGCGGGGATTGCGACACCCGGGCCCTCGGTCACGGTGGTTTCAGTGACGCGGGGAGCGGTGGAACTTCGGCTGGTGCGGATTGCCGGTGCTTCTGCCGGGGGTGATTCTGGTGAGGGTGCTGTGGGCGCTTCCGGTGATGTAGCTGCGGGTCCTTCTGGCACTGTGGCTACATCCGGTTCTGCGTGTCCTGCGTTGCGGATTGGCGGCTGGCCGGTGGATGCTGCGTCTTCGGAGATCAGCACTGTACGGGCAGTGGCCGGGTATGGCCTGGAGCTGGATGCCTCCGGGACTACCACCCGCTCCGGTGCACACCCCATGGGTTCGGAGCTCACCATTCCCTGGGTGGGTACCGCGGGCACAGCGTACGACGGCGACTACGCCGCCGTCGTCGTCCTCACCGGCGAGGGAGGTGCTTCGCCGGGCGGGGGCGTCACGTTTGTGGCGGGCCAGGGGGAGGGCGAAGACCGTTTCGTGTTCGCCGACGGTGCATCGATACCCCTTTCCTGGCTGTGGCCTTCCCGGTTCGAGGCTTAGCTGCGGGTTAGGTGATTCCTACCATCTAACGCGCAGCGAGCCATCGAACCGGCGGGCCCACGGAGGTGGGGTTGTGCCCGTTTCGGGGGTTCGCTGCTGAGTGTGCCGTGCGTACGGCATCCGGTGCAGCGAGCCATCGAATCGGTGGGCCCACGGAGGCGGCCTCATCCCCTGCAGTAGGCTCGCGGGATGAGCAACAGCGAAGACCGCGCACGTTTCCTTGCCGCCTATGACCACAATCTCCGCACCGACGCCGAGACCCCGAGCGCCCTCAAAGTGACACAGCACGGCCCCGTGCGCTGGGTGACTTTCATGAAGGGCCGCGGCTTCGTAACGTACCAGAACCTTGGCGACGCGGATGCGCACACCATCGGGCGGCTTGTTGCTGAGTCGGTTGCCTACTTCCGCGCAGAACCTGAGATCACCAGGGTGGAATGGAAATCCCGCGGGCACGACCATGCGCCGGGTTTGCATGAGGCCCTGATCGAGAACGGCTTTACCCAGGACGAGCCCGAGTCCATCATGATCGGTGAAGCGAAAGCACTGAGCCCGGAGGTGCCACTTCCCGACGGCGTGACTTTGCGGCAAGTCACTGACGAAGCCGATGTTCGGGCGATGAGTGCCATGCAGGACGAAGTCTTCGGCGAACCGGTCTCCGACGAGATGGCCGATGCCTTGCTGCGCCGGCTCTCATTGGGGGACGGCATGCAGCTTTGGGTTGCCGAAGCTGAGGGGAAGATTGTCAGTGCGGGACGCTTGGAGCCCGTGCCTGGGACAACCTTCGCCGGGATCTGGGGCGGTGCCACCAGGGAAGAATGGCGTGGCCGGGGGATTTACCGGGCCTTGACGGCTCGTCGCGCACAGGCTGCCCTCGAAATGGGCAAGACCCTGATCCACAGCGACTCCACCGAATTCTCGAGGCCAATCCTGGAGCGATCCGGGCTGCTCAAGGTCTCCACGACCACGCCGTACCGCTGGGTGCGTGGCTGAGAAGATCAGACGACCTTTCCGGCCAAGCGCCGGTTGACGGTCCACCTCATCCAAGTCTTCTGCCCGGGCCCCGTTCCCTTGTGACATAACAGTTGCCCGTACTCTTCCCACTTCGGTGAAAACACAGCGAGGCCCCTCAGGATCGAAATCCCAAGGGGCCCCGCTATCTCAGAATTTCCTTACTTGCCAGCCGCGAAGTAGCTCACGCACTGCCCCTGGTTGGCGAACACTGGCTCGGGGCTGGTCTTCCAGCCGTCGCCCTTGCACGCGTCCTTCCCCGTGGAGACCGTCACCCGGTATTCCTTCGTGGTGCCGTCCGGCGCCGTCACGGTGACTACCGCCGTCGGGCTCTCCAACGTTGCCTGCTGGACGGTCACCTTGGCGTTGGTGTCCAGCGGGTAGCCGACGACGACGGGAGTCGCCGTCGCGGTCAGCACCCGGTAGTCGGTGGTTCCGGGGGCGAAGCCCACTACCGAGACCTGGTTGACCAGGAGTCGGCCGAGATCGGCCAGTCCGGCGTCGGCCAGGCGTGATCCCGCAATCGCCACTTCAGCAATCTTCGTGTACGAGCCCGTGGTCACGAATGAAACCCTGATCCCGCGGGTGGTGACGGGGTCGAAGCGGACGGTGGCCGGTGAAGAAGTAGAGAGTCCCGTGATGGTTCCCGCGGAGGTGTCCTTCCATGTTCCGGAAGCATCCTGGTACTGGACCTTGAGGCTCGCCGCTGCCTTTTCCGCGGACGTTACCGTCACGGAGGAGACGGTGTAGTCGCGGCCGAAGGTGTAGCTCAGGTTGTCCCCGGTCCGGCCGCCGCTGACCCAGTTGGACCAGCGGGTGGAGGCGTTGGCATCACAGGTGTTCTTCGCGATGTAGGAGCCTTCGGTGTAGCTCGCGGTGACAGAGGTGGTGGAGTCGTCCTTGCAGATGTTGCTGCTCGGAACCCGGTCCACCACCAGCACTGTGAGGGTTGCAGGCAGTGAGCCCGCCGTGCCCGGCACTGTCACTGTGCCGGTGGACTGCAGGGCGGATTCAGGGACGGAAGCCCAGTCCCACGTCACGGAGAGCGGGTTGCGGGCCGGGCCGTCGCCGATTTGTCCGGGGACGGACGTGGGCGCAGCAGCCTGGACTTCAGCCACGGTAGAGCCAACTCCTACGGTTACCGACGCCGGATCGGTGGCGACGTATTGCCCAACAGTCACGGTCAGCAGGGCATCGTCAAATACCTGCCCGTAGGGATCAACGCCGGAACCGCGAAGCGTCACCTTCCCTTCCTTCTGCCAAACAGCCGGATCAACAGAAGACCACGTCACAGCCAGCGGCTTGCCAGGACCCGCCTCATACAGCGGCGTCACTGTAGAAGGGAGGGTAGGCGCAACGCCAGTGAGAGTGCTCAGTTCAACGGGAGAAACACCCAGGAGCTTCAGGTCTGCAATGTCCGTGAAGGCCCACGCCTGGTGCGGGTTGGCCAATGCCGTGGCCGTGGTTCCCGTGGAGGATGCCAGTGCTACGGACGTTCCGGCGGCAGTTTGGTTGCCCGAAACCTGCAACGCGATGGCTGCACCCGCGTTGACCAGTGACCATTGGCTGCCGTTCTCAGTTGTCACTACCCACTGTGCAGAAGGAGTGGCCTTGGCCTGATCCAGCGTGAGCGAGGCCAGTGTTGCCGCGCCGCCCTGGCTCCCGTTCAGGACTCCACCGTTGCCGGTGAGCACCTTTCCGTCCTTGTTGGTCAGAACCCACCGGCGATCGTTCCCAAAGCCACCTGCACCCACAGCGTTGAACGTCCACATCTGCGGAGCCACGCCTGCTGCGTCGCCGCCCAGTTCCTCGATCGATGCGGTTCCGTTCGCCCGCCCGGTCAGGTACTTGCCGCTCGCCTCACCGCTGAGGTGGTAGCTGTGGCCGTCCTGCACAGGTGCGGCGTCCTCCGAAACTCCACTGACGCCGTCGACGACGAATGTCACCACAGACGCGGCAGGAACCTCCAGCGTGGCGGACTTTGCCGCGGTATCCACGGCCACGGGTGCGCTCTTGACCAGGGCGTTCTTCTCGATGTCGTCCAGCGGGGACTTGGTGGTGACCACGGGAGTGACTTTGGCGCCGGGGGCAATGGAGCCGAAGCGGCTGAGATCAATGGTGACCTTTTCCGGCGTCGGGGTGTCATTGAAGTGGACCAGTGTTGCACCGTTTCCGTCGGCGCGGAGGGCGCTGGCGGTTTTGGCGTTGTCGTTCTGGATGAGGAAATCGCCGGGCCGGATGTAGTGCGTGAAGTTCCGGGTGGTGTTGTATTTCTGGTTGGTCAGTACCTTGCACTTGGCTTGATCCCCGGTGGCGCCGTCGTTGATACGGCGGTTGGAGAAGCCTTCGCGGCCTTCGTAGTTGCAGTCAAAGTCGACGTAGATGGAACCCCAGCCTTTGTCGGCCTTTTCCTGTTTGTACGTGTCCTCCACAGGCTGCCAGAACACCCACGCGTCGGGCTCCAGCTCGCGGAGGTCATTGACCATGCGGCCGGCGATGCCCAGGCCGTTGGTGATGTTGGAGCGGTCCCAGCCACTGGTTGAGTCGCCGAGCGCAGGGTTGCCGGTCCAGAAACCGCCAACCTCGCTCATCCACAGCGGTTTGTCCGTGGAGTTGGCGAGGTCGCGGACCCGGCGGCGATCATTGGTGCCGTAGGTGTGGACGTTGAGCTGGGCAACGGCGTCCTTGGCTTCCTGGCTGTAGCCGTTCCAGTTGGTCATGAACTTGCTGGGATCGGTCTCGTCCATTGCGGAGATGACGGCGTCCGTGGTGCCCTTTTCCAGCTCGGCGGCCAGCAGCTTGGTCACGCGGTCCTGGGCAGCCGGGTAGATCAGCGCACCTTCCTGCTTCTGCGTGTAGGTGGTGGGCGGTTTGCCGGTGGCGGCGTTGATGTCCGTACCCCAGTAGCCCGAGTTTGGCTCGTTGAACGGATCGATGGTGTCCACTGTGATGCCGCTGCCCTTTTCGAGAAGTTCGACGGCGTTCCTCATGTACGCGGCGAACTTGGCTTCGGCTTCGGGCAGGAGGTTCTCGCCCTTGGCGGTGTTCACTTGGCCGGAAACATAGCCGCTCTTGGTCATGAACCAGGGCGGGGAGTTGCTGAACGCTTCCCAATGGGTGATCTGTTGATCGGCTGCCAGGCGCTCCACCCACCAGCGCTGGTTTTGGTCGGCATCGGGGTTGTAGGACGCGGGGTCGTCAGGATCCCAGGCGTTCAGGAACGCGAGCTTATTGGCCTGCGCCTTGTCCACGGTTCCGTCCGCGTTGTAAAGGTTCGACGCCGGTTGGCCGGGTTGCGCTTCAGTGACCGGCTTCCACCATCCCTCCACAGCGCTGCCGTCGTTGAGGTAATTGGCCACGTCCGAGGCATTGCCGCCGCCGACGTTGTAGCGGGCGATGTTGAGGTTCAGTCCGTCCTCACCGAAGACCTTCTGGTACAACTCCTCACGCAGCTCAGGGGAGTATCCCGCCGTCGCGTTCGCAAACCAGACCAAGCTGGTTCCCCAGCCTTCGAACGCTTCGCCGCGGCTGGCGGGGTTCGGTGTAATGGTGACCGCTGTTGCGTCGTCTGCTTGTGCTTGGGGGGTGGTTGCGGGCAGGAGTGCCATGCCGGCGGCGGCTGTGACGGCTGCCGCCAGTATTGCCACTGGCCTCCGGATTCTTTGAGCGGTAAACGCCATGGGTGGACCTCATTGTCAGGGTTTGTCGTGTGGGTGCTGCCCGCCTTCAGGGAAGGCCGGCCATGCCGAGACTATGAGGCTCCTTGGACTGCAACAAGGCACTCGAACAGGCTCGTTCGTGGTCAGTCAGAAGTGGTCAACGTCATCCAAGCACTGCTTTTGTTGCTTTGGATGGCTCTGCGCTGGTTGTATAGATGTATACAAGTACACTTTTGCGGGGATGGCAGGGCATGGCAGAACAACCACGGAACACTGGGGCGCACCTCGTCTACGGAGAGCTGAAACGCCGGATACTCAGCCTGGAGCTCAAGCCAGGTGAGCGGCTCTACGAACCCGCCATGGCGTCCGAGTTGCAGGTGAGCCGCACGCCGCTCAGGGAAGCCATCCGACGCCTGATTTCCGAAAGCCTGCTCGAGCAGCAACCCACCGGGGGAGTGGTGGTCCCTGCACTGGATGAGAAGGTGATTTCAGAGCTCTACGACGTCCGGGCCGCTTTGGAATCCCTGATGGCACGGGAGGCGTGTGCCAACGCGAGCCCGGCAGATCTGGATGAACTTCGCGGAATCCTGGCCCGCAACGCTGCCATGGTGGAGTTCGCCGATGAAGCGATGAAGTACGGGGTCGCCCTGCATTCGGCCATCGCCAGGATCGCTGGAAACTCTTGGGCCCAGCGCTTCCACCAGCAGATCGCCAGCCAGGTTGAACGCTACCGATACTTCACCAATAAGGCCTCGGAACGCCGTGATGAAGCACTAGCCAATCACCGGCTCCTGGTTGAAGCCATTGCTTCGAAGGATGCGGAGACGGCAGCCAAAGTCGCTTTCGATCACGTCATCGGCGCACGGGATGAGACGCTGCGGGTGATCTCGAGTTCCGGCCTCGTGGTCGAATGATCGGCGAACTCGGACGGCGTTCGTCCACTGCACTCCTGATCCACTCGGCCCTCATCCAAGCCGTCACCTTCCTGGTCCGCCCGGCCACCACCTACCGGGCACTGGAATTGGATGTTCCCGGGTTCGCGTTGGGTCTTCTCGCTGCCAGCTACGCCGTGTTTCCCCTGCTGCTCGCCTTGCCCATCGGCGGACTGGTGGACCGCCTGGGTGAGCGCAGGCTCATGGCGATCGGGGCCGCCGTCGTGCTTGGTTGTTCTGCGTTTCTACTGTTTTGGGGGACGTCAGTCCCGGCGCTTGTGGCTGGAACGGCGCTTCTTGGCGCGGGCCAGCTGGCGTGCGTGGTGGGGCAGCAGGCGGTGGTGGCGAACAACGCTGCGTCGACGCCCCTGGACTCCGCCTTTGGATACCTGACGTTCGCCGCTTCACTGGGGCAAGCGTTGGGCCCGCTGGCAATTTCCATTGTGGGTGGTGCCTCCGTTCGGCCCAATACGCAGGCAATTTTCCTGCTCGCGACGGCCATGAGCTTGGTGCTGTTCCTGACCACGTTCGTGATTTCGTCCAAGGTCAGCCGCGGGAGGCGCACTGCCAAGGGCGGTCCCAAGGGCAGTGCGGCTGCGCTCCTCAGGACACCAGGCGTGGTGCGTGCGCTGGCAACCAGCGCTACCGTCCTGGCAGTGGTGGACCTGACCGTCGTCTACCTGCCGGCATTGGGTGCGGAAAGGGGCCTGACCGCGGCCACCGTGGGCCTCATGCTGACCGTCCGGGCCGTGTTCTCCATGGTTTCCCGGCTGGGACTCGGCAGTGCGTCCCGTCGGCTGGGCCGCATGAAACTCCTCATCATCAGCCTGGCAATTTCCACAGCTGCCCTCGGGGTCGCAGCGATTCCGATGCCCGAGTGGTTGCTCTTCATCGTCATGGCATTCCTCGGCTTGGGCCTGGGAATCGGCCAACCACTGACCATGTCCTGGCTCTCCGCCCAAGCGCCGGAAGGCCAACGCGGGCGTGCATTGGCCCTGAGGCTGGCCGGAAACAGGGTGGGCCAAGTAGTCCTGCCGAGTGCTATCGGCGTGGTGGCCGTGGGTCTCGGTGCGTCGGGGGTGTTCCTGGCATCCGCTGTTGCTGTGGGCGGGACCATGCTGTTGCTGCGGGGGGTTCGGCTGGACGACTGAGTCTGGCGGCGGAAGACCAAGCAGGCACTAAATTGCCCTTCCCTCGAATATTTCCCGCATACCCGTCATCTTTCACCGCGCCCGCGCACTGCTAGTTAGGCGTAGTTAGGCGGGAAAGAGGGGGAGCTGCCTGTGCAGAACGGCAGGGTATTTCAGATGACAGATCCGGAAACGTTGCCGCTGAGGCATCACAAGGCGTGGGAGTACTTCCAGCGGGGCGACGACGTGGAAGTGACGCTACGCGGCGTGGCATGTGGCACCGGCGTGGTGGTGGACGTCATGGCCGATGGAAGTGCCATCTGGGTCTACATCAACGGCGTGGGCAGGCGGCTATTTGGCGCGGAGGAGAACGTGCAGGTTACTAGCATCGGCTACGGGCGGTAAACGGAAATGGGAGACAACATGAAAGCTCAACTACTGGCAGCAGCTGGAGCCCTGGCAATCGGCGGAGCCTTCGCCGTGATCGTCAATCCTGTGGTTGGCGTGACCATTGGTGTCTCCGTTCTGGGAGGCGCCTTGAACGACCTCAACCGACGACGACGAAAAGCCGGAGGCGGCGAGCGCGTCGCAGTCTAGCTGTACTAGCCCGCATCTACAGCCAGTCACGCCCTACTCCGCGAACAGCGCCGCCAGGTCGTCCGCCGTCAACGAGCCACCGGCCAGGGCG
Source organism: Paenarthrobacter sp. CM16 (assembly GCF_013179505.1). Taxonomy (GTDB): domain Bacteria; phylum Actinomycetota; class Actinomycetes; order Actinomycetales; family Micrococcaceae; genus Arthrobacter. Next base: position 1,289 of record NZ_JABMCX010000106.1, on the reverse strand, counting down.
TCGCCTTCCATGACGTCCGCGAATAGTTGTGACTTCTTGGTCTTCAACGCCATGACCTTTTCCTCAATGGTGTCCTTGGCCACCAGCCGGTAGACCATCACGTTCCTGGCCTGCCCAATGCGGTGCGTCCGGTCCACTGCCTGGGCTTCGGATGCCGGGTTCCACCATGGATCCAGGAGGAACACGTAGTCGGCCTCGGTCAGGTTGAGCCCGAAGCCACCGGCTTTCAACGAGATGAGGAACACCGGAGCGGACCCGTTCTTGAATTCGCTGACAACATCGCCGCGGTTCCGGGTGCTGCCGTCGAGGTAGCAGTACTCCACGCCCTCTTCTTCCAGGCGTTCGCGGACCTTGCCAAGGAATCCGGTGAACTGGCTGAAGATCAGTGTCCTGTGGCCCTCGGAAATGACGTCTTCCAGTTGCTCGAACAGCACATCGAGTTTGGAGGATCGCACGCCGGACAGCGAACTATCCACCAACGAGGCATCCAGGCTGAGCTGCCGCAGCAACGTCAGCGACTGGAAGATCGTGAAGCGGTTCTTGTTCACGTCATCGATCAAGCCCAGGATCTTCTGCCGTTCACGCTGCAGGTGCGTCTGGTAGACCTTTTGGTGCCGCGGGTTGAGCACCACTTCGAGGATCTGCTCCTGCTTGGGCGGCAGGTCCTTGATGACCTGCTCTTTGGTGCGGCGCATCATCAGCGGACGGACACGACGCCGGAGCTTGCTTAGCTGCGCCGAGTCACCGTTCTTTTCCACCGGCTTTTGGTAGTTCTCGGCGAACCGTTTGGGGCTCGGGAACAGCCCTGGCGCAACGATCGAGGTCAGCGCCCAGAACTCCATGAGGTTGTTCTCCAGCGGTGTGCCGGTGATGGCCAGCTTGAAACGGGCCGGCAGCTTCCGCGCGCACTGGTAGGCCTTGGACTGGTGGTTTTTGACGAACTGGGCCTCATCCAGCATCAGTCCGGCCCACTGGAAGGAGGCGTAGGCATCGTAATCAATGCGGAACAGGGCATAGGAGGTAATCACCACATCGGCACCGGCCAACGCTTCGACAGGGGACAGGCCGCTCTTGGCGAAAGTTTCACCGACGGTCCGCACCACCAGGCCCGGGGCGAACCGTTGCGCTTCCAAGGCCCAGTTGCTCACCACACTGGTAGGGGCAACCACCAGGAAAGGAGCGCGTGGAGTCACCTCAACGGCGTCTCCCTGCGCGGCAGCGGCAGTGGATGCGGCCAAATCCTTCGCCGCACAGATCAGCGCAATGGCCTGCACTGTCTTACCCAGGCC
>NZ_JABMCX010000105.1 GCF_013179505.1 Paenarthrobacter sp. CM16 | reverse complement strand
CGGCGGAAGCGTCGGTTTCGACGTCCACCTCGGAGGACCCGCGGGTATCGCTGCCCATCACCAGAATGTTCATTGCAGCTGTGCCGTTAGTGGGTTCGGGCTTTTGTGGCCTGGTCGATTCCTCGGGGAATGCCGCGTCGATCTTGGTAGTGCCGGAGTTGAAGGTTTGCGCCAGATTGAATACATAGGCGCCGGCAACCAGGCCGATGACGAGTACCGCAGCCGCGAAACCAATGAGGACGTTCCGTGCAGTTTTCTTGCCACTTTTCCGATGCTCGGAAGGGGTCGTCTCGGAGGAATTTTCGGTGTCTGTTGGCAGCGTCATGGGTTCCTCGGTATCGGCATCAGGAGTGTTGATTCTATCAAGCCCGAAAATCATCGGTTTGAGCTGGAGAGTTTGGCAGGATGAAATGCGTTCCCGGTTGCCCATCCAATAGCACTATTGATTGAGCATAATGCGATTGAAGCCCCGGCCAGGTACTTATCGGCCGGGACTTCGTCACAGAAGAATCTTCCGTCTTACCGCTCCGGGGTAAGCGCCTTCGAGTACAACACCGCACCGTTGGCGTTACGAAGACTCACGGTAAAGACGCCGTCGTCGGCAAGATCCACATGCCCGAAGTACTGGTTTTCACCATCGCGCGGTGACTCCCCGGGGAAGCGCCCGGCCTTGGCGAACAGAACTTCCGGCCCAAAGGTCTTGTCCATGTCGCTCGGCCCAAAGGAGCCCGCGTTGATCGGCCCGGCCACGAACTCCCAGAAGGGATCGAAGTCCGTGAAGGAGGCCCGCTCCGGGGAGTAGTGGTGGGCGGCGCAGTAATGGACGTCTGCCGTCAGCCACACCGTGTTCTTCACGCCAAACTTCTTGAACGCCGAAAGCACGCCAGCGATTTCCAGTTCCCGGCCCAAGGGGGCGCCGGGATCGCGATTGGCCAGGCTTTCCTGGTTCACTGAGCCGTCGGGGACGATGATGCCGAGTGGCAGGTCTGCCGCGATCACTTTCCAGGTCGCCTTGGATTTGCGGACTTCCTTGATCAGCCAGTCCACTTGCTCCTGGCCCAGGATATTGGTGGCGTAGGGTTCCTTGCCGTCGGTGTTGGGTGATTTGAACGTCCGCATGTCCAGGCAGAAGATGTCCAACCGCGGGCCGCGTGAAATCTTCCTGTAGATGCGCGCAGGCTGGTACTGTCCGGCGTCGAACGTTCCCGGGCGCCAGAGCGCCGCGGCGTCGGCGATCGGCATGTTTTCCTGCCAGGCCTGCCGGCCGCGGGCGGCGAGGACGTTGACGTTGCGCTCGGTGTAGCGGGGGTCGTCCAGGATTTCGCCGGGGTACCAGTTGTTGGTGGTCTCGTGGTCATCCCATTGGGCGATCACGGGAACGTCGGCGAACATGGCGCGCATGTTGGCGTCGAGGGAGTTGTAGCGGTGCCTGCCCCGGTATTCCTTGAGGGTTTCGGCTACCTTGGTGACTTCTTCGGTGACGATGTTCCGCCACACTTGGCCGTCCTTTTCGGTGACGGTGGCGGCGATGGGGCCATCGGCATAGATGGTGTCGCCGGAGTGGATGAAGAAGTCAGGGCGGGTGGCGTGCATGGCTTTGTAGCCGCGCATCCCGCCAAGTTCCTCGTTGATGCCCCAGCCTTGGCCGGCGGTATCGCCGGTCCAGACGAAGGACTGCGCGTACGACGACGACCTGCCGCCCCCGCGCGCGTCGTCAGCGCCGCCGTCGTGCTTTCCCTTGGCTGAACCGGGCGCTGTGCTGAACGCACCGCGGACTGATTCGCCTGCCCCGTTTTCGTCCTCGAAGTTCAGCTCCAGTGCGAAGCGGGTGCCGGCGGGGAGCCCCGTGGCGTGGATTTTGGCGGTGAAGTCGCTGGCCTCGGTGGCCAGTGGCCCGCGGATGGTGCGGCTGAAACCGTAGCGGCCGCGAAGAATCTCGCCGGAGTCGTCAACCGCCTGCAGCAGTGCGGTGAGGCGGCCGGGGCCTGAGGCGCGGGACCAGAGGACGGCGGAGTCGGTGGTGACGTCTCCGGTTGCGATCCCGGTGGGGAGCGTCAGCCGTTTTCGGACCAGTGGTACAGCGGATGGTGTGGCGGATGCGGGTGCCGCGCTGGTGGCCAGGCCGGTCAGTGCAAGGCCTGCGAGGGACGTTTTGACGAGGGTGCGGCGAGTGAGGTCAGTCATGCAGTCCACTCTTGTCAGGGCCTGTGAACGGAAAGTGAGGTGGAGGTAAAGGAACCCGGACCTTGACTGAAAACGTCCGCTCCGCATATTCTGAACGAACGGTCGGTAATTTATTAGGAGCAACCATGGCATCGCAGAATCTGCAGTCAGTGCCCGCTGAGCTGTCCCCGGAAGAGCAGGAGCGGGAGGCAGCCGGACAGGCGTATTTTGATCGCATCATTTCGGAGGACTCGCGCATCGAACCGCGCGACTGGATGCCGGCGGCTTACCGCAAGACTCTGCTGCGCCAGATCTCGCAGCACGCACACTCGGAAATCATCGGCATGCAGCCGGAAGCCAACTGGATCACCAGGGCACCGAGCCTGAAGCGCAAGTCCATCCTCATGGCCAAGGTCCAGGACGAGGCCGGCCATGGTCTGTACTTGTACTCGGCCGCCGAGACCCTGGGCCAGTCCCGGGACCAGATGATGGAAGACCTCATTGCCGGAAAGGCCCGGTACTCTTCCATCTTTAACTACCCCACCATTTCCTGGGCTGACATGGGAGCCATCGGCTGGCTTGTTGATGGCGCCGCCATTTGCAACCAGGTGCCCCTGTGCCGTGCCTCGTATGGTCCTTATGGTCGCGCAATGGTGCGCATCTGCAAGGAAGAGTCTTTCCACCAGCGCCAGGGTTTCGAGATCCTGCTGGAACTGGCCAACGGCACGCCTGCGCAGAAGCAGATGGCCCAGGACGCAGTGAACCGCTGGTACGCGCCGTCGCTGATGATGTTCGGTCCGCCGGATGATGATTCGCCCAATTCCAAGCAGTCCATGGCCTGGAACATCAAGCGCTTTTCCAATGACGAGCTGCGCAGCCGGTTCGTCGGCATGATGGTGGAGCAGGTCCGGGTCCTCGGCCTGACCTTGCCTGATGAGGACATCCGTTTCAACGAAGAAACCAAGAAGTGGGAGCACGGGCCCTTGGACTGGAACGAGTTCAAGGAAGTCCTGGCAGGCCGCGGCCCCTGTAACTCGCAGCGCGTCGAGCGCCGCCGTGAGGCACATGAGAATGGTGCCTGGGTTCGCGAAGCCGCTGTGGCCTACGCCCGCAAGCAAGCACAGAAAGAGAACGCAGCATAATGGCTCCCCACGGTAATCCGGAAGCACCGGCCAGCGCCGCCAGCGAAATCAACCGCGAGGCCCCCAAAGTTGCGGCCACCAACGCTGAACGCACGACGACGACACCCGCCTCAGCCCCTGACGTCACCCCGCGTGGCGCCCACGAAGAGTCTCCGTGGTCCCTGTGGGAAGTCTTCGTCCGCTCCAGCCGCGGCCTGTCCCACGTCCACGCAGGTTCCTTGCACGCACCGGATGCCGCCATGGCCCTCCGGAACGCCCGTGACCTCTACACCCGCCGCAACGAGGGTGTCTCCATCTGGGTTGTCCCGGCCGAGGCGATTTCCTCCAGCGATCCCGACTCCAAGGGCTCTTTCTTCGAGTCGCCGCAGGGCAAGGACTACCGCCACGCGACGTACTACACCAAGAGCGAAGGCGTGAAGCACCTGTGAGCACTCAAGAAACTGCCAAAGACTCTGACTTCGCCATCGAAGGGCACGGCGATATCTCCGTGGGCGTCCACGGCGCCGGTGCATCCGGTGACGGCTCGGCCAGCGCCACCCGCATCACCCCGGGCAACGCGCTGCGTCCGGAGGACATCGCCCTGGAAATCAGCCGCGGACAGGTCAAGCCCACCGAAGATGTTGCAGAGTTTGCCCTGCGGATCGGCGACGACGGCCTGATCCTCGCCCAGCGTTTGGGCCACTGGATTTCCCGTGCTCCCGAGCTTGAAGAGGACATTGCACTGGGCAACATCGCGTTGGACCAGCTGGGCCATGCGCGCTCATTCCTCACTTATGCCGGTGCCGCTTGGGGCAAGTCCGAGGACGACCTCGCCTACTTCCGGCGCGAGCATGAGTTCCGATCCGCACACTTGTTTGAACAGCCCAACGGCGACTTCGCAGTCACCATTGCCCGGCAGTTCATTGTGAGCTACTACCAGTACCAGCTCTACACCGCACTGACCGGGTCCTCGGACGCCACCTTGGCAGCCATCTCCGCGAAGGCCGTCAAGGAAGTGGATTACCACCGCGATCACAGCGCCCAGTGGGTACTGCGACTGGCCGGCGGCACGGACGAGTCCCGCGCACGCATCATCCAGGGCTTCAAGCTCGTATGGCCGTATGTGGACGAACTTTTCGAGGACGATGAACTCACCACCCGCCTTGCCGAGGCCGGCGTTGCGGTTCAGCCTTCCAGCCTCCGCGCGGAATTCGATCGGCTCACCGGCGACATCATGGCCGAGGCCGAGCTGGACATCCCTGGTGTCCCGCAGTCACTCGGCGGCGGTCGCCATGGAAAGCATTCCGAGTTCCTGGGCTACATCCTTGCTGAAATGCAGGTCCTGGCCCGCGAGCACCCCGGCGCGGGCTGGTGACCAGCATGGCAACGCAGACGCGCACGCAGCAAAAGACCGCCGAGCAGCGGGCCTGGGACATCGCGTCCACGGTCTGCGATCCGGAGATCCCCGTCCTCACCATTGAGGACCTGGGGATCCTCCGCGGCGTGCGGGTTGTCGACTCACCAGACCCGACCCCAACATCAGGCCGACACGACGACGGCGCAGCACCTGCCGCCGTCGAGGTCACCATCACGCCCACCTACTCGGGCTGCCCGGCGATGGACGCCATCGGAGACGACTTGCGGACAGCCTTCGAAAAGGAGGGCTACGCGAGCGTGCACATCAACCTGGTGCTCTCCCCGGCGTGGACCACTGACTGGATGACCGAGTCCGGCAAAGCCAAGCTGGAAGAGTACGGGATTGCCCCGCCCACTGGCATGGCTGCCGCGGGTGGCCATTCCGGTCCTGTCCGTTTGAGCCTGGCTGTGAAATGCCCGCAGTGTTCGTCGTTGAACACCAAGGAACTCACCCGCTTTGGTTCCACGTCCTGCAAGGCGTTGTTCGTCTGCCAGGACTGCAAGGAACCGTTCGACTACTTCAAAGTCCTCTAAGGAATTCCATGACCACCGAAACCCAGACGGCCAGCCGCCGTCGTGCGTCTTTCCACAACCTGACCGTCTCGGAAGTCCGGCGCCTGACGGACGATGCCATCGAGGTCACGTTCGGGGTTCCGGCCGAGCTTGCCGGACAGTATGACTACTTGCCCGGCCAGTACGTGGCCCTTCGCACCACGCTGCCGGATGAGCAGGGCGAGCCGCACGAAGTTCGCCGCAGCTACTCGATTTGCGCAGAGCCGCGCAGCTTCGAAGACGGCAGCAGCGAGATCCGCGTGGCCATCAAGAAGGACCTGGGCGGCCTGTTCTCCACCTGGGCAAACGCCGAACTCAAAGCCGGCGATGTCCTGGACGTCATGAGTCCACAGGGTGCTTTCATTTCGCGGCACGGCAAGGACGGCGCCTCGGTCCAGCACAACGTCATGAACTCCATGAACCACCCGGAGGAATTGGCGGGGGAGCCGGGCAACTTCGTGGCGATCGCCGCTGGCTCGGGCATCACGCCGGTTATCGCCATCGCCCGCACGCTGCTGGCGGCCAATCCGGAGACCACCTTTGACCTGGTGTACGCCAACAAAGCTGCCATGGACGTCATGTTCCTTGAAGAGCTGGCGGACTTGAAGGACAAGTACCCGTCGCGCCTGGCGCTTCACCACGTGCTGTCCCGTGAGCAGCGCATCGCTCCGCTGATGACCGGGCGCATTGATTCGGAGAAGCTGCAGGCGTTGCTCAGCAGTGCCATCCGTTCCGAGGATGTGGACGAATGGTTCCTGTGCGGGCCGTTCGAGTTGGTCCAGTTGTGCCGCGACACGCTCGCTGCCCGCGGCGTTGAGCCCGAGCACGTGCGTTTTGAACTGTTCACTACCGGCCGTCCGGACCGCCCCGAAGGCAATGCCGGCCGCCCGGTGGTGGAGGACGAGTCGCAGGATACGTACAAGATCACCTTCACCCTTGACGGGCTCACCGGCGACGTTGCCAGTCCTACCCACGCCCGCGAATCCATCCTCAACGCCGCGTTGCGCGTCCGCCCGGACGTTCCCTTCGCGTGCGCAGGTGGTGTTTGCGGCACCTGCCGCGCCAAGTTGATCACCGGTACGGTGACCATGGATGAGAACTATGCCCTTGAGCAGGACGAGCTGGACAAGGGCTACGTCCTGACCTGCCAGTCCCACCCCACCAGCGAAGAAGTTACCGTCGACTTCGACGTCTAAGGAGTCCCCATGATCGAGCTCTCCATTGCCAACGGTATTGCCGAAATCGTCCTCAATTACCCGGACAAGCTGAACTCGCTCAACGAGGACGCGCTTGCCCAACTGGACAAAGCGTACGACGACGCCGCTGCCGCCGCCTCACGCGGTGAGGTGCGGGCGCTGCTGCTTCGCGGTGAGGGCCGTGCCTTCTGCGCCGGCCGCGACATCTCAGGAGTGACACCGGAAACCGATGATGCCCAGGCGTACCTTGGCGGACTCGTGGAACCGTTGCTGAAGAAGATGGCCGCATTCCCCGCACCCACGTTTGCCGCTGCCCACGGCGCTTGCCTGGGGGTGGGGTTGGGGCTGTTGCTGGCCACGGACGTTGTATACGTTGCGGACAACGCCAAGTTCGGTTCACCCTTTGCCAAGCTCGGGGCCACTTTGGATTCGGGCGGGCACTGGTACTTCACCGAGCGCTTGGGCATGCACCGCACACTTGACCTGATCTACACCGCCGACCTCATTTCCGGGGCGGAGGCTGTGGAGCAGGGGATGTTCAGCCGGGCGATGCCGGCGGATTCCTTGTTGCCGGTGACCCGGGAGATCGTTTCCCGTGTGGCCCTTGGGGCGACCGAGGCGTTCAATGCCTCCAAGGAACTGGTGGCCCACATCCGGGACCAGCGCCTTGGCTTGTGGGCTTCCATGGCCGAGGAAAACACGGAGCAAGCACGTCTTTGCAAGACCGATGACTACGCCGAGGGTTTCCGTGCCTTCCAGGAGAAGCGGGCACCCGTTTTCAAGGGCTAGCTCCCACTTTCGCTGCCGGATCCCGCCCTTGTTCGCTCCCCTCGCAGCAGTGCGCTGAGTGGGACGGACAAGGGCGTGTTTCGTGGGCCCAGTGGCCTAGACGAAGTCCTTAAGGAGCTTGTACCCGGCCACTTTTCCTTCCAAGGAGATCACGGCAGTGTCCTGGTCCGGAGTGCTGACGTCCGTGAGTGCGCCGTACGTCAGTGCCGGCACCGCCGTCCCGCCCTTAGTGCAGGGAAACGCCGTGTACGAGCCGGAGCCGGGACTATCCGTGTAGGGGCCATCAGGAGGCATGACGTATGTTGTGGCCTTCAAGCAAACAAACACGTCTTCGAACGTGGTGCCCCGATATTTACCTGTACGGGTATCCAGGAGGTTTGCGCTCCAAAACGTGCCGGCAATGACCTGATCTCCGCGGCTCACCGAGGGCAGGAGCCCATACGAGTCCCAGGTCCGCGACTCCACGGGTTTGATTTCCCAAGCCACTTCGCCCGTAAGGGGGTCGTAGCCAACCAGTTTCGTTTGAGCGCTCCGGTACTTTCCTGCGGGAAATTCAATGAAGCCCTCTGTGTATTCGCAGCGGACGGGAAATGCATCGCCGTCCTCCAACTTGGTGCCCACGGTTCCGATCGTCTCGGCGCACTGCACCTGCGTGCCGTCCGCCGTCCATAGAACCCGTCCACTGGAAGCCCGGAAGCCCACCGTTTTGGTGGTGTCGCGAAGGTTCATTGAAAAGGTTTGTTCAGCGAACTTATCCGGAGAGAAATCGGTGGGATTGATGCCGACCGATCCTATGTAAAGGTCCAGCTTTTCGGAGTAGATGAAGTGCCTGCCAAAATCGGTGGAGGCACCCTTGCCAAAGACCTTCTCTATCTCCACTTCCCACAGGACCTCGCCGTATGCCACGTGGGCCAGCTTTTCAACTCCGTCCGTCACCACCGAGTACAGCTCTTTGCCCACAGGCTGGAAAACCCCGGTGAGCGGGTTGATGTCAGCACCCCCGGACTCCTCACCGGTTTCAATGTCCACCCAGTGTTCAACTGACTGGGTGTTCTCATCAAAGGCTATAAAGCACAGGTCGAGGAGTCCGTCGCAGGCAAACGGACGGGTGCTGACCAGCTCCGGCCGTCCTCGGTACAGCTCCTTGCCGGTGCTGAGGTCAAAGGCAACAGGCGCAGTCCACCACGCCACGTCACTGTCGAGCCCGGCAGGAACAGAAGCCGCCTGCAGGAAGATCGCGGCGCTCCGGCCCGAGGCTGTCTTGCTGACGACAGGCTCCAAAGGTACTGAAGGAGCTTCGTATCCCGGATGAACGGGCTGCGTCCACAGCTGTTTGCCGTCAGCGATTGAGAAAGCATGAGCATTCACACCGGTGGGCGTAGACGCATAAACCAAGGCAACGCCGTCGGCAACTACGGGCTGGCCGATCGGAGTGAGCGCAACTTCCCATGCCGCCGTCGCGGTTTCTGTATTTCTCGCCGCCGGAGCCGCATTTGCAGGCGGCGTGGTTGCCGGGGGCTCCACTGGCAGGGGAATCATGGTGCACGCCCACAGCATCATCGCGGCGCCCACGGCGGCGATCCGGAATCCAATGGACGTGATGCCGGCAAGGGCCCGCGAGGATCGGGACTGAATCATGGTTCCCCCAGGAACGTCAATGGTTCAGCACCCTAAGTGCGTGGTTCCAAACCAAAAAAGGCCATCAAGATGTGGCTCAAGTAGAGAATACAGCTCGTCCCATCCGATGCGCTTTTGTTTGCCTTCCCGCCACGGGAAGCGCAGGCTATGATCAATTGATCAGTATGCTTAGTTTTGATATAAAGCTGACTATGACTCGTGCATAAGGGTCGTTCGCCCAACGGCAACGCACCCAGCGGAGCCGCCACCCTTCAGGAACTGCAATGGACACTTCATTCAGAGGCACAAACCGCACGGCACGTCAGGGCCGGCTCCGGACTTTCGGGGTCGAAGAAGAATTTCTGCTGGTTGACCCCATATCCGGCAAAGCGATGCCGCTCGCTGAACAGGTCTTGATGCAGGCCATGGGCGTCCCGGAATCGGGACCGGCACTGGGACCGACGCTGGCCTTGGAAGTCAAGCAGGAACAGATCGAGGTTGTGGGTCCCGTCTGTTCTACGTTGCAGGAGTTGGAAACCGGCATCCGCGCGGGACGTTCCTTGGCGGACGAAGCCGCCCGTAAGGTGGGCGCAAGGGCAGTGGCCCTGGCAACAAGTCCGGTTGCCGGGCTGCCCACGGTGGTCCAACAGCCCCGATACCTCACCATGGCCAGCCGGTTCGGGCTGACGCTCCGTGAACAGCTCACCTGCGGTTTCCATGTGCACGTCCAGATCACCTCCGGTGAGGAGGGTGTGGCTGTCCTGGATCGGATCCGTGTCTGGCTGCCTCTGCTGTTGGCCTTGAGCACGAACTCGCCCTTCTGGCAGGGGAGCGATAGCGGCTATTCAAGCTTCCGCTACCAAGCCTGGAGCCGGTGGCCGACGGCGGGACCTTGCGAAAGGTTCGGTTCCGAGCGTGAGTACCGGCGTTACGTTCAGTCGTTGCTGGCTTCCGGGGTGCTGATTGACGAAGGCATGATCTACTTCGATGCCCGTCTTTCCCGGAACCATCCCACAGTGGAGGTACGCATCGCCGATGTTTGCATGGAGGCTTCACACGCGGCCGTCATCGCCACAATTGTGCGGGCGCTTGTTGAAAAGGCTTCACAGCAGTGGCGGGCAGGTGTTCTGGCGCCACGCCTCACTGCAGAGCAGTTAAGACTGGCTGCGTGGAAGGCGAGCGAATCCGGCGTCGAAGGCATGCTGCTGCATCCCCTGCTGAATACACCGTGCCCGGCAACCGAAGCTATTCAGGTCCTTCTGAAGCACATCCGGCCGATTCTGGCCGGTAGCGGAGACGAGCAGCGGGTGATGACGACGGTGGCCAGGATGCTGTCTTCCGGAACGGGTGCGCAGCGTCAGCGGGACGTCATGATGCGTACAGGTGACTTGGCCGCAGTGGTGAGGGACGCCGTCGAACGCACCCACGGTGCTGCGGCACCCCAAGGTGCCCCGGCACCCTCTGACCGAAGCCGACGGCGGCTGCAGGCTACCGAATCGATCTAAGGAGAGCGGGGAATGCGGCACGAGGATGATGTTCGGGCTTACCTGCAGGACCACCTGCCAGGTTTCCTTGACCGGCTTTCGGAATGGGTCCGGATTCCGTCGGTAGCCGGCGTCCCTGAGCGGAGGAAGCACCTGACGCGTTCAGCCAACTGGTTGGCCGGAGAACTTCGGGATATCGGCTTTCCCATCACTGAAATTTGGGAAGGATCCCAAGGACCTGCGGTCTTCGCGGAATGGATGGGGGCGCCCGGGGCCCCGACGGTCTTGATCTACAGCCACCACGATGTCCGGGCGGTCAAGGAAGAAAACTGGGACCAGACCGACCCGTTCAGCCCGGTATTCCGCGATGGCCGGCTCTACGGCAGGGGTACCTCCGATGCGAAGGGCCAGGTGATGGCTCACCTCTGGGGTTTGCGGGCGCACTTGGCGGTCACCGGCCGGAAGGCGCCGGCTGTGAACCTCAAGCTGATAGTGGAGGGCGAGGAGGAGGCCGGCTCTCCCGGCCTGGCGGCCATGGTCCGCAATCACCGTGAGCGCCTGAAAGCGGACGTGGTGATTTTTTCTGACACCCTGCTGTGGAAGGCCGGCCACCCTGCCATCTGTACCAGCGTTCGGGGCCTGGTCTCCGTGCACTTGGAGGTCTATGGGCCGCGGGCCGACATTCATAGCGGGGCAGTATCCGGACCTGCACCTAATCCGGCCCTCGAGATGAGCAGAATGCTTGCCGGCCTCCATGACGAGAAGGGGCGCATCGCTTTTCCTGCCTTCTACGACTGCGTGGAGGTCATCCCGACCAAACGCAGGCAGGAGTTGGCGGCCCTTGACTTTGACCCGGAAGACTGGCTGGCCCGTTCACGCACGCGCAGTATCCGGGAAGAGGCCGGCTACACAGTTCTGGAGCAGCTGTGGGAGCGCCCGGCGTTGGAAGTCATAGCGCTGGTGGCGGGAGACCCGGTAGGGGTGAAGCGGGCGACAGTGCCGTCCATGGCATCTGTTGACCTGACCATCCGAACTGTCGCGGGCCAAACCGTGCCAGAGGTTGCGTTCCAAGTCAGGCATTGGTTTGAAACCATGAAGAGCAACCACTACGACTACCAGTTGGCAGTGGACACCGAAACGGCACAGGAACCATACCGGACACCCGAAAACCCTGTCCTCGACGCCCTGTCCATAGCCATGGCAAAGGGTTTCGATGTTGACGAAGTGGGACGTATGGGCAATGCAGGGGGAGGCCCCGCCGAGTTGTTGTCCACGGCGTTGGACGTGCCGGTGGTCTTCTTCGGCACAGGGCTGGTTGAGGACAACTGGCACGACAGTGATGAAAGCGTCTGCGTTGACATCCTGCGGGCCGGGGCCGCCACCTTGGCTTTCCTCTGGGATGAACTTGTCAGTTCCTGAGTGCCGCCCACGGCCGGACTGATGGTTCCAACGGCATGCCCGTTGACGAAGCGAATCACGCTGTGACTATTCTGAGAATGGATCGTTGAGACGATCAGGTCCAGCAAGCGGCCTCAGCTATGGTGCGGGAACTTGGGTCCCGCGAAAGGTCTTTGTCCTATGTCCCAGCAACTTCCCTTCGACGAACTGACCCTGACTCTTGCCCGGATCAAAGGCTTGCTCCTGACAGAGGAAAAGGTGGACCGGGCTGTTCAATTACTGGCCGAAGGAATCCGTGATGCCTTCCCCGGCAGCGCAGGAGCCGGTGTGTCCCTGATAGACGAGCAGGGCAATAGAACCAGCGCCGGGGCAACCGATCCCCTGGTGATTCAAGGGGACCAGTCCCAGTATCGGCTGGGGGAGGGCCCGTGCCTGAGCGCGTGGGCAACGGAAAGCACAGTGATCGTTGACGACGCGGGGACCGATGACCGTTGGCCGCAATGGGCTGAAGAAGCGCGGGAACTGTCCATCGCGTCCGTCATCAGTGTCCCCTTGGTACGTGGAACCAGATGCCTTGGAGCCATGAAGCTCTACGCAGCAGCCCCTGGAGCCTATGGCCAAACGACGGCTCGTTCCCTGAAGAAGCTCGCTGAGTCCGCAGCTATCCTGCTGGACAACATACAAACTTCCGAAACTCCGAGGCGCCTCAGCGAAGGTCTGGTGGGGGCGTTGACCAGCCGGGACGCCATCAGCCGCGCACAAGGTTACCTCATGGGTCAGCGCGGCATGACCGAGGAGGATGCCGTCAGGGAGCTGCTTAATCTGTCCCAGGAGTCCCAAGAGTCTTTGGCCTCCGTCAGCGCCGAAATCCTCAGGGGTGGGAGGAAGGAAGGCTCTTATGACAGAACCTGAGCGGAACAATTGCGAGGGACTGTCTCTTCAAGAACAACTCCAGCTCAAGGGCCTGCGCAAAGCCCTGACAAACGCCGGAATTCCTCATGAGGATTTATGGTTGCGCTACTTTTCCATTGGCGGGATGGTGGGCGAATACGAAGTGGACGCCTACCTTCAGTCGCTCCACTCGCTGCCGCCGCTGCAAAGGGACCTGCTGGCACACGCGGCAAATGAACTGATCGACGAATTGCCGGCCCGTCCCCGGGCGCCCTACACGGAACAGGTGTCTCAGCGCCGTTCACACCTGCGGGGCGAAGGGCGGCAACAGCGGTAATCGTTCATCTTGCAATAGCGGTTCCTCAGGGACGGTGCTCCTGCTGGTAAACGTCCGGAATGCCGTCTTCATCGGAATCCACCGCCTCCTCGGCCTCGGCAATGCGGTACTGGCGGTTGCGTGTGCTCAGGACAATGGAAGCCAAAATGGCGGCCAGCAATGAAGCAGCCAGAATACCCACTTTGGCGTGATCGTCGTGGATGCTCCCTTGTCCGAAGCCGAGTTCGGCTACCAGCAATGAAACGGTGAAGCCGATTCCAGCCAGCATGGACACACCCAAGACATCTATCCATTTGAAGGAGCTGTCCAAGGATGCCTTGGTTATCTTGGTGAGCAGCCAGGTTGTTCCGAGGATGCCGATCGGTTTGCCCAGGACGAGCGCAACAATGATGCCGATGGCTACAGAGCCGGACAACGCTGTTCCGAGGCCCTCCCAGCCGCCCACTGCGACGCCGGCCGAGAAGAAGGCGAAAACCGGGACGGCGATCCCGGCGGATATTGGCCGGAAGCGGTGCTCGAAGATTTCGGAGAGCCCGGGGCCGGCATTTGGTCCCCCACTGGCTTGTGAGCGAATCACCGGAACGGCGAACCCCAGAAGCACACCGGCAACCGTGGCGTGGATGCCGGAGGCATGAATGAGTGCCCACACGGCTACCCCCAGGGGAAGCAGGATAAGCCAGGCTGCCACGGGCTTGGTGCCGAAGAACCGACGGTATTTTTGGGCCAGGAAGGTGTAGGCGCCCAGCGGGATCAAGGCGAAGAGCAGCGGCGGGAGTTGGATGTCAGTGGAGTAGAAGATGGCGATGATGCTGATGGCGATCAGGTCATCGACAACAGCCAACGTCAGCAGGAATATCCGCAGACCGCTGGGCAGATGTGAACCGATGATCGCAAGCACCGCCACTGCAAAGGCAATGTCCGTGGCAGTGGGTATGGCCCAGCCGCGGAGAGTTTCCGGGCTGCTGGCGTTGATGAACGTATAGATGACGGCAGGAACAATGACGCCGCCGGCTGCCGCTGCAATGGGGACTATTGATTTGCTGAACTGACGAAGGTCTCCGGCGACGAACTCACGTTTGAGTTCCAGTCCTACGAGAAAGAAGAAAATGGCCAGGAGGCCGTCGGCTGCCCACGCGCCGAGGCTAAGTTCCAGATGCCAGGGCTCGTAGCCGATCTTGAGGTCGCGCAAGGCAAAGTAACTGTCCGCAGCAGGGGAGTTGGCCCAGATAAGGGCTATTACTGCGCCGGCAACCAGCAGGGCGCCGCCCACTGTTTCTTTGCGGAGGATTGCTCCAATGCGGAGCGATTCGGCGTAGCTTCCGCGACCGAGGATGGAGGAACGCGGAGGGCCGGACGGGTGGTTCATAAAAGTGTCCTCTGCAGGGGGCGTCATTACACACTCTCCATTGACCAGGAAGGGAGGTGCCCGCAACGAACTGCGGGCACCCCCTTTTTGGGAGAAGAGGAGCGATCTCTACTTATTTCCGTTTCCCCGGGGAAGAAACGGAGGATGTGGTGTCCTGGACGGTTTCCTCCTCCGAGGCCAATCGTTCACTGAGCTGTGCTTCCACTGCCTCGGTGACTTGCTCCGCAAAGTGCTCCTGGTAGTGCTCTTGGACGGAATCGTGGATCTGCTCCGCCACGTGTTCCTGGTAATGCTCTTGGACGGAGTCCGCCATGGAATCCTGCACGTGTTCGGTGACATGGGCGGTCATTTGGTCGCGGGCAAGTTTGCGCTGGGCCCGCATCAACGCAACATGTTCTCTATGGAAGGCCTTGGCAGTGGAGATACACATCAAGATGATCACCACGCTGAAAGGCACCGCCGTCAGAATTGCCGCCGTCTGAATCGCCTGGAGGCCGTTGGCCAGAAGCAAAGCGATGGCTACCGCAGCAGCTGCCAGGGCCCAGAAGATCCGCAACCAGTTCTTGGGCTCAGCATGGCCACCGGTGGAGATCATCCCCATCACCAGTGCGCCGGAGTCTGCCGAGGTGATGAAGAAGATGGCGATGAGAAGAATGGCGCCGATGGTGAGGAGGGTTCCGCCGGGAAGGTCGCCCAGGAGGC
>NZ_JABMCX010000104.1 GCF_013179505.1 Paenarthrobacter sp. CM16 | reverse complement strand
GTTAGGAAAATTGAAACTCAACGGAAAAGGGCGCCGCTTCAAGCGGCGCCCTTTTCCGTGGTGAAGGCTAGATCTGCCCGACCGGAAGCTTTTTTTCGGCCTGGAAGACTTCCTCCACGCGCCCTTGCGCCCAGTAGCCGGACAGTGAAACCTGGGAGCGCTCCAGGCCACGCTGTACGAAGAAAATCTCGCGCAGGCCTTTCATGTAGCCCCTCTCGCCGTGGGCGAAGACGTCCACCCGCCCGGGCAACCATTCGGTGGTGCGCAGGGCCTCGAGTAGAAGATCACTGGATCCTGCAGGCACTCCGTTGCGGTACAACCAGTGGAGCTTCACGCCGGAGGGTGCCGAAATGGGCAGGATGTCTGCCGCGCTGTCCACCTCAAGGAAGACGGTTCCGCGGGCATCGGGGGCAAGAGCCTCGACGCAGGCAGCGATGGCCGGAATCGCTGCGTCATCGCCGGCGAACAAGTACCAGTCGGCGTCGGGGGCCGGGTTGTAAGCGCCACCGGGACCTGTGAAGACCAATGAGTCGCCGGGTTTGGCCTCTGCTGCCCACGGACCTGCCAGGCCTTGGTCGCCGTGGACCACGAAGTCAATGGCCAGCTCTTGTGCTTCCAGGTCTACCCAGCGGATGGTGTAGGTCCGGGTGTGGGGCCACAGCTCCCGGGGCATGGTCTCGCGGATGGCCCAGAGGTCCAGCGGAAGCTCGTAATCGACGCCCGGCTGAGGGAAGACGATCTTGACGTAGCGGTCCACATACTCGTTGTTCGCGTAATCGCTGAACCCTGGTCCGCCTGCCACGATTCGCACCATGTGCGGCGAAAGGCGTTCGTTCCGCAGGACGGTCAGATTGACCTGCGGGCGTGTTGTGCGTGAGGCGGACGAAGTGACGGGGAGAGCAGTCATGTAGGTAAGCCTAAGCTAATTACCTCCACGTCTGCTGGGGATGAGTCGAAGGTTACAGGACCGGCAGTTCCCAGTTGACCGGTTCGGCGCCCTGTTCGAGAAGCAGTTCATTGCTGCGGCTGAAGGGCTTGGAGCCGAAGAAACCGCGTGAGGCGGAGAGGGGGCTGGGATGGGCCGACACAATCGACGGCGCTCCCTCAAGAAGCGGCACGACGCCCTCGGCGTCCTTTCCCCACAGGATCGCTACCAAGGGGCTGCGCCTCCCGGCGCTGTCCGTTCGGTTGGCGACTGCGGTGACTGCCGCCGTCGTGATGGCCTCCCAGCCCTTGCCGCGATGCGAGCCTGCATCTCCGGCGCTGACGCTAAGGACCCGATTGAGCAACAGGACGCCTTGGTCCGTCCACGCCGTGAGGTCGCCGTGGACCCGGGGCGGAAGCCCAAGGTCGTCATGGAGTTCGCGGTAGATGTTGGCCAGGCTGCGAGGGATGGGTCGCGTTTGCCGCGAAACGGCAAAGGAAAGCCCGACGGCGTGTCCCGGCGTGGGATACGGATCCTGACCAAGAATCAATACTCTGACATCGGCCAGTGGTTGCTGGAAAGCGCGGAGAAGGTTGCCGGCTGAAGGGAGGACATGGGCCCCGTTCCTGGCCTGGGCCGCCACGAAAGCCAGGGCGCTCCGAAGCTGCCCTTCCACGGGTCGCAGGGCATCGGCCCAGTCCGGGGCCATCAGTTCTTCCAGCGGCCGGTCACAGAGCCTGGCGAAACCCGCGTCATCCAGGTCCGTCGGCTCAAGGTCAAAGAGTGCTTCCTCGCCATTCACCACGCCATTGTCTCCCGCGCCGTCCCGGCCCGGCGAATGACAGCGTTGTTATTCGCCCGTAACATGGGGGTAGGACATTTTCCCCCAACACGCGTCGAAGGAGTGTGCCGTGGCAGAACCAGCACCGGAACCGATGGCGCCGCAGGCAACCGGGTTTGCCCTCGAAGACCTTGCGGCCGGGACCCGCAGTGACTCCCCGCTCAGCGAACGGGACCAGCAGATGCTGGCCTTGGAACGGCAGTGGTGGAAGTACTCGGGAGCCAAGGAACAAGCAATCCGTGAACTGTTCGATCTCTCGGCAACACACTATTACCAGATCCTGAACGCGCTGATCGACACTGAGGACGCGCTGGCCCACGATCCCATGCTCGTCAAGAGATTGCGTAGACTACGTACGTCCCGCCAGCGTGCGCGGACGGCACGTCGCTTGGGGTCCGACGCGTAAATCGCCCGGCTGATCTGTCAGCAGCAACCAGCAAGGACATCGCTTCACCATGACCAAATATGCCAAGGACGAATTCGACCAGGTCCCGCAGAACACCTCCCGGCAGGGCGTGCACCGTGACGCCCAGGAGACCGCACGCCCCACTTTGTGGCCGGTCCTGACCGTCGGGGTGGTTGCCCTGGTCCTGGGACTGGTGGCTTTCCTGGTCCTTCCGAACCTCGGCGTGGTGGCCCCCGGTGCTGCGCCCGCTGTCTCGACGCCGGCACCCCAGCAGACTGATGCGACCCCTTCGGCTGCTCCGAGCGAATCCAGCAGCGCCCCCTCTCCTTCCAGCGAGCCGACCCCGTCCGACAGTCCGTCGGCAACCCCGTCCTCCGCTCCCGTGGACAAGGCCACTCCTGTGGCGGTCTACAACGGTGCAGGCACCGCTGGTTTGGCCGGCCGTGTAGCAGGTTTGGTGGAAGCCGACGGCTGGACGCTGAGCACGGTGGGCAACTGGGGCGGCATGCCGCAGCAGACATCCGTGATCTTCTACAACGTCCCTGAGCAGAAGGCCAACGCCGAAGCCTTGGGCGCGTTGCTGGGCATTCAGACCATCCTGGAATCGCCCGAAGTCCAGCAGCCGTTGGTGGTTGTTGCAGGACCCGGCTACCAGTAGTTTTCGAGCCCCCGCTTTCGCCCGAAAGCCCCAACTCGGTTAAGCCTCAATAACAAAAGTGATGCCCTGGCCCTCCATGGGAGCGCCGGTGGAGTGACTGTGGTTACAGTGGATTGATTCCGGTACGGAGATCCCGGCAACCGGTCTTGGCTACTGCGAAAGTGTGGGCATCATGGCATTGGGAACCGTCAAATGGTTCAACGCCGAAAAGGGCTACGGATTCATCACTGTGGATGAATCGGGTGACGACGTTTTTGTGCACTGGTCCGCCATCCAAATGGACGGCTTCCGGGCCCTTGAAGAGGGTCAGCGTGTTGAGTTTGAACTGGGCGAGGGGCAGAAGGGCCCGCAAGCCGAAGGTGTGCGCGTCGCCTAGCTCTTTGCCTGGTTTCGGTTCATCTCCGTCAGCCCTCGGCTGAAAGCCCTTTGTTTATAGAGCAAAGTGGCATCTCTGCTTGCACTCTCCCCGGTCGAGTGCTAATTATTGATTTAGCACTCCTATGGTTCGACTGCTAAGTCCGGCCCGGCTAAACCCGGCGGCGGATAGGTGGCGGACCGGCGGAGGATCAAGAAACACCTTGGTGGGGTGAGGTCCGGAGCGCGGGGCATACAGAGGCCGCACGCAAAGGACCGTCCGTCGCGGGCACCCTATCTGACAGGTACCTTCTTAACGACTGTCCCGAAAGGACTACCGCCGTTATGGCCAAGATCATTGCATTTGATGAAGAGGCACGCCGCGGCCTCGAGCGGGGCCTGAACATCCTCGCAGACGCCGTCAAGGTCACCCTCGGCCCGCGTGGACGCAACGTCGTCCTCGAAAAGAAGTGGGGCGCCCCCACGATCACCAACGATGGCGTTTCCATCGCCAAGGAGATCGAGCTGGACGATCCTTACGAGAAGATCGGTGCAGAACTGGTCAAGGAAGTTGCCAAGAAGACGGATGACGTCGCTGGCGACGGTACTACCACTGCAACCGTTCTCGCCCAGGCACTGGTGAAGGAAGGCCTGCGCAACGTTGCCGCCGGCGCCGACCCGCTGTCCCTCAAGCGCGGTATCGAGAAGGCTGTTGAGGCAGTCATCAACGAACTGCTGGCTTCCGCCAAGGAAATCGAAACCAAGGAAGAGATCGCAGCCACGGCTTCCATCTCCGCCGGTGACCCGGAAATCGGCAGCCTGATCGCCGAAGCCCTGGACAAGGTGGGCAAGGAAGGCGTCATCACGGTCGAGGAATCCAACACCTTCGGCCTGGAGCTCGAACTCACCGAAGGCATGCGCTTCGACAAGGGTTACATCTCCGCTTACTTCGTTACCGACGCTGAGCGCCAGGAAACGGTCCTCGAAGACCCGTACATCCTGATCGTGAACTCCAAGATCTCCAACGTGAAGGAACTCGTCACGGTTCTGGAGAAGGTCATGCAGTCCAACAAGCCGCTGCTGATCATCGCCGAAGACATCGAGGGCGAGGCCCTGGCCACCCTGATCGTCAACAAGATCCGTGGCACCTTCAAGTCCGTTGCCGTCAAGGCTCCGGGCTTCGGTGACCGCCGCAAGGCACAGCTGGCCGACATCGCCATCCTCACCGGTGGCCAGGTCATCTCCGAAGAAGTTGGCCTCAAGCTTGAAAACGCTGGTCTGGAACTCCTCGGCACCGCCCGCAAGGTTGTTGTCACCAAGGACGAGACCACCATTGTTGAAGGTGCCGGCGACGCCGAGCAGATCGCAGGCCGTGTGGCCCAGATCCGCGCCGAGATCGAGAACTCCGATTCCGACTACGACCGCGAGAAGCTGCAGGAGCGCCTGGCCAAGCTGGCCGGCGGCGTTGCAGTCATCAAGGCCGGTGCCGCAACCGAAGTTGAGCTCAAGGAACGCAAGCACCGCATTGAGGACGCAGTCCGCAACGCCAAGGCTGCTGTTGAAGAAGGCATCGTTGCCGGTGGTGGCGTTGCCCTCATCCAGGCAGGCGCCAAGGCATTCGCCAACCTCACCCTGCAGGGTGACGAGGCAACCGGTGCCAACATCGTCAAGGTTGCCATCGACGCACCGCTGAAGCAGATTGCCTTCAACGCCGGCCTCGAGCCGGGCGTCGTAGTGGACAAGGTTCGCGGCCTGCCTTCGGGCCACGGCCTGAACGCTGCCACGGGCGTCTACGAAGACCTTCTGGCTGCCGGCGTCAACGACCCCGTAAAGGTCACCCGCTCGGCTCTCCAGAACGCTGCTTCCATCGCTGGTCTCTTCCTGACCACCGAGGCTGTAGTTGCCGACAAGCCTGAGAAGAACGCTCCGGCTCCCGGCGGCGACGACATGGGCGGCATGGGCGGCTTCTAAGCCCCTTTGCTGTAGCGATACAGCGCCCAAGCATCACGCTTTAGAGCAAACGACGGCGGCCCTCACCTTTTGGTGGGGGTCGCCGTTTTGCTGTGCACACCCAGGTAGGTAGCAGCAGATGCCGTTATGAGGGCTCACAACGGCAGCAATTGCTACCTACCTGGGTACTATCACGGATTCAGTGTCGGTGGGGTCTGGCAGGATTAACGTCATGACGATTATTGCTGCCGCCGATGGGTCCGCCCTCGGCAATCCTGGGCCGGCCGGTTGGGCCTGGTACGTTGATGACTCCTGTTGGCGCGCAGGGGGCTGGCCGCACGGCACCAACAATCAGGGTGAGCTCATGGCTGTCCTGGACCTGTTCCGCTCCACGGCACATGTGCCGGAGGAAGAACTCCTGATTCTTTGCGACAGCCAGTACGTCATCAATTGCATCAGCAAGTGGATGCCGGGATGGAAACGTAAAGGATGGCGCAAAGCCGACGGCAAGCCTGTGCTGAACGTGGACCTGCTCAAGGAGATTGACCAAGCAATAGTTGGCCGCAAATACACGTTCGAATGGGTCAAGGGGCACGCTGGCCACGACCTCAATGAGGCTGCCGATGAGCGGGCACGCGCTGCAGCAACGGCCTTCCAACAGGGCGTAGCGCACCGGAGTGGTCCGGGGTTCCCCGGCGCGTCAGGGCAGGACCGCGCGCTGGTGAACACTTCGTCCCAGGGCGGGGCACAGAACCTCGCCCAGACCATCACGTTGGAACCGGTGCAAGCAGAGATTCCTGCGCCAGCGCAAGCCAGGGTTGCCGCCACCACCCCGTCCCGGATGGAACGAAGCTCCCGCCCGCATTTTGAACCCACCCTCTTTGGGGAGTCCGGGATCTTTGGTCAGCCTGATCTTTTCAGTGAACTCGAGGACGCTTCCACCCAGGAGCTCTCCGCTGAAGAGACAGTGCTTGCCCTGGAACGGGAGCTCCTCCGACCCGATGTTCGCGCTGACATCGGCAGGATCGGAGTGCTGCTCCACCCGGACTTCGCCGAGATTGGCAGCTCGGGACGGTTCTGGACCCGGGACGCCATGATGATGGCCTTGAAGGAAGATCCCGGCGAACCCACCGACCTTGAACTGCTGAGTGCTGACCGCCTCAGCGAGAACACCATCCTGCTCACCTACCGCAGCTTCGGCCACGCAGGCTCGGCTCTGCGCAGTTCTGTGTGGATGCTGGACCGCGGCCAATGGCGGCTTCGGTTCCACCAAGGAACGCTGGAGAGCTAGAGCTAGGGCTAGAGCTAGGGCTAGGGGACCTGACAACGGGGGCTCCGGAAGTTCCGAGTCTCTGGAAGTTCAGGGCTAGGGGACCTGACAACGGGAGCTCTGGAAGTTCAGGGCTCCGGAAGTTCCGAGTCTCTGGAATTCAGGGTCTGTAAGGCCGAGTCTCCGGAAGTTCAGAGACTCCTGCCCTTTGACTCATGACCTGCAGGGCCGGCATGCACAGGGGAAGACAGCCGGCCCCGCAGGAGTTCATGGGACGGGTACTCAGTAGGCGAAGCGCTGGGTGTTGCCCTGCTCCACCTCGGAGTAACTGGCTGCCGCCGAGGACAATGCCAGGTTGATGGAGGCGAGCGAGGCCTCCACCTTGCCCTGGGTCAGTGACCATTCGAGGATCAAGGATTGGAAATTGGTGGCGGCGGATCCGCGCCATGTTGCCTCAAGTTCTTCCAAGCCCCGTCGCATGGTCTGGACATCGGAACTGATCCGATCCACGGTTCCTTTGACGTTGGCTGACTTGAGCTGAAGCAACTCGGTATCGACGGTGATGACGCTCATGGGTGGTGCCTTTCGACGAAGCTGTTCCGCAGGTTGCGGTGGGATGCGTGGGCCACATCATTGAGCCTAGGCACCGCCCCCCGGCCCCGAAACACAGCTTCGCCGCTATGTGGACAACACAGCTATGTGGAAAACCCCGCTAAGTGGACAGCCCCGCTAAGTGGACAGCCCCGCTACGGGCAAAACCTCGCTGGGTAGGCAATGCCGCTAGCTGGTCACCAGCTCGGCCGGTTCTTCACGGAATGGCAGGCTGACAATCATGGTGGCGCCGCCGCCGTCGGTCTCCGTGACCCGGACTGTACCGCCGTGCGAACCCACAATGGCAGCAACAATGGCCAGTCCCAGTCCGCTCCCGCCGGTCTCCCGGGTCCTGGAGGTATCCGCGCGGTAGAAGCGCTCGAAGATCTTGTTGGTCTCAGACTCCGGAATGCCGGGCCCGTGATCGCGGATCTCGATCACGGACACCCGACCCGCGGGCGTTTCCCGAACACCGACAGCGAGTTCCAGGGGGCTTCTCTCGGGGGTGTACCGCAGTGCATTTCCGACGAGGTTGCCGATGACCTGGCGTAGTTTGGCCTCGTCACCGTGGACCGGCGCGGCAGTGGGTGAAGCACCGTCGAGCCCCGTGAGGGTGATGTTCCGGTCTGCCGTTGATGCCTTCGTATCCACCACGGCATCGTGGGCAAGGAGTTGAAGGTCTACGGGCTTGAGCTGAAGCGGACGCTGCTCGTCCAGGCGGGCCAGCATCAACAGGTCCTCCACCATGGATCCCATACGCTTGGCTTCGCTCTCGATCCTGCCCATGGCCATCGCGACGTCGTCTTGGCTGGTCAGTGCACCTTGGCGGTAGAGCTCCGAGAAACCGCGGATGGTTACCAAGGGCGTGCGAAGCTCGTGGGAGGCGTCGGCGGCGAAGCGGCGCATGCGCCCCTCGGAAGCAGCGCGGGCCGCAAAGGAGGCCTCGATGTGCGCGAGCATGGCATTCAAGGAGCCGCCGAGTCTGCCGACTTCGGTGTGCGGGTTGTCGATTTCCACGCGGCGGGAGAGATCACCGGCGGCGATGGCAGCGGCCGTTTTTTCCACCTTGGCCAGTGGCCTGAAGGATCGGGCCACTGTCCAGGTGGCGATGAAGAAGGCAAGTACCAGGGTCAAGAGGCCAACGCCGACTACCACCAGGGCGGCATGTTCCATGACTTTGTCCACGGGCGTCAGCGGCAGTCCGATGATGACCACGCCGTTTTGTCCATCATTGGTTGCCACCCCCACGGCAACTACACGCCAGTCGGTCCCGCCTGTGCCCCTGACCTGGAAGGGGGTATTGCCGCGCTGTTTCGCCTCAGCCAGGGTGATATTGGAAATCGCGGGACGATCAGTCTGGCTGCCGCCCAATTGGTAAGGATCAAAGCCGTCGACGTACAGCGTGAGCGAGTAGTCCGTGGGCACAGCGGAGTCGTTGGGCGCCGTGGGGTTCGGACTGGACAGATTGTTGAATCCGCCCTGCTGTTGCGCCAGCGCGACCGCAGCCTTGAGTTTGTCATCCACCTGGCCTTGCAGGTAGCTCTTGACCAGCGTGAGCGTTCCCGCACCCGTGGCGGCCAGGGCCAACAGCAGCAGGCCCATGATGATGGCGACGAGCTGCGACCTCAGGGACGCCGCTTTCCAGCGTTGCAGCAAGGTCAGCGCTTCTCTGCCGTCCGCAGCACGTAGCCCACGCCGCGCTTGGTCTGGATCAGGGCGGCGGCATCGGGATCGATGTCCACTTTGCGGCGCAGGTAGGAAATGTAGGACTCCACGATCGAGGCGTCACCGTTGAAGTCATATTCCCAAACGTGGTCCAGGATCTGTGCCTTGGACAGTACTCGGTTGGGGTTGAGCATGAGGTAGCGCAGGAGCTTGAACTCGGTGGGGGACAGCTCGATGACAGTTCCGCCGCGGCGGACCTCATGGGCGTCGTCGTCGAGTTCGAGGTCGTCGACGCGGATCACGGCGTCGTCGTCCTCCAGGGGTTGGGTGCGTCGGAGAACAGCGCGGATGCGGGCCACCACCTCGTCCAGGCTGAACGGCTTGGTGACGTAGTCGTCCCCGCCCACGGTCAGGCCGGTGACTTTGTCCTCGGTGTCGTCCTTCGCAGTGAGGAACAGGACTGGGAAGTGTTTGCCGGCTGCGCGGAGGCGGCGCGTTACGGTGAAACCATCCATGTCCGGGAGCATGACGTCCAGGACGGCGAGGTCCGGAGCATGCAGATCTGCTGCGGCGAGTGCTTCGCGGCCATTGGATGCGGCGACGACCTCGAAACCTGCAAAACGCAGGGACGTGGAGAGCAGCTCGCGGATGTTGGGTTCGTCATCGACGACAAGGAGCTTGGCTTCGGGGCCGTTCTTTTTCATGACACCCATAATGCTCCCAGAAACTGGGAGTTATCTGGACGCTGCATGTGAGCCATCTGCGTGCCCTTAGCCTGCCAAATGAATCGGTCAAGCCCCCAGTACCAAGCCCGCCCCCAACGCCACCATGGTCACGGCGATGCCACCGTCCAGGAACCGCCATGACAAAGGCCGGGCAAAGAAGCCTCGAAGGAAGCGTGCGCCAAATCCAAGGGAGCAGAACCATAAGATGCTGCCAAGCATGGCCCCGGCGCCGAACCACCATTGCAGGGGAGTGCCTTGGGCGTTGGCTATGGAACCGATCAAGGCGATGTCCAGGTACACATGCGGGTTGAGCCATGTCAGGGCCAGGACGGTGGTGATGGCCGCCGCAAGGCCGCGTTTCGCCCCGCCGTCGTTGCTTGGCTCCTCGTGCGTCGTCAGCGATTGTGGACGCAGTGCGCGCCTGGCGGCCAGCAGGCCGTACGTCACCAGGAAGGCGGCGCCTACGTAGCGGAGGACGACGACGGCGGCAGGGGCTGCCGTGATCAGCGCGCCGGTGCCCAGTACCCCGGCAGCGATCAGCACGGCGTCGGACAGGGCGCAAACAGCAACAATGGGCACGAGGTGTTCGCCTCGGATTCCTTGTCGCAGCACGAAGGCGTTCTGTGCGCCGATGGCAACGATCAAGGCCAGGCCTGTGGCAAGCCCCAGACCCGCGGATTGGAGGAAGTCGGTGTAGTTCACCCTTCCGAAATTACGGTGACCTGAACGTTTAGACCAGCTAATGATTCTGATGCAGCCTAAGATCTACTTATGTCGCACTTTCCATCCGAGCAACTGCTGACCTTTGCCACCGTGCTGTCCGAAGGCACGTTGGACTCTGCGGCGCGGGTTCTGCACATCACGCCCTCGGCGGTGTCCCAGCGCTTGAAGGCCCTTGAACAGACGGCCGGCCGGGTGTTGATGCAGCGGAGTAATCCGGCCAAGGCCACAGAAGCCGGGGAAGTGGTCCTTCGCCTGGCCCGCCAAGTCGCCCAACTGGAAGCTGATGCCGGAAGAGAACTTGGGCTGGGTATTGACGGTGCACATCTCGCCGTGCCGATCGTGGTCAACGCGGACTCCCTGGCTGTGTGGTTCCTGCAGGCCCTGGCGCGGGTTCCCGGTGATCTGAACGTCACGTTCGATCTGCACAGGGATGATGAACAGCACTCCACGTCCTTACTGCGGTCGGGTACGGTCATGGCTGCGGTAACAGCCACCCCGGAGCCTGTCCAAGGCTGCCGGGTGGAGAGCCTCGGCATCATGCGGTATCGCGCTGTGGCGGCACCGGACTACGTGAAGCTGTGGTTCCCGGAGTTCCCCAAGGGACTGGACGGGGAAGCCCTCAACGCCGCTCCCACCGTGGACTTCGACCGCAAGGACACCTATCAGTGGGCCTTTGTGCAGTCGTGGCCGGGCGCGGACGGTCAGCCTGTGACAGAACGGCGCGGGCCCCGCCACTATGTTCCGGCCTCGCACGACTTTGGTGACGCGATCCGGCTTGGCTTGGGCTGGGGATTGATTCCGGAGATCCAGTGCCGGCCGGACATTGCCGAGGGGCGCCTCTTGGAGCTTGCCCCGGAGAAGCCCTTCGATGTCCCGCTCTATTGGCAGCGATGGAAGACGGCGTCCAGGGTTTTGGATGTTCTCAGTGAAACGGTCCGGGAGGTGTCAGCGCGCTACCTCACCATCCCGTGAGCGGGACCATCCCTCAAACGGGGCTAAATCCGAACACGCCCATGGATGCTTCCAATAATGTCAGTGCCCCGTTCCACACTTAAACCATGGCAAACACAGCAGCTCCAGTCAGCATCAACCAGCACCAGGACACCGCGGACATCGAGTTCCACGTGACCTACCTCGACACTGAGACGGGCCGGGTGCGGCGTGAGGACCTCCATGACCTCGCAGCCGCGGAGCGCTTCGCCAGCGCCCAGCTCCGTGATGAGCACGGCTGGGCCGTGGTGGACCACGTCACCGTCCAGCAGAGCAGCCGAATGGTTGCCTAGGACCTAACCTGCACTATTCCGGCCGCCCGGCGTCCTTGCCCACATCCTTGGCATCCATGATCCGGTAGGCGTAGCCCTGTTCGGCGAGGAACCGCTGCCGTTTGGCGGCGAAGTCCTGGTCCAGGGTGTCGCGGGCCACCAAGGAGTAGAAGCGGGCCGCCCGGCCATCCTGCTTGGGGCGCAGGAGCCGTCCCAAACGCTGGGCTTCCTCCTGGCGTGAGCCAAAAGAACCCGAGACCTGGATGGCGACCGACGCTTCCGGAAGGTCGATCGAGAAGTTGGCCACCTTGGAGACCACCAACGTCTGGATCTCGCCCTTGCGGAAGGCGTCAAAAAGTTTCTGCCGTGCTTTGACCGTGGTTTCACCCTTGATCAGGGGAGCGTCCAGGCGTTCTGCGATCTCGTCCAACTGGTCGATGTACTGGCCGATCACCAGCAACTGCTCGCCCTTGTGAACGGCAACGAGGTCTTCGACCAGCTTGGTCTTGGTTTCCGAGGTGGCGCAGAGCCTGTACTTGTCGGCGTCGTCGGCCATGGCGTAGGCCACCCGTTCGTCACGGGGCAGGTCCACCCGGACTTCCACGCAGTCGGCTGGCGCAATATAGCCCTGGGCCTCGATGTCTTTCCACGGGGCGTCGTACCGTTTTGGACCGATCAAGCTGAAGACTTCGCCTTCCCTGCCGTCTTCCCGGACCAGGGTTGCCGTGAGGCCGAGCCGTCGCCGGGCTTGGAGGTCGGCGGTCATGCGGAAGATGGGAGCAGGCAGCAGATGGACCTCGTCATAGATAATGAGTCCCCAATCGTGCCCGTCCACCAGTTCAAGGTGCGGGTAAAGCCCGCCACGCTTGGTGGTCAGGACTTGGTAGGTGGCAATCGTGACTGGCCGGACTTCCTTGACCGCACCGGAGTACTCGCCGATCTCGTCTTCTGTCAGGGATGTGCGCTTGAGGAGCTCATCCTTCCACTGCCGCGCCGAGACAGTGTTGGTGACCAGGATCAGGGTGGTGGTGGACGAGGTCGCCATCGCGGCCGCCCCCACCAGGGTTTTGCCTGCACCACAGGGAAGCACCACCACGCCGCTGCCGCCGGCCCAGAAGTTCTCAGTTGCCAGCTTCTGGTAAGGACGCAGTTCCCAGCCGCTTTCGTCCAGCATGATGAGGTGGGGTTGCCCGTCCACGTAACCGGCCAGGTCCTCCGCGGGCCACCCCAGCTTGAGCAGCAGCTGCTTCAACTGTCCACGTTGGGAGGAATGGACCACCACAGTTTCGCCGTCGATGCGCGGCCCCAGCAGGGGAGCGATCTTTTTGGCACGGATGACTTCCTCCAACACGGGGTAGTCATCAGTCCGCATCACCAGCCCGTGCTGGGCGTCCTTCTCCAGGCGCAGCCGGCCATAGCGGGACATGGTCTCTTCAATGTCGATCAGCAGGGCGTGCGGCACCGGGAAGCGGGAGTACTTC
Source organism: Paenarthrobacter sp. CM16 (assembly GCF_013179505.1). Taxonomy (GTDB): domain Bacteria; phylum Actinomycetota; class Actinomycetes; order Actinomycetales; family Micrococcaceae; genus Arthrobacter. The sequence continues at coordinate 2,197 of NZ_JABMCX010000104.1, read as the reverse complement.
AGCAGGGTGTCCAGCACTTGCTCGGCATCCAGGCCAGCTGCCCGCGCGTTCCACAGTCCCAATGGCGTCAACCGGTAGCTGTGCATGTGCTCAGGGGCGCGTTCCAACTCCGCAAAGGCCGCAATGGCGTGCCGTGCCTCGGTGGCGAGTTCGTGGTCGACTTCCAGCAGGATGGTCTTATCACTTTGTACGATCAGCGGACCGTCGGTCACTATTGATTCCTCTTCATGAACGCAGGTCTCCTGCTGGTTCCACATCAATGATCCGGTGGATGGACAGCACCCGTTCGGTGTCTTTCGCGGGGTCGAACACCCTGACGCGTCCACCGGAGACGGATACAGGAACAACGGTTTCGGTGTTGGCATTCCCCAAGCTGTCCACCACGTTCATGGTGACGGCCTGTTTGAGCCGGATGGCCGTTTGGAGGGTCTCCAGGCCCAGCTGGGTGGATGCTTCGCCGGCTGCTTCGGACCGCACCCCGCGGTGCTGCCGCAGGACCGACAACTGAGCGTCGACGTCGTCGTCCGGCGGAGCCGTTCGCGGAGCGGTGTAGACAGGGCGGGTACTGCCCGGCACCGCCGTCGTCCGTTTGAAACGCACGACGGCGGGTTCGGCCTCCTGCACGGCAGGCGATAGTCCCAGCTCGCGCAGCACACGCGCGGTTTCACGGGGGCTGGCCGAAGAGGTCAGGACAGTCGGAGCGATACGCACCAAGCTCAAAACCGATGTACGGGCCTCGTTCAACAAATCGGTGATGGCGGTTTCGTCATCGCTTTGGATGAAGCTGGCACTGGTGCCGATCCGTAGGCGGCCATGGCGGGACGCTGTGTCCTGGACGAGGTACGCCAAAGGTTGGGGCACCTCCGTGGCCGAGTGCTCACGCAGGAACGCCAACAGCGATTCCGCGTCCTGTCCGGCGTCGAGCGCCCTGCGGATGGTGGCAGCGGAGAAACGGTAGATGGACGCCGGACCCTGGCCCTCGGCGTCGGCCATCAAGAGCAGGGTCTCGCTAAGCTCCGGCGCCAAGTAGCCCGGGGCCACCGCGGTGAGGTCGGCCTGGAGGAGGATGTGGTTCACTGCGGCGGGCAAATGCTCACCCAGGATGGTCATGGCCTGTTCGGGTTGGCCGTCTGCCATGGCGGCGCCCAGCTGGGTGAGGGCGCCGGATCCCATCAGGCCAAGGAGCGTGGCTTCCTCAAGGATGCCGCGGACCAGCGAACTGAAACGCCGGGACATTCGCGGTTGCGACCATTCAGCCCGTTGCATGACAGCCCGGGCATCCAGGACGGGTGCTTTACCATCCGGTGCCGCAGCCTCGACGGTGAGTTCATTCAGGATCTCAAGGACCCGGCGTCGGACCACGGGGGCATCGGGCCGCTGTGCTTCGGCGGACAACGCGTTGATGGTGGTACCGGCGGCGCCTTGATGGGAGGCCGAGGATGCCGGGCCGGTGAGCGGCTGGCCCACCAAGGAAGGGGCGCGCTCGCTGGCCAGCCAGGCGTTGACCAACCAAAGCCACTGTTCCTGTCGGGGCAGGTTGAGCCACTCCAGGGACGGCGGCTGCACCCAAGTGGAGCTGTCCACGTCCAAGCGGAGCAGCCCGGCCATGGCACACAACTCCAGCAGCACGGCGGTCTCATGGACCCCCATGCGGATGGACTCGGCAAGTCGCCGCAGCTCGCGAACGCCCACACCACCGCTGCGCAGGGTAGCCAGGGGTTGCTCCCGGACGGAGAACAGCAATTCACCGGTCAGGCGCAGGATCTCCGCGATGGCACCCATGGCGGCGTTGCGTCGCAGGGCGGCGCTGGTGTGGCCAAGTTCCGGCACCGGGGGCGAGAGCGTGAAGTCATCCACGATGGCGCCGCCCCGAAGCGCAAGGCCCACGCTGTGGGGAAGTTCCACGTGGCCGGCATCCAGGGGGACCAGCAAGCCGCGCGCCAACAGCCAGTCTATAGGCCCGACGTCGTGACTTTCGTGGGTGACGGAGGCCCGCCGCTGTGCCTGGGGTACTGCGCCCATGGCCCAGCTGCCGAACTTGTCGAGGAGGCCAATGGTCCGTTCCGGCGCAGTAGCCAGGATGGAACGGAGGTTCTCCGGCGTGGAGGTCCAGCGCTGGAGCGCAAGAGCAGCATCCATGGGTGTGCTGGCGGGGTGAATGCCGGCGCCGCTCTGGTGGAGCTCGGCCACCAGTTGC
>NZ_JABMCX010000103.1 GCF_013179505.1 Paenarthrobacter sp. CM16 | reverse complement strand
GGACGGTGGCCAGCTTGGCGCGAAGCTCGCCGCCCACTACGTAGCCTTTGAAGTACCAAGCCATGTGCTTGCGGATTTCGCGGAGCGCCTTGTATTCGTCGTTTCCGAACGTCTCCACCATCAGCTCAGCGTGGCGGTATACGCCTTCTGCCACTTCACGCAGTCCTGGGCGGTGCCGCTGGTCGCTGCCCTCGAAGGCAGCCTGCAGGTCACCGAACAGCCAAGGCCTGCCTTGGCAACCACGGCCCACTACTACGCCGTCCACGCCGGTTTCCCGGACCATGCGGACTGCGTCCTCAGCGGACCAAATATCGCCATTGCCCAGCACCGGGATATCCGGCAGGGCTTCACGGAGGCGGGCGATGGCGGACCAGTCGGCCTGGCCGGAATAGAACTGGGCTGCTGTCCGGCCGTGAAGCGCGACGGCAGCCACACCGGCGTCGCGGGCAATGCGGCCGGCGTCGAGGTAGGTCAGGTGGTCCTCGTCGATGCCCTTGCGCATCTTGATGGTCAGGGGAATATCACCCTTGGAGGCTTCCTTGACCGCTGTGTTCACGATGGAGGTGAAGAGGTCGATCTTCCACGGCAGGGCCGAGCCGCCGCCACGCCGGGTGACCTTGGGCACGGGGCAACCGAAGTTGAGGTCGATGTGATCCGCGCGGTCCTCTTCCACCAGCATCCGGACTGCGGCGCCTACGGTCACCGGGTCCACGCCGTAGAGCTGCACGGAACGGACTTTCTCGTCCTCGTCGTGCGAGATGATGCGCAGGGACTCCGGCGTGCGCTCCACCAGGGCGCGCGAAGTCACCATCTCGGCCACATACATGCCGCCACCGTATTCACGGCAGAGCCTGCGGAAGGCGGAGTTGGTGATGCCGGCCATCGGGGCAAGGATTACCGGGGTGTCCACGGTGATCCCACCGAGCTTCAACGGAGGGAGCTCGAGCTTTGGTGCGGGGGGCGTTGCTACAACAGTCACCTATCCATTGTTGCAAAGATGGGCAAATCGGTGGACAGCCTGCCCCGAACCCTGCCCTGTTCGACCACGCGTGCGTAGTACGGCGGGAGTGGCGAACAAGAGCAGGGCCCGGGCTTAGGTGGCGTCGTTCGTGTCTCCGCGCCGCTCCGCTTCCCGTTGGGCGCGGCGGCTCCCCGGCTGCGCCGGCTTGCCGGAAGCGTCAAGGTGCTCACCGGCGTCGTGGTCTGCTTGCGGACCGGAACCCACGACGGCGGCAGCGGCCGCCAGCGAACCGGTGTCCTTAAGCTCATCTGCAGTGACGGCGGGGCCGCCAGCTGCAGTGAGTCGCTTCATGCCCGTGGCCTTGACCACCAGGACGGCGATCAGTGTGGTGACCGGGATGGCGAGAACCAGGCCAATGGAGCCCACCAGGGTCCGGATGACTTCCTCGGACAGTTCGGCGCTGGTCAAGGCCTCGGCCAGCGGACGGTCATAGAGCATCACGATGATGAGGATGGGAAGTGCGGCACCGGCATAGGCAAAAGCGATGGTGTACACGGTGGAGGCGATGTGGTCCCGACCAATCCGCATGGCTGAGGTGAACAGCTTGCGCGCAGTGGTGTTGGGGGCGAGTTCATAGAGTTCCCACACCGCGGAGGACTGTGTGATGGTGACGTCGTTCAGCACGCCAAGCCCGGAGATGATGAGGCCGCAGAGGATGATCCCGGAAATCGAGATCTGGGGTGACATGTTCACCAGCGTGGAGGCGTCGTGGTTTCCCACACCGGCCAGGTTGGCGGCGTCGGTAGCCCAGGCCGCCAGCAGCGCGGTAATACTGAGCCCAAAGATAGTGCCCAGCAGCGCCGTGGATGTTCGCGCCGAGAATCCGTGGGCAAAGTACAGGACCCCGATCATGATCACCGTGGAACCCACCAAAGCCAGCAGCAGCGGCGGTTTGCCTTCCACCAATCCCGGGAGGATGAAGCTCACCAGGACGAAGTAGGCGCCCACCAAACCAAGCAAGGCCCTGAAGCCCCGCCAGCGTGCCACCGCAATGACCACCGCCGCGTACAAGACGGCCAGGATGGCGATGGGGATGCTGCGGACGAAGTCAACGAAGACGTAGGCCGGAGCGCCGCTGCCGGCAGCCGTGCCCTGAACCGCGGAGAGGTTGAGGTACCGGATGGAGTCCCCCACGTCCACGCCGTGGGACATGGCGACATCAGGGTTGATGACCACCTTGACGACGTCGCCGCCCTTGTCCGGCTCCGTAAAGGCGAAAGTGCACTGCGACCCGCCTTGGTTGGGATCGGTTTGGCCGGAACCGGACTGGTCGGTGGACTGTCCGGTGTTGCTCTGGCCTGTGCCCGCCTGCCCCGTTTGCGTGCAGCTTTCCACCACCACGCTCTGGATCCGGCCGGTATCGAACGTCACCCCGGGAGCAGCCTGGTAGGGGCTGGAGAAGGTGATTCCTTCCCGGCTGCCCGAGGGCCACATGACCATCATGGCCACGAGCGTCAGGAGGCCCAGCGGAACCAGGATGGCCGCCAGAATCCAGTTGGCCCTCTTCCGCGAGGCAAGGGCCTGCGGCGTTGGCTCGGAACTTTCAGATTGTCCGTGGGAGTGACCGTGGCCCATCAGCTGCAAAACCTCATGCCCTTAACCCTACGCGGGACCTTGCCCACCGCAGGCTTCGGCCATTAAAAGGGAAGATCCCGTGCCGCCCGCAGGCAGCACGGGATCTCCCAGAGCAGAAGCAACCAGACGCTATAGCAACGATCAGTCGCTGACGATCAGCGTGTCCGCGCCCCTGACATGAGCCTTGCCGGACTCCAGCAACGGCTCCAGAACTGTGCGCAGGGCGGTCATGGACTCGTCCACTTCCAGCAATACAGGGTGCTGGTAAGCGATGAGTGCCAAAAGGTCCCGCACCGCAGCAGCTGCATCCTCGGGCGACAACCGGGGATCATGTCCAAGGAACACGTCCGAAGGCTCCTCGGAGTTGCCCTGGGCGTAGCTGATGGCAAAAGCCTGGATCTTTCCCTTGCGGCTCGCCGGTATGCCCTGGCCGAAAGCGCTGGCCTTGGGGGCGCGCAGGACGATTGCCCCGTGGGCGCCGGTCAGGTCATGCAGGAACAAACGCTGCACAGTGGCAATGCTGAGTTCTCCGGGGCTGTCCCAGTGATGCACGTGGGAGTAGTACGCGCCCACCACCTCGCTCAGCTCCACCGAACCGGTGGCCAGGTCCTCCACGCGCTCCGAAGCGGCTTCCTCCGAACCGTCACCGAATCGCGGCAAGGACAGCGGTTCCGGCTTCACTACCACCAGCTGGGAACGCTGAATGGGTGTCAACCCCGCCGCTGCGGCAAAGGCAGCACCGGCAGTATCCGGCTCCACCTTGCTGCGCAGCTTCGAGACGCCCGACGGCGAGTTCCCGGCTTCCCGGCGCAGCATGGTCAGGAGGGTGGCACCGACGCCCTCACGGCGGTGATCCTTGGCAACCTCGATGTACGCCCAGAGTCGCTCCGGGTGCAGGGAGGCCTCGTGGACCACGCCGGCAGCGACGGGAATACGCACACCGTCCACCACGTCCTCAGCCACGATGCAGCGGCGCCAGGGCTGATTGCCGGACGGCGCCAGGGCTGCACGGAACTGCTCAGCGGGAAGGGTCTCCGGGCCACCCCAGATTTCCAGGAGGGCGAGGTCGTCGCCCTCCTTCCATTCGCGGTATTCCAGTGCCACGGCTAGGCGCCGATCAGGCGTGCTGCAAGGTAGCCCTCAACCTTGTCCAAGGACACACGTTCCTGGCTCATGGTGTCGCGCTCGCGGATGGTGACGGCCTGGTCTTCCAAGGTGTCGAAGTCCACAGTGATGCAGAACGGGGTACCGATTTCGTCCTGCCGGCGGTAGCGGCGGCCGATTGCGCCGGCGTCGTCGAAGTCGATGTTCCAGTTCTTGCGCAACTGGGCTCCCAGGGCCTTGGCCTTTGGAGACAGGTCCTCGTTGCGGCTCAGCGGCAGGACGGCGGCCTTGACCGGGGCCAGGCGCGGATCCAGCTTCAGCACTGTGCGGACATCGACGCCGCCCTTGGCGTTGGGTGCCTCGTCCTCGGTGTACGCATCGATCAGGAAGGCCATGAAGGAGCGGGTCAAGCCGGCGGCCGGCTCGATCACGTACGGCGTGTAGCGCTCGTTGGTGGCCTGGTTGAAGTAGCTCAGGTCCGTGCCGGAAGCCTTGGCATGGGTGGAGAGATCGAAGTCGGTGCGGTTGGCGATGCCTTCGAGCTCGCCCCACTCGGAGCCCTGGAAACCGAAGCGGTACTCGATGTCCGTGGTGCCCTTGGAGTAGTGGCTGAGCTTCTCCAGCGGGTGTTCGAAGAAGCGGAGGTTGTCCTCACGGATGCCCAGGTCCGTGTACCAGGACATGCGTTCCTTCATCCAGTACTGGTGCCATTCTTCATCGGTGCCGGGCTCGACGAAGAATTCCATCTCCATCTGCTCGAATTCGCGGGTACGGAAGATGAAGTTGCCCGGCGTGATCTCGTTACGGAACGACTTGCCGATCTGGCCGATGCCGAACGGCGGCTTCTTACGGGACGTGGTGAGCACGTTGTTGAAGTTCACAAAGATGCCCTGGGCAGTTTCCGGGCGGAGGTAGTGCATGCCCTCTTCGCTGGCCACCGGGCCGAGGAAGGTCTTGAGCAGGCCGGAGAATTCCTGGGGCTCGGTCCACTGCCCACGGGTGCCGCAGTTTGCACAAACGATGTCCGCCAAGCCATTTTCCGCCGGGCGGCCCTTCTTTTCCTCGTACTCTTCTTCGAGGTGGTCTGCGCGGTAGCGCTTGTGGCAGGACAGGCATTCGACCAAGGGGTCGGAGAAGACCTCAACGTGGCCGGAGGCTTCCCATACCTGGCGGGGAAGGATCACGGAGGAGTCCAGGCCTACAACGTCCTCACGGCCGCGGACCATGCTCTGCCACCACTGGCGCTTGATGTTTTCCTTCAGTTCGGCGCCGAGGGGACCGTAGTCCCACGCCGAACGGGAGCCACCATAGATTTCACCGGCCTGAAAGACAAAGCCCCTCCGCTTGGAGAGGGAAATGACCTGGTCAAGGACGGATTTTGCTGCCATGGGTAACTCCATTTGTTCTACAGGGCCGCTGGGTGCGGTCCGCGGTGGTGTGCCCCGGAATCCGGACGAGGTTGTCCGGCGGGGTGCTGGGGGAAAGTGTGTTGGTTCCTACCCTACCGGCCTTTGGCAGGGCCTCTTGGTGCGAATGCTCCCTTGGGCCACGGCAACGTAGCCACGATGATCGCGGCGAGTGTCAGGACCGTACCCAGCACCGTGGGCAAGGCGACCACCGCACCGGGACTGGGGATCACGACGTCGAGCACCAACGATCCCACCAGCTGCCCGGCAATCATGCCCAGGCCGGTAATCAGTACGCCCAGGCTCCTGACCAGGAGGGCAGCGAGCCCGATGAAGAGACAGCCCATAGGCCCGCCGAGGTAGTACCACCACTCGGCAGGCAGCGGGTTGCCGGGTCCGGCGACGGCCAGCTTGATGAGCCATGCGATCCACAGGATGGCTGAACCGGCAATGAAATTGACCAAGGTAGCTGCGATGGGCGTGCCGTAATGGACTGTGGCGGTCCCGTTCATGGCCTGTTGGAAACTCATGAAGAAACCGGCGGCCAGCGGCAGGAGGACCGGCAGCAGTAGCGAGGCAATGTCCGCGTCGCCGCTGAACCGGGGAGACACAGCCCACGCCACGGCTGCCACAGTCAGGACGCTGCCGATGACCCGGACTCCCGTGATGGCGCGTTTGCCGCCGGGACCAATGCCCATCCGGTCCACCAGCAGTCCGCTCAACGTCTGCCCCGTCACCGCAGCCACCGTGAACAGGGCGACACCAAGCAGTGCCACCGTGAACGATTGCGCGAAAACGAACAGTGCCCCGATGGCACCGGCCATGACGTAGAAACGCGGAAAGCTGCGGTTCCGGACAGCGGGGATGATGCGCTGAAGGCCCGATCTGCCCCTGGGCGTCGCGAATGAGATGGCGGTAATCAGCAGCAGGCCTGTGGTGAAGCTCACCACGGCAGCTGCGATGCCGTCCTCCAAGCGGGCACCGAGGGCTCCATTGATCCTTCCCTGAAGCGGGATCACCAAGCCTGTTGCTACTGCAATGGGGAGGCCAACGGCCAGCGGAAGGGTGGGACGGGGAGAAAGCTGCGGCACCGTCACCACACTACTTCAGGCATCATTGCAGTATGAGCACTCCGGAAATTGAAGAAATCCCCATCCGCGACGACATGATCCGCCTTGGCCAGCTCCTGAAGCTTGCCAACCTCGTGGAGGACGGAGTGGAGGCCGCGGAGCTCATCAAGAACGGCCTGGTCAAAGTCAATGGCGAGATCGATGACCGCAGGGGCCGCCAACTCCATGTGGGCGACACCGTAACGGTCAACGGCCAGACAGTCCGGATCACTGCCGCCTGACGCCCCTGGTTTTTGTACAGATAACGCCCTTTTGAATGGCTTTTAGGGGCGTTATCTGTCCAAAAACTGCGTCAGTCAGTCAGGACTTTGTGGGTCAGGAATTCGCCCACGTGGCCGATCTCCTGCTGGTTGATGCCGTGCCACATTCCTGTGTAGAGCACTTTGGTCAGGTCAACGTGCTTGCGCACCCAGCCCATGGTGTATTCGATCTTGTCCTGGGTGATGACGGGATCCTGCTGGTCCCGTCCCCAGAACATGGGCAGCGAGCCGTCCAGCTCGTGATCCCGGAAGGCGGCGTCAGCGCCGGCGTCGATCACGAAGCCTGACAGCCCGACGACGGCGGCAAAGTCCGCGGGACGGTAGCGGAGCATGGTGGTGGCCATCGCCATGCCCATGGAGAAGCCCAGCAACGTCACCGAGGAGTGGTTTGCCTTGACCGTGTCCAGCCATTCAAGGGCATACTCGGCAGCCTGCTTGACAGCTTCCAGCGAGTAATCGATGGAAGCTGTCAGCGGGAACCAGGTGAAGCCCGGCCCCATGGGCATCGGCGCACGGAGGGCTGCCACCACAAACCCGTCCGGCAACAGTCCTGCGAGGCTGAAGAGATCGTCCTCGTTGGAGCCATAGCCGTGCAGAAGCACCAGGAGGGGCTTGCCTGCGCGCTCGGCTTCGTCATGGGACCACAGGACAACAGGGGCGGGAAATGCGGGAGCTTCAGTCATGGGTCCATTCTTGCAGTTACCCACAAGTAACAACCTACGGTGGCGTAGGGTCGAGGTCACGGGGCAGGATATGAGCGTGAGTGAGAACAATCCTTTACTGAAGCCCGGCGAGCCGGTTCAAAAGCACCCCTGGACCCGTTACGTAGCACTGGGTGACTCCTTTACCGAGGGCATCGGCGACCCCGAGCCCCGGAACCCCGGCGGGAACCGTGGGTGGGCGGACCGGGTTGCAGAGGAGCTGGGCCGCAGCCAGGAAGACTTCGCATACGCCAACCTCGCCATCCGCGGCAGGCTGCTGCAACAGATCATCGATGAACAAGTCGGCCCCTGCCTGGAACTGCAGCCTGACCTTGTCTCCATTTCCGCTGGCGGAAACGACCTCATCCGGCCAGGCGGCGATCCCGACCTCCTGGCCGAAAAACTCGATGCCGCCGTCGCTGAGCTAAGTTCCGGCGGCGCCAGTGTGGTCCTGTTCAACGGTCCGGACACCGCAGCTTCGGTGCTGGGGCGGATCCGCGGCAAGGTGGCCATTTACAACGAGAACCTTAGGACAGTGGCGGCACGGCACGACGCCGTCATTGCGGACATGTGGTCCTTGCGGCAGTTGGCAGATCCTCAGATGTGGGATGCGGACCGCCTCCATTTCTCGCCGCTGGGCCACCACACCATCGCCATGATGGTCCTGGACGCCCTCAACGTCCAGCACTCCCTTGAGCCGCTGATGCCTAAGTCCCTTCCCCCGCGGACATGGCGGGAGGCCCGCTCATCGGACCTCGTCTGGGCCCGCGAGTACTTTGTCCCGTGGGTCATCCGGCGACTCCGGCACCAGTCCTCCGGTGACGGTATTACCGCAAAGCGCCCGACGCCGGGTCCCGTCTTCGGGCCAAGCGGTACTTTGCTGCCGCGGCGCTGACGTGACGGCCCTGGCTGACGGCCCAGGCGTGACCGCCGAGACGATTCGCAGCATTCGGCTACGGCGGCAGCAACTGCGGCCTCCCTGGGCTCAAAGCCCCGGAGAAGTGGTCCGGAATCTCCTTGCCGTCCAGTCACAAGAATTCCCCTATGCCCGGTGGACCCTTGCACAAAGGACACCTGCTTCCACTTCCCCGGACGTGGAACAGGCCGTCGCCGAGGGAACCATCCTGCGAACCCACATCCTCCGGCCCACCTGGCACTTTGTGCACCGGGACGATCTTGGCTGGCTGATGGGGCTCTCCGCGGACCGCCTCCATCAGGGAAACAAAGGCATGTACCGCCAAACAGGGATCGATGAGGACTCCGCCCGCCGAAGCGGCCTTATCCTTGCTGCAGCCGTTGCAGATGGAGCCCATAAGACCCGCGAGGAATTGGCCGAAGTCTTGGGAAAGTCCGGCTTTCCCAGCAAGGGCCTGGGTTTCATTTACCACCTCATGCACGCCGAAATCAGCCGCATCCTGGTGAGCGGCAGCCCCATCCGATCCGCCGGGGGCGCGCTGAAGCAGACGTATGCCCTCTTCGAGGAGCGTGTGCCGGGTTTCCTTCCTGCGCCGTTGAACGTGGAGGACCGGGAGCGGGCCCTGGGAACCTTGGTGCTCCGCTACTTCGGCAGCCGGGGACCGGCCACCATCAAGGACTGCTCCGTATGGTCCGGACTGACCATGAAGGACGTAAAACTGGGCCTCCGAGTGGCTGAGGAACTTTCGCCCGGCGCCCTTGCTTCGGTAACCCTGGATGGTTTCGAGTTTTACCTGGCCCCGGAAGACCTTGGCGAGCTCACCCTTGGAAGGAGCACGACACCTCCGGATGACGCAGGACTCCCCCGGATTGACCTCATCCAGTGCTATGACGAATACGTCATGGGCTATTCCCAGTCCCGGCATTACCTGGGCGGGACAGCGCCATACTTCCCCGAGGACAACGGGCCCATGCATGTGGTCCTGATGAACGGCAGGTTGGCCGGATGGTGGCGCCATGGCTTTTCCGGCGGAACCTGCCAGCTGGACGTCCGGATGAACCGTCCTCCAAGCCCTTCCGAACAGGAGGCCCTTGACGCGGAAGTGGCACGCTACGGCCGGTTCCTGGGTATGGAGGCCCGGCTTCTCTGAGCCGTTCGGCGCAGGCAAGGAAGTTCTTGCCGGCAGAATCCGGGCTACCTGCCAGGACTAAGCTGGGATAAGACCTAGGAGGCCTGCACTGTGAACAATCTGATCTTCTGGATCATCGTCTGCTCGTGGCTGATTCCGCTCGGGATCCGCATGTACAACCGCTCCCGCGCACGCCGGATCCAGCAAGGGACCTTCCGCGAGCCCGGCTACCCACAGCAGAACCTGCCCGGCCCGGGCTTCCCGCCGCAGCAGAACTACCCCGGCCAGCCGTACCCGCCACAGCAGAACTACCCCCGCCAGCCCTACCCTGCGGAAAATTACCCGCAGCAGAACTACCCAAGCCATCCATCCCAGCCGTCCGTCATCCGCCCGGCGGAACCGGCACCGCAGGAGGGGTCGTCGTCGGGGGCTTCATCCCCCGCACCGTTCCCGTCTACCAGCGGATCGCCGCAAGGCTACCGTGCCCGCAAACTGGCAGAGCTGGATGAGAAATTCAGCAACGGCGAGATCGCCATGGAGGATTACATGAAGCAGCGCGGCGAGATCATGAACGGCTAGCCCACCGGGATGCCAAGGTAGCCTGCAGGCTAGGCGAAGAAGGCCTCGCGCAGCTGGGGAGAGAGCTGCCCGATTTCAGTGAGGAAGCCGTCGTGGCCGATCGGAGCCTCAATGACGTGGACCGGAACATCACCGGGCAGGGCTGCCGCCAATTCCCGGGATTGCGCCGGGAAGTACAGCCTGTCGCTGTCCACTGCGGCCACGAAGAAATCGGCGGTGGTCCTGGACAATGCCGCCTCCAACGATCCCCGTCCACGGGCGACGTCGTGGGACATCAGGGCTTCGGTGATCGCGATGTAGCTGTTGGCGTCAAAGCGGCGGACGAGCTTTGTCCCTTGGTGATCCAGATAGCTCTCCACCTGGTACCGGCCACGCTCCCCGAGCACCGGGGCCGCCAGCGGCGTCTCCTGGTGCTGGGCTTCCCGACCGAAGCGGAAATCCAATTCCAGCGCCGATCGATACGTGATGTGGGCGATCCGCCGCGCCAAGGCGAGCCCGCGTTCAGGGGCATTGCCTGCGTAGTAGTCGCCGTTGTTGAAGTTTGGGTCCTGGCGGATGGCCAGTGTTTGGGCCTGAGCGAAAGCGATCTGCTCGGCGGTGCTGTAGGCGCCTACTGAAATCACGGCGCAACGTTTGACGCGCTCGGGGAACGTCACAGCCCATTCAAGGGCGCGGGCACCACCCATGGAGCCACCCAGGACGGCGTGCCAGGCCTCGATTCCCAGTGCATCGGCAAGGCGTGCCTCTGCCACGGTGCTGTCGCGCAGGGTGACCAGCGGGAAACGTGAGCCCCACGGCCGGCCGTCGGGTGCTTCCGAAGAAGGCCCCGTGCTTCCGTAGCACCCTCCCACAATATTGATGGAGATCACGAAGAACCTGTCGGTGTCGATCGTGGCGTCAGGGCCCACCAGCTGCTCCCACCAGCCTTCCTCATCCGTGGCTCCGCGGGCTACGTGGGTACTGCCTGTGAGCGCATGCTGGATGAGCACGGCGTTCGAGGCGTCGGCATTAAGCTGCCCCCAGGTTTCGTACGCCAGGACGACGTCAGGAAGGAACCCGCCGGCTTCAAGTTCCAATGGCCCGATGCCGGCGTACTTGACGGTTCCGTCTTCTTCTCCGGATTTGGGAAGGGCTGTAGCAGTAATGGTCATTCCTTTGACACCTTAACCTCGCGCTTGCCCGTCGCCTTGCGTGCGAACAGGCCAGGTCTTCACCCGGGGCACCCCACCGCGGAGGAGGGTTGCCGGCCAGCAAGCCGGGGCTATGTGCTGGCACTCATGACCTAATACGAAGAGTCTAGGAAATACAGGGCGGTTCTGGCGAAGAATGTGACAACAGTGTGACGGTTTTTGGCGGCATCGTTCGCCGAACAGCACCCTGGAATGCCGCCCGGCGAACAATTGACGGCCGGGCGGCCCTCCACAGGAGTGCGGCGTCAGGCCCCCTTGGCGGCCCGGAACCCGGCTTCAAGGTCCGCGATGATGTCATCCACGTGCTCGATGCCCACGGACAAGCGCACCAAGCCCGGGTTCACGCCCGCAGCGACCTGCTGCTCCACTGTCAGCTGGCTGTGCGTGGTGGAGGCCGGGTGGATGACCAGCGAGCGGACGTCGCCGATGTTGGCAACATGCGAGTGCAATTCCAGACCATCCACGAACCGCTTGCCTGCTTCGACACCGCCCTTGATGTTGAAAGCAACAATGGCGCCGGTGCCTTGGGGACCGTACTTCCGTCCCCGGTCATACCAAGGGCTGGAAGGAAGGCCGGCATAGGCGACCGATTCGACGTCGTCGTGGCTTTCGAGCCACTCGGCCACCTTGGTGGCGTTGGCGACATGGCGCTCCACCCGCAGGCTCAGCGTCTCCAGGCCCTGGGCAATCAGGAAGGCGTTGAACGGTGCCACGGCTGAGCCAAGATCGCGAAGCAACTGGACGCGGGCCTTCAAAATGTAGGACAAGTTGGCGCCCAGCGCTCCGTCCTTGCCGAGGTCCCGGGCGTAGACCAGTCCGTTGTAGCTCGGGTCCGGGGTGTTGAAGCCCGGGTAGCGCTCCGGGTCCTTGCCGAAATCGAAGTTGCCGGAATCCACAATGACTCCGGCAATCGCAGAGCCGTGCCCGCCGAGGTACTTGGTGGCGGAGTGCACCACGATGTCGGCGCCCCACTCGATGGGACGGATGAGGTAGGGCGTGGACAGCGTGTTGTCGACGATGAGCGGCACGCCGGCCTCGTGGGCAGTGCGCGCTACACCCTCGATGTCCAGCACGTCCTGGCGCGGGTTGGACACAACCTCGCCGAAGAAGAGCTTGGTATTGGGCTGGACAGCATCGCGCCACTGGTCCAGGTTGTCCGGGTCCTGGACGAACGTCACCTCGATGCCGAACTTCTTCAAGGTGTGCGCCAGCAGATTGTAGGTGCCGCCGTACAGGCTGGGGCTCGCAACGATGTGGTCGCCGGCCTCCGCGATGTTGAGGATGGCAAAGGTCTCCGCAGCCTGGCCCGAGCTCAACAGGAGCGCACCCAAGCCGCCCTCCAGGCTCGCGATGCGCTGCTCCACAGCGTCCTGCGTCGGGTTGCCGATCCTGGTGTAGATCGGCGCCAGTTCGGCCAGGGCAAAGCGGTTGGCTGCGCTCTCGGCACTGGGGAACACGAAGGACGTGGTCTGGTAGATCGGCAGGGCCCGCGCTCCGGTGGCGGAGTCAGGCTCCTGACCTGCGTGGATCTGGCGGGTTTCGAAAGACCATCCTTGGGACATGGAGTTCTCCTGTTCGTGGCGCATGGGTTCTGTGGAAACGTGCTGCATGTGAGCTGGGGCCAGTCTAGGAAGTGTCCGGAGCCGAAGACAGCTTTGTGACGCCGATGGAATCTTTCGGACTTTCAGCGTCCCTGCATGACGTCAGTTGGCACCGGTTATACACATCCCACCTTAGTTAGGCTTGACTTAGCTGAGACCCCGATCACAAAGTGCCAAGATGAAGCCATGCGCATGGATCACGTCTCTTACGCCTGTGAACGAGATGGCCTTTTGGCCACTACCGAACGAATTTCCGCGGCACTGGGAGTGGACGCTGTCCGGGGCGGAGTGCACCCGCGCTTCGGCACCCGGAACATGATCATTCCCCTTGCGGATAACAAGTACCTGGAAGTGGTGGAGGTCCTGGACCACCCCGCTTCCGACAAAGCACCTTTTGGCCAGGCAGTACGAGCCCGCTCGGCTGCCGGCGGTGGCTGGATGGGCTGGTGCGTCGCTGTTGATGACCTGGCACCGTTCGAGGACCGCCTTGGCCGCTCCGCTGTTCCGGGCAACCGCAAGTTCCCCGACGGCCGCGAACTGGTGTGGCAGCAGATCGGCATTCTGGGCTTGATCGCAGATCCCCAGGTCCCGTACTTGCTCAAGTGGGAGGGCGACCCCTCACTGCACCCGTCAAGGATCCACGAAAGCGACGTCAAGATGTCCAGCCTGACTATTGCGGGCTCGGCGGAACGCGTCACCGAATGGCTCGGAGAACCGGTGGAAAAGCCGCTCGAGGACGTTGCCGTCCAGTGGATGGCGCCGCACGGCACCCCGGGAATCATGTCAGTAACTTTCGAAACCGCCTCCGGAGCCGTCACCATCTAACGCTCCACCCCTCCGGGCGCGTCCCGGCCGGTCAACCCTGCCCGGAAAAACTTCGGCCGCCATCAGCGGGTGCCAATGACGTCACCCACCGATGGCGGCCGGATACTTTTAACCGCCCTATCCGAGGCCTATCGCCTTGCCGAACAAACTGAAGCCGACAAACGCCACGATGTCCAGCAATGCGTGGGCAATCACCAAGGGCATGACCCGTTTGGTCTTGGTGTAGATCCATGCGAACACCAAACCCATGACCACGTTGCCGATGAACGGCCCGAAGCCCTGGTACAGGTGGTAGCTCCCCCGCAGGACGGCGCTGACCACAATGGCCACCGGCATGCTCCAGCCGAACTTGCCGAACCGGTCCATGAGGTATCCCACCACGATCACTTCTTCAACAATCGCGTGCCGCACGGCCGAGAGAATCAGCACGGGCACAGTCCACCAATACGCGTCCAGGCCGCTGGGGATGATCGCCGTGGTGATGCCCAGGGCCCGGCCGGCAGCATAAAGGCCCAACGATGGAATGCCGATCAGGGCAGCCAGACCCACACCGTGCAGCAGGTCCTGGCTTGGCCGGGCAAAATTGAAGCCGAGTCGCGCGAATGCCGAGCCGGTGTCGACGTCGCGGTTTCCCTGGAGATGTGTGGACAGGAAGTAGAACACCAGGGCCACGGGTACCAGTGCAAAGACGATGTCCAGCAACTGGTAGGTGAGGTCAAAGTATTCGCGGGTGTTTTGGGACCGGTTCAGGGTTGACGTGGCGTCGGCCAAGGGAGCCCGCGTCATCTTGTCCAAAAGTTGCACCACGGAGTAGACGGCCGACTGGCCCAGGGACAGACCCAGCACAATAAGTACTTCGGCGCGCAGGCGTCGGCAGGAAGCAAGGAACATGTACCCACCCTATGCTTGGTGGGATGGGTGCCCCAGCGAGAATTTTCATGATCCGGCACGGCCAGTCCGCCGCGAACGCCGACACGTCCATCTACAACCGTGTGCCGGACTACCGGATCCCCCTGACGGAACTCGGCGTAGAGCAGGCCCGCGTTGCCGGTGAGGACCTTCGCCGGAAGCTGGACGGGCAGCAGGTCTGCGTTTACGTTTCACCCTATTTGCGGGCGTACCAGACCTTGGAGGCGTTGAACCTTGGTCCGTTGATAGAGCGGGTCATTGAGGAGCCCCGGCTTCGTGAGCAGGACTGGGCCAACTTCCAGATCGCCGGGGAAATCGAGGATCAAAAGGAGCTCCGCAACCTCTACGGCCACTTCTTCTACCGGTTCCGTGAGGGTGAGTCAGGCTCTGATGTCTACGATCACGTGTCCTCGTTCATGGAGACCCTCTACCGTCACTGGCAAAAGCCTACGTATGCGCCCAACACCCTCTTCGTGACCCACGGACTGACCATGCGCCTGTTCTGCATGCGCTGGTTCCATTGGACGGTTGAGTACTTCGAATCCCTCAACAACCCGGACAACGCCGAGGTGCGCACGCTGATCAAGAACGACGACGGCCAGTACAGCCTGGACTCACCGTTCAGCCAGTGGGTACCCAGGGATGTTGACGATTCGGTGCTGCACGCGCCCAGGATGCGGTTCTAGGGCTCCCTGGGCAGTGCAGCTAGCTGAGTGATGCGACGATGACTTCCGTGCCCTTGGCCTCGAAGGCAGCCTTGTCCTCCGCGCTGATCCCGGAATCGGTGATGAGGTGCCTGAAGTCGTAGCCCGCCATTGCGGCGAAGGAGCGGCGGCCCACCTT
>NZ_JABMCX010000102.1 GCF_013179505.1 Paenarthrobacter sp. CM16 | reverse complement strand
AGACCCTGTCGTTCGCCGGCCACACCTCCGATGCCCTCCTGCTGGGTATTTTCCAGGTATCAATCCTGCATAACATCGTGCACCTGCTCTTCGGAGTAGCGGGTATCTTGATGGCCCGGACTGCGGGGCAGGCCCGGAACTACCTGGTGGGCGGCGGAGCAATCTACTTGGTTCTGTGGATCTACGGCCTGTTCATCAACCAGGAATCCGCCGCGAACTTCGTTCCGGTCAACAACGCCGACAACTGGCTTCACCTGATCCTGGGTGTCGGGATGCTGGCCTTGGGCCTGGCACTGAGCCGAAAGACAACCACAGGACGAGCTGCAACCACCACCGGCCGCTAAGTGACCTCTGCGCAGAGTGGGCTTTGACCACATTGCGCTTTGCGGTCGTCAGGCCAGCCACGGGCGCCGCTCAGTCGATGAGAGCACGGTATGTGAAGTTCTTGAACCGAACGTCCCCCGTCCCGGCCGCGAACAGTGCCGGGCGCAGGCTCAGGAGTTCGTCGGCCGTATTGGTGTTGTAACCCTCCACGTTGAAACGCAGTCCATGCCTGGTCCAGTCGGTCCCGTTGAGGCTGTAGTACTGGGTGACGATGTGGTTGTCGTTGACTATTCGCAGGTGCATGGTTCGGGCCGCCGGCGCAGGTTCGCGCCAGTACGGAATCGCCCTGCCGGCGCGGTAGCTGATCATGCGGCCGCCGTCGTGACCCATGCCGCAGAACAGGCGGTCGCTGTAATACAGCAACATGCCACCTTGGGCGCCGTTGCTGACTTCCATCTCTACCGTGATTTCATAGCGCCGATCGCCAACGATGCACGTTAGGGCCGAGCTGTCAGAGGGTCCTGATCCGCGTGCTTGCAGGACCAGCCCGGCGTCAAAGGATGCCCGAAGATACTCGTCCTTGGACGGGGCGTGAAATGACCATTGTGTTCCAAAGCGCCCGGTGGAGAAATCATCGGACAACGCCAGCCCGTGAGTCCCGCCGACGGCTGGAGGGCCAGCGGGAAGGGGTGCAGCCAGCGGCAATGAAAGGTCTCCCCCACCTGCCCTGGGCCATCCGAACTCGTCCCAGGTGATGGGTTCCAAGAGTGTCTGCCGGCCGAGGGTGGCGAACCCTTTTTCGTAGCCGTGATAGATGCTCCACCATTGGCCTTTGGGGCCCTCAAACAAGGTGGCATGTCCCTTGCTCCACCACGGCTCAACTGCGTCCCATGTCCTGATGATCGGATTGTGGGGGCAGTCCTCCCACGGGCCGTCAATGGAGCGGGAACGGGCGACCGTGACCATATGGCCGGTGGGCGGACCGGAGGTGCCGCCCACCGCCGTCGTGAGGTAGAACCACTCGCCTCGGCGGGTGAGCTTGGGCCCTTCCAGGGCGTAGGCCTCGACCACCCAGTCGTCGGGGTAGCGCCAGCCATCGTAGACGTGCTCCACTGGTCCGTTGGTGGCCAGCCCGTCGTCGGTGAGCCGGACGCGGCTGACGCCGCTGAGGAACAAGTAGCGGTTGCCGTCTTCTCCCACCACGTGCCCCGGATCGATGTGCCCTTCAATGCCCAGGTTGACCGGTTCGCTCCAAGGTCCCGCCATGTTCTCGGCATGGATGACATAGGTCAGCACCGGCGCAGTTGGGTCCGGCGAGACAGCCGTGGGAATGATCGGTATGTAGATGAAGTACCGGCCGTCCACTTTGCACATGTCCACCGCAAACACGCATCCGAGGGGTGTTGGTAGAGCCGGCCCCAGCGGTTGCCAGTTCAGCAGGTCCTGTGAGTGCCAGATGATGAGTCCGGGTGTGGACTCAAACGACGAAAAGGTCAGGTAGTAGTCATCCCCGTCGCGCAGGATGGCCGGGTCCGGGTGGTCCCCCGCGAACACCGGATTCAGGTACGTGCCATCGCCGATATCGGCCCGGCGCTGGCCCTCCAGGCTCGCTGCGGAAGGCGTTGCTTGGTGCGTCATGAATTTAGTACTTTCACTAGTGGAAATTACGGGCGGTTCTTGTAGACCAAGCTCAGTGGTCCCAATAGCCCTGCCGGTTGGATGTCGGCTTCATCGTTAAACACTCTGGTCATAGGTGGGAAGAGCGCCCCGGTGTTGCTGCGGGCTTCAGATATCAGCCTGTTGCGCCACGGATTGGTGACGCTGATCCGGACCTGGTTACTACCGGGCCTCAGGGCATTGGTGGAAACCCTATAGGGAGCAGTCCAGAGAATTCCTGACTCTTCTCCGTTGATGTCCAGGTGCGCGACATCAGCAATATCGGTGAACTGGATAGCGTCCGGGAGTTCGGGTCCGTCGAGCTGGAACTCCACCACATATGTGGCCGTTCCGGAAAAGTACTTGGCCCCGATTCCTGGATCGGTCCAGAAGGTGGCATGGGCAAGCTGCACCGGATCGGAGCCGGGGATGGTGAGCGTCCAGTCACCGGCAACCTCGGTAACGCGCTCCGCCCTGGAGCCCGGATCCGCTTCGCCCCTGAGAATGAAGAGCGAACCATAAGGGGGTAGCCGCACGTCGAAGCCGTCTCCACCCTCCGTGGGCGAAAGCGCTTGCTGAGTTAGTGCCACCGGGTCCCAGGCAACGAAACCGCCGTCCGTGTTCGCTAGCGTCACGGTGGTGCGCAGCTCCTCGTTGACGGGATTGGCGATGAAAACAAGGGGCTGATCGCCGTCCACCCATCGAGCGATCCGACGTACCCGGGGGTCCCCCACTATCACCCGCGGTGGAAAATGATCCCGCAGCACGGATGCCAGGTCTGCGGTGGCGAAAACCTGGCCGCTGTTCGGGCTGTCGCTGTTCGGGCTGCCCCAGATCAAATCACACAAACGCTCAAACGCGGTATCCTCGTCAGCCAGTGAGCGCTTGGCCGTTGGACGTTCTCCCACCACCGTTGCACCCTGTTCCACCAGTCGCAGGATTGCGTGGAGGGCGCCTGTGCTCATCCGGTGGCAGGCACCGCCCAGATAGAGCAGCTTGTAGCGGGAGGTCCCTGCCCGCAGCTCCCCCTCTTGAACATCCAGGACAGTACCGAGTGCGTCCGGGCCGATGTAGTCGTAGTCGTAGTCAACGGGAACATCGTGGTTGAAGGTGTTGCCGAAAAGCGCGGTGACGGGGGCTTCCTCGCCGATGAAGTACGCAATGTCAACGGCGGGCCGGCCAAGAGAAAGAAGATGCGAGCATCGGGCCAGATAGTCCACCCACGGCTTGGCAGCGGACGCCCAGGTTTCGTTGCGGGTGAAGGATTGGCCGAGCGAAGGCGCCAGTGCGATTCCCGGCGGTGGTACTTGGGTGGGCTGGTGCGGGGACGTATGGAGGCAAAAGCGGGTCACCCCCAGGGTGAGCTGGAGGTCGGCGACGTGCTTCAACGACTTCGGCGAATCACTCCAAGGGTTCCGTCCTGAGGTGAAGGCTTCAGCGCCCGTGTGGCTGCGCCCGTAAACGTGCGCCACCGATGACGCCCCTTTCAGGTCCGCGACGTAGGTGGGCGCTGGCCCGGCATCAGCATTGAATGTCCACATGGCTCCCATCGGGACATCTGCATGTGAGCGCATGGCCAGATCGTCCCCGAGTTGCGGCCTGCGGTCCTCCAGCGCCTCCGCGTAGTAGATAGCGCCCCGCTTATGTGCTTCCTCGGACAACGTGCCGTAGTAGGACTTTGCGAAGACTTCTGCGAGTGTTCGCCGGAAATCGGCGAGGAAGAGGTCGCTGGAACGGGCATCCTCCACCAAAAAACCTGCCATGGTGAGCATCCACGGAATCATGCTGTATCCGCGAAGATGGTGGAATCCGGCATGAAGGTTATGGGTGATGTTCTGCAGCCCCGACTCAATGCTGTCGCTGAGCAGGCCGTCGATCGGTGCGTCACCGAACTGCGCCAGGTGGGTTGAAATATAACGCCGGACTCTTTCACTATCCAGTTTGTCCACCTCGAGCCCCGTGGCTTCGGGAAGCGCAGGCCCGTTGGTCTGCCCCGTGAGGGAAGACCCGAAACGGATAATTCTCCAGGTCCCGGCCGGTAACGGGCTGGTAAGCCTGCCCTGTGAAAGCTGACTGCTGATATCAAGGATGCCGGCCAGCGGCACTACGGCGAATGCTGCGCGCGGGTCAGTATCAAGGTGGTCATAGTTCTGTGCGGTGGCGAAACCACTCTTCGCCTCCCGGTAGGCGGGCATGCCGGTTTCGTAGAGGGCGAATTCTTTGACGACGTACTCGCTGAGTGGACGGAATACCGGTGGGGGCACCACCCCTTTCTCGAAGGCGGCCAGGACCGTGGCTATCCCTTCGGCTTCGAGCCGCAGCCGGAAGTGTGTCCCGGTCACCGCCGGGAAGGACATGGTCCGCGCTGGGCATTGTGTGGCCGGTAGCGTGCAGACAGTGACGTAACCGCCGTCGTCGTTCCGGACCTGCAGGGTGGCCGTGGCGGGCGGAGCCGCGCCGAAGCCGTGGGGGCCGGGCAATTCAATGACGCACGAACGCACCGTCACCGGCGCGGCAAAGGACTGTTCAATCCATGCCACCGAGTGATGGTCCGGGTCACGGGCCAAGCGGAAACCGTCGACGGCGGTGGTGCGGTCTGCGGTGACCGCTTCAGTTGGCGAGTCGGACGTGCGGATGAATGCGGGCTCCAGAGCATCGTGGGCGTTGTGGAACGGGATGGCCAAGGCAAAGAGGTCTTTGGCGTCTCCCGAGCCTTCGTGCGGCTCGGCTCCCCACCTTGGAGTGTCCTGATACGGCCCTGCGACGTCCGGCAAATTGTTGAGGTGGGCCAGTTCGCCGCCTTCGACCACCGTTTGCGACCACACCAACTTGCGCATGGCGTCAGCCTTATCAACCCATGGAGCTCCGGAGGCGCTCCACCCTGCAGAAGTGGCAACAGTGAAGTCCAGGCCGAGCTCGTGCGCCGTCGCCACTGCAACGGCAACAGCTTCGCGCCACTGCTTGCTTCCCGGGATGACGGCCTCATCCACTACAAGCGGATTTCCCAGCGCCCCGTCGAAGGCTTGAACCCCCCGGACGCCTACCGAGTGGAGCCAGCGAAGGTCCGCGCGGATGCCTTCAAGCTCTACGTTGCCGTCCATCCAGTGCCACCAGGCACGTGGCCGCGCCGAATCCGGCGGATCAACGAACTCACTCCAGTGAACTTCGCTCGACTGGTGTTCCCCGTTCGTCCGGTTCACGTGAGCATCCCGGATTCGCTCCGGGTTGTGGACAAGCTGAGGCCGGCACCGAACTGGTAGAGCGGATCCTCGGTGTCGTTGGGGACATCAGGGCGTGAATTTTCGACGGCGGCCATGGAGCGGGGCAGCTCGATCGGCAACCGGCCTCTCGGTGGAATCGTGGCAGTCAAAGCATCCAACAGCGCAGCATCAGAAGCGCCGAAGTTGGCGGTGATGGCCGATGCGATGCCCTGGAACGGGGTCAGGATTCCTGCCCGTTCAAGGTAGACGTCCAGGATCACGGGGAGTTCTGCTGCAAGGGCCCTCACCCGTGCAATGTCTTCCTCCGGGAAGTCGAGGCTTCCCTGGTGTGTCATGGCGTCGAGGAAGTACTCGTTGCGTGGTTCGTAGGGAACAGACACCCGCACGAGGGCCACCTCGGCGTCTTTCCTGTCATCAACCAGGGTGACCCGGCCGCCCACAGCTTCCGGTTTGACTCCTTCGACGTAGACGCGGGTGTCCGCCCGGAGCGGCAGCAACCCATCGTTCTTGAGGATGGTCACTGATTCCGCCTGGGCGCGGTGTCCGGAGTCGCGGAACTGAGCCGAACCGACCACGTCGCTTACAGCATCCACGTCAACGTAGGGATTGTCGAAGAGCCCCAGCTCGAATTTAACCCGGAGGATTCTCAGTACCGAGGCATCTACCCGGTCCTGGGACAACCTGCCGTTGGCCAGCAGCTCAAGCACCAACTCCGTGCAGGATTCGCCACCGAGCTGGTCCACGCCGGCGTCGAACAGTTTCTCCACCCGTTCAAGGGGACTGAGGTGCTCAACACCCCACGCCTTGGCCGGGAAGGGAAGACCAAAAACCTCAAGATCAGTGACCAGCTGCCAGTCTGTCAAGACAACACCATCGAAGCCGAGCTGTTCACGGAGAAGTGAAGTGATCAGGTACTTGTTGTACGAAAAGCCCACCTCCTCCACTTCGACGCCGTCGATCACGAGGTCTTTCGCCAGGGAGTAGTAGGGCATGATCGCGCTGGTGCCGGCAGCGATCGCCGCTCGGAAGGGGGCCAGGTGTTCGTCAAAGTTGCCGCCGGGGTAGATCTGGGCTTTACCGGAGGGGAAGTGTGGATCTTCACCGTCTTCCTGCGCGCCTCCGCCCGGGAAGTGCTTTGCGGTGCAGGCGACGCTCGTGGATGACAGCTTCCCTCCCTGCAGACCTGCGATGAGCAGCGCACCATATTCTGAGCTCACCGCTGAGTTTGAACTGAAGCTCTGCAATTGACGCGCCCAGCGCGGCTCGGATGCGAGGTCGAGCTGTGGGTGGAGAGCTGCCCGAAGCCCCACCGCCACATACTCACGCCGGGCTGTCTCGGCAAAGTCGCTCATGACAGTTGGATCATTGAGGGCGGCCAAGCCCATGGGTTCGGGCCACTGCGAAAACGAGCCGGCGGCAAAGGCCATTCCGTCGTTTTGCGCAAAACCATGGCGGGGATCGGTGCCAAAAGTAATGGGGATCCCGTGCGGGGTGAGCTCGGCGAGTTCCTGCATGGCATTCTGCCAGCGGGCCATGTGCTCCGCCGAAGGGATGTGGCCAACGTTGAAGTGGTTGATGGACCTGCCCACCACAAGGTCGCGGGGAGTCTCCGGACCGAACGGACTCGCGGTGTCGTGGTCCGCCACCTCCCCCACAGCCATCACAGTGTTGAACATGAGCCCGACTTTTTCCTCGACCGACAGACGCGTCAGGAGATCCGCGGCACGGGTGGCAGCATCCAGCCGTGGGTCTTCGTAGGGATCCAGTACACCGTTCCCGTTCAAGTCCCGGTACTGGACGCCGTCTTCAGTGGTTGAGATAGATCGCCGCACGCGGCCTCCTTGTGTGATGGGTTTCATATAGTTTATCCGATGACCGGTAAAAGTTGCTAGACTTTTATTGTTTGGCGACGCGAAGCTGGAGGATGATGGCAAGTGGAAGTGCCCGAACGGCTTCGCTTTGCGGACTGGATTCATCACCGCGGCACTGACGCGGTGGGCGACGGCATGCAGGAAGAGATCAGATGGCAATAGAGCGATACACCGGACTGGCATCCGTACTGGAAACCATCCGGTGGGAAGAGGGCATAACCCAAGCCACCCTGACCGACCAGGTGGGACTGGGCCGGAGCGTCGTTGCCGAGCGGGTTGCAGAACTCGAACAGATCGGGCTCATCCACTCCCCCGGCCGCGCCCCCTCTACAGGAGGCCGGACGGCAAAGCTCTTGTCCCTCAACGCCCAGGCGGGCTACGTCGTCGGCGTGGACATCGCCTCAAATGAAATGGTCGTCAGCGCCTCGGACCTTGCCGGCGCCCTGCTCGGCACGCGCCACCGGGAACTATGCGACGTCGGCGAAGGGCCCGCCCGGATCCTGGACCAGGTCAACGTGATCATCGAAAAAATAGCCAGGGAGCAAAGTAACAACAACCTGCTCGGAATCGGCGTGGGCCTGTCAGGTCCGGTCAATTTCGATACCGGCACTCCCGTTGGCGTGCCAGTCATGCCCGGCTGGGATGACTATCCGGTGCGCGAAGAATTTGCCACCCGCTGGCCGGTTCCCGTCTGGGTGGACAACCGGGTCAACCTCCTCGCCCTGGCTGAAATGGAAAGCAATCCACGCGCCGCCCGGGCAAAGCATCTGCTCTATTTCGGAGCCGGGGCCGGCGTGGGAGCCGCGCTTGTCACTGACGGCCGGCTCTACCGCGGCTCCCACGGCCTGGCGGGCTCCATTGGCCATGTGGCCGTCGCGGAGGCGGGGGTAGTTGCCTGCAGGTGTGGACGTACAGGCTGCCTTGAGGCCGTCACCAGTGGATGGGCCATTGAGCGGGACGGCTTGATGCTGGCCGAAACCGGACGCAGCCCCTACTTGGAGCAGGTGCTGAAGGAAACCGGCCGCGTTCGCGCCTATGACGTCACCTTGGCCGCTGAGCATGAAGATGCCGCCGCCAAGGAACTACTCAACCGAACCGCAGCACTGCTTGGGAGCAGCCTGGCAACCCTGGTAAGTTTCTTCGCTCCCCACATGCTGGTGGTCGGCGGCGGCATTGCCAGGGCAAAGGACATTGTCCTGAAGCCCATACAGCAAGCCGTCTTGGAGCGACTCCCCTCCAGCGGCGCACCGGACCTGCTCGTAGAGCTATCAGCCATTGACGAGCAGGTAGGCGGCGTCATAGGGGCCGCACAACTTGTCTTGGGGGAACTCTTCTCCAAAGCCAACCTTCCCGGGCTCCTCGAGCGGCTGACCCGGAACGAGGACCAAGGCTTATCCGCCTAAATCCCGGGGACCGGAAAAAGTCATTGACTTATTCCGGTGACCGGATTATCTTTGTAACAGACGCCACAAAGCGTTCTACCAGCAACATCTGACCTCAACGGCGAGGGAGACCATATGGAGCACACCCTCTGCGTCCATTTGGCTCTGCGCCGGGAACGCATACATGGAATCCGCGGGATTCCGCGTAAAGCAAGGCGCCTTTCCAAGGCACTTCAGCCATCATTCACCGCCATACCTATCGATCTCCGCAGCATCGCCGCCGGAGAACAGTCGGATCACTCGAAGCTGAGCTTTCGACGCCTTGTCTAGGAGAAACATGCGCAAATTAGTCGGCATTGCCGCCGTCACAGCCGTCATGGCGCTTACTGCCTGCACCGGCTCTTCCCCTGGTGGTTCCACAGCCCCCACCGAGTTGGACATTGCAGCCATTGCGCCGCCCGAGTCCTTTTCGCCGGGCAACTTCGGCACCGGCCCCACCACCCAGTTCCTTCAGCCCGTCTACGACTCCCTCTTCCGGAACACCAATGAGGGAGAACCGGCCGAGAACATCGTGACCAAGTGGTCTTACGATGACACCCGGACGAAGCTGTCCCTCACCATCAGGGAAGGCGTCAAATTCACCGATGGCACACCCTTGGATGCGGCTGCAGTCAAAGCCAACCTGGACTCGGCCCGCAAGGGGACGGGTGAAGCCGGCGGCCAGCTGCGCTTCATCCAGGAGGTAACCGTCACCGACGCCACCAACCTCATGGTCACCCTCTCCGCTCCGGACCCCTCGCTCGTCCCGAACCTAGGCGGAACCGCCGGTGTCCTTGCCAGCCCCAAGGCCTTGGGAACACCGGCGCTGGACACCACTCCCATCGGTTCCGGCCCTTACATCCTGGACGCAGCAAAGTCCCAGACCGGCATCAAGTACGTCTACACGCGGAACGCTGACTACTGGAACGCCAAAGACTTCCCGTTCGACACCGTCGAAGTCACGGTCTTCAACGACAACAACGCAATCCTCAACGCGCTCCGCGCCGGGGAAGCAGACTTCGCAGTAGTGACCGATAAGGATTCAAACAGCCTCAAGTCCGCAGGCCTGAATATCCAGACCAGCCCCGCCTACACCACCAGCGGCCTCTACTTGTTCGACCGCAAGGGTTCCCTGGTCCCTGCGCTCGCCGAGCCGAAGGTCCGCCAGGCGATCAACATGGCCCTGGATCGCGACGCCATCCACGCGAAGGTCTTTGGCGGTAAGGGCAAGGCCACCAGCCAGGTCTTCAGCTCCACCAGTGACGCCTTTATTCCTGAGCTGGATAAGAAATACCCCTTTGACGTCAACGCCGCGAAGAAGCTCCTGGCCGACGCCGGCTATGCGAACGGCTTCACGCTGCCGATGCCGGATGTATCCCCCGTCTACCCCGACCAGCAGGCAGCCGTGACCGAAGCGCTGACCGCCATCGGCGTCACACCGCAGTACCAGCCCGTGAACGGCCAGACCTTCATCTCCGATCTCCTGGCCGGAAAGTACCCCGCCGCAATCTTCGGACTCAACAGCCCCCGTCCGTGGGATTTCGCGCAGATCGCGCTCACGCCTGAATCATTGTGGAACCCGTTCCACGTCTCTGATCCCACGGTGGTTGACCTGATCAACAAGGCCCAGGGCGAAACCGGCGACGCCCAGACCGAAACGTTCCGTCAGCTGAACACCTACCTGGTGGACCAGGCCTGGTTTGCTCCCTACATCCAGTCTGACAACGTCTTTGCCAGCACCACTGAAATCACCGTCACGCCGCAGCGCTATTCCACGCTGCCGCCGCTCTGGGGCTTCACAGCCTCGAAGAAGTAGGTGGGCGGCCGGCCCGTACCAAGGCCGGCCTCCCCCGCCAATCCCCTCATCTTCCGAAGCCCAAGGAGCTGCCGTGCTGATGTTTATCCTTCGCCGCCTGGCCTCAGGACTGGTGCTCATGTTCGTTATTTCCACAGCGACGTTCTTCCTCTTGAACCTCACAGGGCAAGACCCTGTCCGTCAGGTTTTGGGGCCAGTGGCTTCAGTGGAACAAGTGGAGGCCAAGCGCCAACAACTGGGCCTCGATGAGCCATTGATCAGCCAATACTTCCAGTGGCTCGGATCGGCTGTCCGTGGAGACTTGGGCCGGTCCTGGTTCACCAACCAGCCCGTGGGAGAGTTGCTCTCCCAAACATTGCCGCCCACCCTTTCCATGGTGATCGGCTCACTGATCCTCGCTGCTGCCTTCGGAACGTTGATCGGGGTCACTGCAGCCTTGCGCCGGGGTCGACTGGATCGCGGTCTTCAAGTGGCGTCGACTTTGGTTCAGGCAATTCCCGGTTTCCTGGTGGCCCTGGTTCTGGCTTTGGTTTTCGCTGTACAACTTCGCCTGTTGCCGGCCACCGGTTTCACCGCCTTCACCGAATCACCCGCCAAGTGGCTCGCCTCCATCACGCTCCCGGTAATTGCCCTGGCGTTGGGTTCTTTGGCTTCCATTGCCCTGCAGGTCCGGGGATCCATGATCGATGTCATGCAGCAGGACTTTGTTCGAACACTACGGAGCAGGGGCCTCCCCGAGCGCAGCGTCGTGGTCAAGCACGCCTTGCGCAGCGCCGCCGGCCCGAGTCTCACCACGGTGTCCCTGATGTTCATTGTTGCCATCTCCAGTTCGGTGATCATTGAAAAAGTTTTCAATATCCCCGGGATCGGCACCCAGGCCAACAACTCGGCCGGTCGTGGCGACTTGCCCGTAGTGCTCGGGATCGTCCTGGTCACGGTGGTGCTGGTGGTCGTCGTCAATCTTCTCGTCGATCTGGCACAAGGCTGGATCAATCCGAAAGTTCGTGTCTCATGACCGATAACCTTGTCACCGGTACCCGCAAGTCTTTGGACGTGGTAAGCGCCGCGCCGCAGGCGGACAACCTGATCAAGAAGTTCCTCCGTGAACCTGCAGCAGTAATTTCGCTGGTGTTCCTCGCCCTGCTCGTTGTGGTGGCGGTCCTCGCACCGCTGATCACTTCCTACGATCCCACCGCAACGCGCCTCGCCGATGTCCTGGCACCCCCTTTCACCCCTGAGCATCCGTTGGGCGCTGATGGTGTGGGCCGCGACGTGCTGGCAAACCTCGTGTACGGCGCCCAAACCAGCCTTTTGAGCGCAGCGATCGTCATCGCCGTGAGCTTGCTGATCGGCGTACCCACCGGGCTCCTGGCGGGTTACCGCCAGGGATGGATCGACGGCGTCAGCATGTGGATCAGTGGCGCGCTCCTGTCCCTGCCGGCCATCGTGGTGCTCCTTGTAGTGCTGGCCCGTGTAGGACGCAGCACCTCGCTTGCGCTGGTGGTGTTCGGCATACTGATCGCCCCCTCGGTGTTCCTGCTCATCCGCGGCTCGGTCCGGGCCGTGCGGGAAGAGCTGTACGTGGACGCAGCCCGGGTCTCCGGGTTGAGCGACATCCGCATCATGGTCCGCCACATCCTTCCGGTGGTCATCACGCCCACCATCATCCAGGCAGCCCTGTTGGCAGGTGCCGGCATCGGAATCGAAGCAGGCATTGCCTTCCTCGGCCTTGGCTCCTCCGACAAAGCCAGTTGGGGCCTGATGCTCAATGACGCTTCCCAGAACATCTTCAACGCTCCCTGGCTGCTCCTCTGGCCAAGCGTTGCCCTGGTGTTGACCGTCATGGCCTGCACCCTGGTGGGCAACGGCTTCCGCGATGCCTTGGCGAACTACGGATCCGCAGCCGGCCGCGTCAAGACCAGAAAGGCTGCCAAAGAAGCGGTCTCAACTCCTCAGCCCGCACGGCCCATGACAAAGGCATCCGCGGAACCCGAAGACGCACTATTGGTCATCAACGATCTCCGGGTTTCCTATCCCCGCCCCAACGGAGAGAAGTCCGACGTCGTCAAAGGCATTTCCCTGCGGGTGGAGCGCGGTCAGATCCTTGGTTTGGTAGGGGAATCGGGCTCCGGCAAATCTCAAACCGCCTTCTCGGTACTGGGTCTCTTGCCCGGGCAAGCCGAAATGACTGCCGGAACCTTGAGTTTCGCCGGAGCGGACCTGTTGGGGATGACTCCGAAGGAGCGCAACCGCCTGCGGGGCGCCCGGATCGGCTACATTCCCCAGGAGCCCATGAGCAACCTCGATCCCGCGTTCCGCATAGGGTCCCAGCTGACCGAGCCAATGCAGCACCACCTGGGCATATCGGCGAAAGCCGCCAAAGCCGAAGCCCTCAAACTCCTCGCCCGCGTAGGCATTCCCGATCCTGAGCGCGTCTTCAAGTCCTACCCGCATCAAGTCTCCGGCGGAATGGCGCAGCGCGTGCTCATCGCAGGAGCCGTCTCCTGCAATCCCGAGCTCCTCATCGCTGACGAACCCACCACAGCACTGGACGTCACCGTACAGGCGGACGTGCTGGACCTCATCCGCAGCCTTCAGGCGGAACGAGGCATGGGCGTCGTCCTGGTTACCCATAACTTCGGAGTGGTAGCGGACCTCTGCGACCAGGTAGCCGTAATGCGCAATGGAGAAATAGTTGAAGTGGCGGCAGTTACTGACCTGTTTACGAACCCACAGGAAGAGTACACACGGCTCCTCTTGGACTCGGCCCTGGATTCAACGTCGAAAACAACAACCGCCCCCTCTGCAGGGTCGGACATGACAACCGAGACAGAAGGTGCACGATGACTTCCGTCAACCACACCGCCTCCCCCAAAGCGGAGCCCCTCCTGCGGATCACCGACCTGACCGTCGACTACAGGATCGGTGGATTCGGCCGCAAACGTTCCTTCCGCGCCTTGCAGGGTGTGAGCCTCGACATCAAACCCGGGGAAACCCTGGGACTCGTCGGCGAGTCCGGCTCGGGAAAGTCAACCATCGGCCGGGCCGTCTTGGGTCTCGCTCCCGTGACCGGCGGCGACATCCGCTTCGACGGCAGATCAATCACCAGGCTCAGCAAAAAGGAACGCCGGGCACTGAGCAGCGACATTCAGGTGGTTTTTCAAGATCCTTATACCTCGCTGAATCCGTCCATGACCATCAGCGACATCTTGTCGGAGCCGATGCAGGTTTCCGGAACGTCCAAGGTTGATGCTCAACGACGAGTCCGGGAGCTCCTCGATGTAGTGAATCTGCCCTCTAACGCCAGCGCCCGCTACCCTCGGGAGTTCTCCGGAGGCCAGCGGCAACGCATTGCCATTGCCCGGTCCCTGTGCAGGAATCCCAAGCTCATTGTGTGTGACGAGCCCGTCAGCGCCCTGGACTTGTCCACCCAGGCACGGGTTCTCCAACTGTTTGCAGACATACAAGAGCAGACCGGCGTTTCGCTCCTGTTTGTCACCCACGACCTCGATGTGGTCCGACACATCAGCGAGCGTGTTGCCGTAATGCGTCGAGGAGAGATCGTGGAGACCGGCATCACGGAACAGGTTATTGCCAATCCGCACCATGCCTACACGAAGGCCCTGCTCCTGGCCTCCCCCATCGCCAACCCGGCCCTGCAAGCTGAACGGCGTCGGGAACGACGACTCTTTCTTGACGCTCAACCGGCACTGTCCACAGTCGCCCGCTGAGCAAACCCCCAGGGCGTGAAGCCCTCCCTCCTACAGACTCCTGGAGAACAGCATGACCACCACAGCAGTACCTTCAGCGCGCCCTTATCCGGCCGGCATCGACGTCGCAATCATTGGAAGCGGCCCCGCCGGTGCCACCTATGCACGGATACTCTCCGAGCTCAGTCCCCAGGCAAGCATTGCCATTTTCGAGGCCGGACCGACTATCAGTGATCCGCCCGGCTCCCACGTCAAGAACATCGCGAGCGTGCAGGACCGCGAAGCTGCCCAGCGCCGTTCGGAAGGAAAAGTCAGCGCCCTCCCAACCGGAGGGGATCTTGCTGAGTATGCACGCGACGTCGCACGCCCGGTGCGGCCCGGTACCTTCCTCCTCGAGGAAGGATGGCAGCAGCCCGGCGAGGCTGGACTGCCGGGCCTTGCCTTCTCCAGCAATGTTGGCGGTATGGCAGCGCACTGGACCGGCGCATGCCCGCGTCCTGGCGACAGCGAGCGTATTGCGTTCCTTCCCAACATGGACGAGCTCCTGACCGAGGCGGAACGTCTCCTCTCCGTCAGCGCAGAGGCCTTGGCCAAGGCTCCCCTGGCTGACTTGGTCCGGTCACGGCTGGCGTCAGCGCTCGACGACGGCCGCTCGCCTGACCGCCGGGTACAACCCATGCCGCTGGCCGTGCGCCGCACCGGGGACGGCCGCTTCATCTGGTCCGGGGCTGACGTGGTGTTCGGGGATGAAACGCGAAACAACCCCAGGGCCCGCCTGTTCGATGAAAGCGTGGTTGTGCGGGTGTTGACCAACGGAGATGAGGTCAGCGGTGTGCGGGTTCGCGACGACAAAACGGGAGACGAACATGACATTGCGGCCCGGTACGTCGTAGTTGCCGCCGATGCCTTCCGCGGTCCGCAGCTGCTGTTTGCTTCCGGTATCCGTCCGGAAGCACTCGGCCGGTACCTGAACGACCAACCGCAGGTCGTCCACGCTGTCCGGTTGACCGGCGTCGTGGATGATGTTCCCGCGGCCTCCTCGCACGACACCACCATCACCGCCCAAAGCGGTGTCAGCTGGGTTCCTTTCACTGATGAGCAGCCCTTTCATGGACAGGTCATGCAACTCGACGCGTCGCCGGTTCCCATTTCAGGGGACGTCATCCCTGGTTCGATCGTGGGCCTGGGGTGGTTCTGCGCCAAGGACCTTCAGGCCTCCGATCGCGTTGAGTTCTCCGAAGACACCACGGACGCATACGGGCTGCCTGCGATGAACATCCACTACACCTTCACCGAACGTGATGAGCAGACGCTGTCTGCTGCGCGCGAATCTGTGATCGCCGCTGCGAGGTCCCTGGGAGAGCCGCTCGGGGAGGAACCGCTCACGTTCCCTGCCGGG
>NZ_JABMCX010000101.1 GCF_013179505.1 Paenarthrobacter sp. CM16 | reverse complement strand
CTGATGATTTGGAACTGGCTTGTGGTGCCACTCTTGCGAAGTTGTCCGACGCCGGCCATGACGTCAGGACCATGGTCATGAGTACCGGGAGCAAGGGCGGAAACAGCCGGATCCGGGTGACGGAGGCTGCTGCAGGCTCTGACTTCATGGGAGCCACCGCTGTGCAGGTCCATCATTTCCAGGACACCAACTTGTCCGAGCATGGCCAGGAGATGGTGAAAGCAATCGAGGAAGCCATTGAGGACTTCCGTCCTGACGTTGTGATCACGCATTCCCGCAATGACTACCACCAGGACCACCAAGCGGTCCATAGTGCCACCATGCGGGCGGCTCGACGCCACTCGTCCATCCTGTGCTTTGAGAGTCCATCGTCCACCCGGCAGTTTGATCCCAGCGTCTTTGTGGACATCGCCGGATATGTCGACGTGAAAATACATGCCGTTGGCATGCACCGGAATCAAAGGGGCAAACCGTACATGAGCGCTGAAAGGGTCCGCAGTCTCGCGGCCTTCCGGGGCTCACAGGTCAAGACCACCTACGCCGAAGGTTTTGAACCGGTTCGATTGCTCGGCTCTGCCGTAGGAGAGTTCTGATGGTGCGGGTATTGGTCACAGGTGTAGGCGGGCCTGCCGGACTTTCTTTGGCTCGTCAATTGATGGACCAAGGACACTGGGTTCTGGGCGTCGATATGAAGCAGGTTCACGCTTCAGCGGCGGACGCTGTGGTTGTGGTGTCTCCCGCAAACGCGCCCGGCTATCTATGGGAACTCCGGGGGCTCGTGGCCGCCCACGGCATAGGCCTGGTGGTGCCTACCGTTAGTGACGAACTGATGCTGATGGCCGAAGCCAGGGATGATTTCGCTCCGGGAGCCGAGATTCTGATTGGGGACCCGGCACCGGTTCGGATTGCAAATGACAAGTACCTCACCATGAGGTGCCTTGCCAACGCCAATGTAGCTGTTCCGGATTTCGCCTTGCCGGGGGATTTCAGCTCCATCAACGAGGCAATGGCCCGTCTTGGCGGATCACTGGTGGTCAAACCCCGGGTTTCACGTGGTGGGCGTGGCGTTCAGGTCCTGGAGAGAGCTGCCGACGGTGGAAGAAATGCCGCGCGGGTATGGTCGGCATTGGACGATTCCTGGATCGTGCAGCGCTTTGCGCCGGGAACTGAGTATGCACCCGTGGTCTTTCGGTCCTGGCACGAGCCAGAGCAGGAGGATTTGGTGGTGGTGCTGGAGAAAACGGAGCTAAAGCAAGGTCGCATCGGCAATGCCCTCTCTATCAGGAGGGTGGATACGGCGGAGGCTCCCGACGTTGCCCGGACGGCGGAAGCAGCCTCTGCAGCACTCGGCTTGACGGGACCCATAGACGTTGACGTTCGTCGCAGGTGGGACGGAACGCCTGTAGTCCTTGAGGTGAACGCCAGGTTTGGCGCCAACAGCGCCTATGCCCCCCAACTCCTGGAGACCGTCCTGCGGAGTTACGCCCTTGGGCCACTGACGGGACGGGCCGTGTGACGTGGCGTGACGCTGCTTTGGTGTTCGTCCAGTGCGGCGGCCTGGTGATCCTGAGCTTCGGAATGATCAAGATCGCCTATGTTCCACTTGCCTTGTATTTCAATTGGTTACATCGTTCCAAACCTCCCAAACATCGCTACTCCGTAATGAGCCAGCGGCCTTTGGTGTCCGTGATTGTCCCTGGCTACAACGAAGCCGTGGTCATCACCAAGTGCGTCGAGTCGATCCTGGCGAGCCGATATTTGCGGCTCGAGGTCATTCTGGTGGACGACGGTTCCACTGATTCCACCGCGGACATCATGGCGGGCCTTGCCCGGCAGTACGACAGGGTGCGGTTCATGTCGCAGGCGAATGCGGGGAAGGGCGCCGCCCTCAACTGCGGAATCGCCGCAGCACAGGGGGACATCCTGATGTTTGTTGACGCCGATGGGATCTTTGCTCCGGACACCCTCATGAACATGCTGGAAGGTTTCGATCATCCCAAGGTGGGGGCGGTCTGCGGCGATGACCGGCCCGTCAATCTGAACCGTGTCCAAACCATGATGCTCGCCGTCCTGAGCCACGTTGGCACTGGCTTGGTCCGCAGGGCCCTTTCCCTGTTGCACTGCCTGCCCATCGTTTCGGGAAACATCGGCGCCTTCCGAAGCGATCTTGTGAGGCAGTTGGGCGGATTCCACGAGGACACCCTGGGCGAGGATCTTGAATTGACGTGGAGGGTCTACAAGGCCGGCTACCGGGTTCATTTCCAGCCCAGTGCATTGGTCTACGCTGAGTCGCCGTCCACCATGGGCGGACTATGGCGCCAGCGCGTTCGGTGGTCCCGAGGGTTGTTGCAAACACTTCGAATGCACGCCGGAATGCTGGGTCGGCGTCGTTATGGGATGTTTGGCATGTTCCTGATATTCAACGCCATCACCATGGTGGTGATCCCCGTGCTGCAACTGGCAATTCTGGCGGTCCTGCCGTTCCTCTACATAGCCGGTGCAGGTCCGGTACCAGGCGAGGTGTTCGCAATTCTTGGCTGGTTGGGCCTCTTTGTGTCCCTGTCTCTGGTGTGCTTCTCCATTGGCTTGAACCGCTCCTGGCGGGATCTTCGGTTTCTGTGGACGCTGCCATTGTGGCCCTTCTATTCGGTCTTTGTTGGGCTGGCTCTCGCCACCGCAATCGTCAAGGAAATCAGGGGTAGCCCGGCCAAGTGGAACAAGTTGCAGCGGACTGGCGTCATCAGTGTGATCGCTGCCGAGGCCACAGTCCGGAAAGAGGTGAGCATTTGAAACACATGACCGCTTTCGGGTTCACCGGGGCCCTTCTGGCTTCGACGCTGGTGATGGCGGGGTGTGCGGGCGAAACGCCTCCTGTGCCCGCCCACCGGATGGTGAATCTAGGGTTTGAAGACGTAGTCAACACCGAGCGCGGGTATTTGGCCGGTCTCTCGGATCGCCTCAATTCCGTGGACGCCACGGCCGTGTCGCTCTCTGTGGGACGTACTGATTGGACAGCTTTCCCATGGCCGGAGCAACCTGGAATGGAGTCCAGCCAGGTGTCCCGATCAGGCCGGGACTTCGTAGCGGAGGCCATCACGGCACTGGAGACTGCGGACGATGGCAGCAAGCGTGAGGTCGTCCTGACCATCGATGTCCTGCTGGACCGTGCGCTGAAGGAAGATCCGTCCCTTGCCGGGCGAAGCGTTGACGGGGCGGAGTCCGCTTCCTTTGCAAGTGTGTGGGCCTTGAGGCATGGCAAGGCCGGTAAGCGCCTGGCTTCTATCGCAGCTGCAGTCGCTCGGAAGTACAAGCCCTCGGCAGTGAACCTCACGGAACTCATGTTCGACGACTTCACTTTCGGCAGCGACGATCTCGAAGATTTCAAAGTCACCACCGGTTCCACGGACTGGCCCCGAAGCAGCGATGGGTCCATCAATGTTTCCGACCCGCGCATCCACACCTGGCGCAGTGCAGCCATGGCGGACATCGTGCGCAAGGTGGGTGCCGCCGTCGAACCCTATGGCGCCAATCTGGATATGGACGTGCGGTCACCGCGCGATTCGCCGTCCGGAGACCGCGCGGACAGCGGGCATGACTACGATCTCCTGCTGACGCAGGTGGACCGGCTTCACGTGTGGGAGTACGTGGGGCTCAACAGCGAACGATCCCCGAAGACCAGGGAACTGGCTGAGTCCATGAATCGCCGTGGCGGCTCCCGCATGTCCTTGTCGGTGGGGCTTTGGTCCGAAGATGGTCGGATTTCGGCTGGAGAATTCGGGACCGCATTACGCAATGCGGCGCTCGGCGGTGCGTCCTCAGTGTCAGTGACGCCTGCCAGCCTTATGGAGGACCAGCACTGGGAAGAGCTGAGGAAGGCGTGGTCCGGTTAGGCGCGCACTGTTGGGCGGATTCCCTGAGGAGTACGCTGACCGCATGGGGATGGACGCAGCGGTTGCAATTGCGGTCAGTACTGCCCTGATTCTTTGCTCTATTTGGGCAGGCACACGGCTGGTTCAGCGGGGTGTTTCCGCGAAAGGGGCGACCGGCACCCTGGGGAGCGTCCTGTCCATGATTGAACCCGCAACCGGCGCGCCAACCCGCATTGAGGCGGCCGCTGCCCTTGAGGAGATGCGCCAGCGTCGCCACGAAATGCCCTCGGCTGGGCCCGGCCCCTTACATGAGGAGATCATGAGCGGGAAAGTGGTCCTGCCCATGAGGCCGCTCCCACCGCGCGATGCCAAAATTTGAGACACATTCCATGGCTCCAGTTCGGTGCGGGTAAGATCCCGTAGGAAACATTAGTAATCCGGCTCACAGTATCCAGCGCAGTGTACGGGCCAAAACCAGACCCGAAGGTATGCATCCATGGTTCACACTGCCCCGCAAGATACCGATCTCGCTGCCGAACTGCGCGCCGATGTGCGCCGCGTTTCAACCCTCCTGGGCGAGTCGCTGGTACGTCAGCACGGTCCGGAGCTCCTTGACCTCGTGGAGCAGGTCCGCCTGCTGACCAAGGAATCCAAGGAAGCTGCACGCGGCGGTGCAGATGCCACCGGGCCTTGGAGCGCGCACGACGTCGTTGCCCAAGTCCGCGAATTGCTCGCCTCCCTGCCGCTGGACCAGGCGACGGATCTGGTGCGGGCCTTCGCCTTTTACTTCCATCTCACCAATGCAGCGGAACAGGTTCATCGCGTCCGCGGGCTCCGCACCCGGCAGGAGAAGGACGGCTGGCTGGCGAAGGCTGTATCCGAGATTGCGGGCCAGGCAGGTCCTCAGGTTCTGCAGGACGTGATCAACGAACTCGACGTGCGCCCCATTTTCACGGCCCACCCCACCGAGGCCTCACGCCGTTCCGTGCTGGACAAGGTCCGTAAACTCTCCGACGTCCTCGCCGAGCCGACGGCGGAAGGCACCTCCTCGCGTCGTCGGCAGGACCGGCAGCTTGCCGAGATCATCGACCAAATGTGGCAGACGGATGAGCTGCGGCAGGTTCGACCCACGCCCGTGGATGAGGCGCGAAACGCCATCTATTACTTGAACAGCATCCTGACCGACGCCATGCCGGAAATGCTGACGGACCTATCGGAGCTGCTGGCAGAGCACGGCGTCAGCCTGCCGGCCGCCGCGGCACCCCTGCGCTTCGGTTCGTGGATTGGTGGTGACCGTGACGGCAACCCCAACGTCACCGCCGCCGTCACGCGGGAAATCCTGCAGCTGCAGAACCAGAATGCCGTCCGCATCAGCATTGCCTTGATTGACGAACTGATCTCGGTGCTTTCCAACTCCACGGCACTTTTTGGGGCGGACCAGGTGCTGTTGGACTCGATCGACCAGGACCTGAAGAACCTCCCGGGACTGGACAAGCGCATCCTTGAACTGAATGCGCAAGAGCCGTACAGGCTCAAGCTGACGTGCATCAAGGCCAAGCTCATTAATACCGGCCGCCGTGTTTCTGCCTCTACTTATCACGAGCCCGGCCGCGACTACTCCACTACGTCGGAGTTGTTGGCGGAGTTCGGGCTGCTGGAGGATTCCCTCCGCAACCATTCGGCCGCGCTCGTGGCGGACGGGGCCCTGGCCCGTGTTCGCCGGGCCATTGCGGCTTTCGGTTTGCATCTGGCAACGCTGGACATTCGCGAACACGCCGACTACCACCATGATGCCGTGGGCCAGCTTGTGGATCGGCTTGGTACGGAGAAGCCCTACGGCGACCTCAATCGTGCGGAGCGCTTCACATTCCTTGGAACAGAACTCGCGTCCCGTCGACCACTTTCCGGCCACCCCATCAAACTCGAGGGTACCGCTGACGGCACGTATGACGTCTTCCGTAGCATCCGGCAAGCCCTGCACACGTACGGGCCGGACGTCGTGGAGACCTACATCATCTCCATGACCCGTGGGGCCGATGATGTCCTGGCCGCAGCGGTGCTGGCCCGCGAGGCAGGTCTGATTGACCTCTTCGGCTCGAAGCCGCACGCCAAGATCGGATTTGCTCCGCTGCTGGAAACGGTGGAAGAACTGCGCGCATCTGCTGAGATCGTGGACCAGTTGTTGTCCGATCCGTCGTACCGGGAACTCGTCCGACTCCGCGGAGACATCCAGGAAGTCATGCTGGGTTACTCCGATTCCAACAAGGAATCCGGCGT
This sequence comes from Paenarthrobacter sp. CM16, assembly GCF_013179505.1. Lineage (GTDB taxonomy): Bacteria > Actinomycetota > Actinomycetes > Actinomycetales > Micrococcaceae > Arthrobacter. The sequence continues at coordinate 9,723 of NZ_JABMCX010000101.1, read as the reverse complement.
AATGACCAGCCAGTGGGAAATCCATAAGACCCAGCGGAAGTTGCGTGACGTCGCAGCAAAGCACGGCGTGCGTGTCCGCTTGTTCCATGGCCGTGGTGGTTCCGTGGGCCGCGGTGGCGGACCCACTTACGACGCTATCATGGCACAGCCGAATGGTGTGCTCGAAGGTGAGATCAAGTTCACCGAGCAGGGTGAGGTCATTTCGGACAAGTATTCCCTGCCCGAACTGGCGCGCGAAAACCTTGAGTTGTCCTTGGCCGCTGTCATGCAGGGCTCGGCCTTGCACCGGACTCCGCGTACGTCCGAGGACGAGCGCGAGCGCTTCGCGAATGTCATGGAAACCATCTCCGACGCAGCATTCGACCGCTACCGCAGCCTGATCGACGATCCCGATCTGCCGGCATACTTCCTAGCCTCCACGCCGGTGGAACAGTTGGGTTCATTGAACATTGGATCGCGTCCGTCCAAGCGCCCGGACTCCGGTGCCGGCCTCGGAGGTCTCAGGGCCATTCCCTGGGTTTTCGGTTGGACGCAGTCCCGGCAGATCGTTCCGGGCTGGTTCGGTGTGGGCTCGGGCTTGAAGGCTGCCCGCGAAGCCGGCAACACTGATCAGCTCCTTGAAATGATGGATCGCTGGCACTTCTTCCGTTCTGTGATCTCCAATGTGGAGATGACGCTGGCGAAAACCGACATGGAAATTGCGGGACATTACGTATCCTCCCTGGTCCCGGAGGAACTACACCGCCTGTTCCACATGATCCGTGACGAGTACGAGCTCACCGTGGCCGAAATCGAGCGCCTGACCGGCGAGATCGAACTCCTCGATGCGCAGCCTACGCTCAAGCGGTCGCTGGAAATTCGAGACCAGTACCTCGATCCCATCAGCTACCTTCAGGTGGAACTGCTCCGCCGCGTGCGCGAAGAGTCCGTGTCCGGAGCCGAGATCGACGAGCGGCTCCAGCGGGCCATGCTCATCACGGTCAACGGCGTAGCCGCCGGCCTTCGCAACACCGGCTAGCCGACGCTCTCCCACATCCCTCGGGGTTTTACGGAACCCTCTCCCAGCTGGTGGAAGAGGGTTCTGCCCAAGGGTGTGGGATGTGGAAGAGGGTTCTGCCCAAGGGCGTGGGATGTGGAAGAGGGTTAGGGTGGTGGGATGCCGTCGTTCCAAACCAAGTTGAAGATCACTGGCCTCAAACCGGGAAATGCGCCCGAATCCGTGATGGCCGCAGCTGTTGAGGCCTTGGAAACCCGCCACCACGTCGAGTCGAACCAGCTGGACATCGTTGGCGGCGTCCCGCAGATCAGCCTCCGCTTCACCGTGGGCGACCGTGATTATTCAGGGGAGAACGACGAAGCCCGGACCTCGGCAGCCATGATGCGTGACGCCGTCGAACGCGTGGCCATTACGGGTAGCCTGTACGTGCTGCGCCGCAGCCGCGGACGCTGGTCGCCGGTCTAGCCACGTCGCCGGTCTAGCCACGCCGCCGGCGCTACTCCGGTTGTGGGACGTCGCCGGGTGTATCGGCGTCGAACGGTTCATCCACAGGTGAGCGGCTGCCACGGCGTCGCGTCACAATCAGCCCCACCACCACGCCGATCACCAGGCCGACGCCCACCCCGATCAGCGAGCTGGCCCAAAAGGGAAGCTTGGTGGTGGAACCGGTGAAATAGCCGAGGCCGACTTGCCAGACCGCCCAGAGAATTGCTCCCAAGCCGGCGCACAGGCTGAAGCCGCGGACCGAGACGTTGGCGATGCCGGCCGCGGATGACGTGGCGAGCCGACCACCCGGGATGAACCGGGCCCCGATGATGGCGCCGTACGTTGAGGATCTGCCGGCTTTGGCGATCGCCTCATGGATCCCGCGGTGAACCCGGCGGCCCCACGCCCACCGGTCCAGGACGTGGCTGATGCGCCGTTTGAAGAGGATAAAGACCGCCATGTCGCCGAGCCAGGAGGCAAAGGCGGCGAGCAACAGAATCAGCCAGAAGTTCGCGTGGCCGTCTGCAGCCAGTGCCCCACCGGTGATCACCACCATTTCGGAGGGGATGGGCGGGAAGATGGCGTCGCCCAGCACAATGGGGACGATCCACAGGTAAATTGCGGATCCCCATGACTCCGGGGCGGTGATATCCATGGGCACAAGGTACCGCACTTGCCGCTCCCCCCGCTCCGGCGCGAGACTGGCGCCATGCGAATCGACATTTTGCAGGGTGACATCACCACCCGTGATGTGGATGTGATCGTCAACGCCGCCAACTCGTCATTGCTCGGCGGCGGGGGAGTGGACGGTGCCATCCACCGGGCAGCCGGTCCGGAGCTCCTTGCCGCCTGCCGCGAGCTGAGGCGAACGGAGTTGCCGGACGGGCTGCCGGTGGGGGCCGCCGTCGCAACCCCCGCGTTCCGGCTTCCCGCCCGCTGGGTGGTTCATACCGTCGGTCCCAACCGGCATGCGGGGCAAACGGATCCGGCGTTGCTGGCCTCGTGCTTCCGCGAGAGCCTGTGGGCCGCGGTCGGGCTCGGTGCCAGGTCCATCGCCTTCCCCGCCATCAGCGCCGGAATCTACGGATGGGACGCCCGTCAGGTTGCGGAGGTAGCGTTCGAGGCCGTGAGGTCGTTTTCGTCGTCGTCAGTCAGCGGCGCTGCGGAGAGCCGACTTGAGACGGTGGAGTTAGTGCTGTTTTCGGAAGGCACGACGGCGGTCTTCCGGACTGTGTTTGACTCCTCACCCTGACCCGACGACGTGCCGGGATCGGAGTGACGCTTGCGGCGCTTGACTACATAGAACAGGACCGTGACAAGCGCCAACGACGGCAGGCCGAAGATCAGGGTCATGTTGAAGGCCGAGGTGCCCAGTGTGCTGACGCCGATTGCGAGCATCAGGACGGCTCCGAGAATGGTGCCCACGGGGTAGAAGCGGGTCTTGTAGGACAGTTCCGTGCCACTGCGCTTCATGCTGCGACGGAAGAACCAGTGGGTCACGAAAATCATGAACCAGGTGAACATGGCCCCGAACATGGAGATGGCCATCATCAAGGTGAAGGCGGTTTCGGGGAACATCGCGTAGACCACTGTGGCGATGGCGATTCCGGTGGTGGAGAGGATCAGGGCATTGACCGGGGCGCCGTTGGTGCGCAGCTTGCCGAACACGGCGGGTGCGTCGCCGCTGCGGGAAAGGCTGAAGATCATGCGGGTGGAGATGTAGAGCTGGCTGTTCATGGCCGAGAGCGCGGCGATGATCACCACGAAGGTCAGCAGGCTGTCCGCGAAAGGTATGCCGAGGTTCTGCATCACTGTGACGAAAGGGCTGCCACCGGCGAGGATTTGGCTGACGGGTGCAATCGCAAGGATGAGCGCCAGAGTGACGATGTAGAACAAAAGCAACCGGGCGATGGTGGTGCGGAAAGCCTTCTTCACAGCTGTTGCGGGGTCCTTGGCTTCGCCCGCCGCGATAGCGATCATCTCAATGCTGAGGTAGCTGAAGATGGACACGATCACGGCGAACCACGTGCCGGACAAGCCGTTGGGGAAGAAACCGCCCTCGGCGGTGTAGTTCTGGAAGCCGGTGCCTTCGGTGCGGGCGCCGAACACGATGTACGCACCGAGCACAATGAACGCGATGATCGCGAAGACCTTGATGCTGGAGAACCAGTACTCCAGGGTTCCGAACACCTTGACGTTCATGGTGTTGACCCCGATCAGGACCGCGGAAAAGAAGATCACCCACAGCAGTGACGGCACGTCAGGGAACCAGAGCTTCATGTATTCGCCCACAGCGGTCACTTCAGTTCCCACCGCCAGCACTATGCAGGACCAATACATGTACTTCACCAGGAAGCCGGCCAGCGGGCTCACGTAGTGTTCCGCAAAAGCACCGAAGGAGCCCGACGTCGGGTGTGCCACTGTCATCTCGGACAGACTGCCCATCAGCAACAGGGCGATCAGGCCTCCAATGGCGTAGCTGATAATGACGCTGGGGCCTGCGAGGCCGATGGCGAACTTGCTCCCCAGGAACAGTCCCGTACCGATTGCACCGCCCAGCGCGATCATGGTCATCTGCCGGGATGTGAGCTGCCGTTTGAGCCCACCTTCACGTTCCTGGATCTTTTCGAAACTGCCCATCGCGACCTCCTCGTCGATTCTGCAAATCGATCCAAGGTAGAATCCAGCTCAGGTAGTAACCAAGGATTTCGAAGCATCACAAAAATATTGGAGAAGTGTTCGTGTCCGATTCAACAACAGCCCGTACGAAGGGCACCGTTCCGAACCGGGTTCGGCTCGATGAAACGGACCGGCTGATCCTCAAAGAGCTCATGGAGGACGCCAGGATTCCCAACAACGTGCTTGCCTCGAAGGCGGGCATAGCCCCTTCCACCTGCCTGGGCCGGGTCCGGGCGCTTCGGGACGCGGGGATTATTCGGGGCTTTCATGCATCAGTGGACCTCGAGGCCCTGGGGCTCCTGGTGTACGCGCTGATTTCAGTACGGGTGAATTCCCAAGCGCGCAACAAGATGTTGGCCATCGGTCAGAGGTTGCGGGCATTGCCCAACGTCCAGAGTGTTTTCCTGTTGGCCGGAGACCAGGATTTCCTCATGCACGTCGCCTGCGCTACGCCCAAGGAGCTCCGGGACTTCATAGCGGTGCACCTGGCGTCGGATCCGGCCATCGCGAACACCCAAACGAACCTGGTCTTTGATCAGTTGACGCCTGGGGATTGACGGCTGGCGGGAAGGGAACCGCAGGCTAACGAGCGCACTACTTCGCTAGCCTTGGGCTTCGCTGAGCTCCAATTGGCTGCGGTATTCCACCGGTTGTTTGGTGATGGGATCCATAAACCGGATGCCGCGGGCCAGCAGTTGGAGCGGCTTATTATAGTCGTCCGGCGCCTTGTCCAGCAGGTCAGGGTAGAAGGCGTCGTTGATGATGCCCAGGCCCAACGATGCCATGTGGACGCGGAGTTGGTGCGTTTTCCCGGTGTGTGGCTCCAGCCGGTACAGCGCGCGCTGGTGAGTGCCGGCGTCGAACGTTTTTGTCTGTTCAATGCGCGTTTCAGCGTTCGGTTCGCCGTCAATGACTTCGGCAAGCAGGTAGCTACGTGACTTGGTCATGCGGTTGCGGACCACTGCAGGGAATTCGACGGCGGGATAACCCGCGGCGGGCGTCGCGGCGGACACGCACTCGTATTCCTTCCGGACCTGGCGCTTCTCGAAGAGGACCTGGTACTTCCCCCGGGTTTCGGGGTTGGTGGAGAGCAGCAGGAGGCCGGCGGTCATACGGTCCAGGCGGTGCATGGGGATGAGGTCCGGGAGGTCCAGGAGGTTCCGGAGGCGGACCAAGGCGGATTCCTGGATGTAGGTGCCGCCGGGCGTGGTGGGGAGGAAATGCGGCTTGTCTACTACGAGGATGTGCTCGTCCTGGTGGAGGATGTTGATCTCCACGGGCAGCCGAGTCTCGGGCGGGAGGGTGCGGTAGTACCAAATGAAGGTGTGGTCCTCCAGTTTGGTGGTCCGGTCCAGCGGCACGCCGCCTTCGCCAACGATCTCGCCGGCGTCGAACCGATCTTCAATTCCTTGGGGATCTATGTGTCCCCAGCGGTGCATCATGTAGTCCATGGCGGTGATCCACGGGCCCTCGTCCGGCAGGCGGAGGCGGGTCGCGTTCACGCCGTCGCGCACGGGGAGGGGGGATTGCATCACCGGACAATTCTACTGTGGCTGCGTTGCGGGGCCCGCTCTGCGTCCCAATTCGCGCACACAGCACGCACAGGAGGCCTCGCAACGGAGGAGCCAGCCGAACACAAAAAAGTTCTTGACAAGAAAAGTTGTCGGTAAGCATACTTGAAGCATGTTGGACATCGAAGTGATCGAGGACCCCGCTGCGGCGGAAGCCTCGCTGGACCCCATCCGCACCCGCATTCTGCAGGAGCTTGTGGTGCCGGCGTCCGCCACGCAACTGGCTGCGAAGGTGGGTTTGCCCAGGCAGAAGGTCAACTACCATCTCAAAGCCCTGGAACGCCATGGGTTGGTGGAGTTGGTGGAAGAGCGGCGCAAGGGCAATGTCACCGAGCGCGTGCTGCGCGCGACCGCCGCGTCCTACTTGATCTCGCCCGTCGCGTTGGCGTCCGTGGCGCCTGACCCGCGACGATTCTCTGACCGGTTCTCGGCCTTTTGGTTGCTGTCGCTGGCCTCCCGCACTGTGCAGGAGATGGGCAAACTCATTGCCGGCGCTGCCGTGGCCAAGAAGAAGTTGGCCAGCTTCGCGATCGACGGCGAGATCACGTTCCGCTCCGCTTCCGAACGCGCAGCGTTCGCGGAAGAGCTTGGCGTGGCAGTCACCCGGCTCGTGGACAAGTACCACGACGGCGGCGCTTCCGCCGAGGCGGGCGGGGCACGCAGGCACCGGCTCGTCGTCGTACTTCACCCCGCACTCAAGGCGCCACCACAACAAGAGACCTCAACAGATCAAACAGTAGAAAAGGACCAAGGCAATGACTGACAACCGGAAATTCGAGATCGTGGCGGACACCGAACTGCCCGGAACGCCTGAGCGGGTGTGGAATGCGGTCACCGCAGACACCGCAGCCTGGATGTTCCCCACCGACCAGTGGCCCGATGTGAAGACCACCGAAGAGTTCCCCACGCACCTGGTGTCCCGGATGGACGGCCCTGATGGCTGGTTCAACCAATTGGAGCATGTGCTGCAGTCGCTGGAGGGTGGCCGCGCCAGGCTGCACTACGTCCACAGCGGCATTTTCGCCGACAACTGGGACGAGCAGTACGACGGCGCCAGCAAGCACACCGAGTTCTACCTGCACACACTGGGCCAGTACCTGCAGTATTTCGACGGCAAGCCGGTGGTCTTCACGGATATCCAGAGCCCTGCCGCCTCGCAGATCTCCACGGGGTTCGTACAGTTGAAGCAGGCCTTGGGCGTGGATGGCATTGCGGCAGGAACTGCCGTGGATGTGGACGTCGACGGCGTAGGGAGGCTTCGTGGCGAGGTGGACTTCTCCAACGAGAACTTCCTGGGCTTGCGCACCGGCGATGCCCTTTATCGCTTCTTCGGGCGGAATGCCTTTGGCGCTCCTGTGGGCATGACCGTGCATGACTTCAGCGGTTCCGGGGATTCGGAGCTCACGGCCAAGGCCTGGGGTGCATTCCTGGAAAAGGTGTACGCCTAATAATGCGGTCAGGCGGCCCAGGCCCGCGCTACGGATTCCAGGGCCGCCTCGTAGATTTGCGACCAGTCGGTGGCCGGGTCATTCATTTGAGCCAACTCCAGACTGACCAGTCCGTGGACTTGCCCCCAAATGGCCATGGCCACCATGGTGGGATCGTCCTTGCGTAATGCGCCGGCTGACTGGGCGGCCATCACCGCCTCCACCAAGGGGAGCATGGAGTCCGAGGCGACCTCCGGCGTCGGGCTGCAGTCTACGTAGGCGGCCAGTGCGCCGCCGAACATGAGCCGATAGAGCGCTGGATGCTCCAGCGCCCATGCCCGGTACGCTCGCCCAAGGGCCAGCAGCCCGCCCGTGGACGCTTCCTTTTGGGACTCGCCGAAGGAACGGAAACCGTCGTCGACGGCGGCCGTCAAAAGTTGCGCCTTCCCGCCGAAGAGCGAGTAGATGGCGGTAGTGGACGTCTCGGCCGCGGCGGCAACGTCCCGGAGAGTGACGCGCGCAGGCCCTTCCCGGTCCACGAGTTCTGCGGTGACCGCCAACAGCTTCTGCTGGACGTGCTGATCATGAACGATGGGTCTTGCCATGCTTCCAAGTGTTTCATAACATTGTTTCATAACAGCGTTACTAAACTCGTGGTCAGGACGGATACGCATGGCACAGGAGATTTTCCCCGGCCGCTACACGGCGGGCATCAGGCGCGACACCGTGACCGTTTTCCTCATCGGGATGCGCGCCAACAGGTGGTGGAAGATAGGCCGCGTAGCGAAAGTTGCCTCAGCCATGCCCGTGATGATGCGGCACCTCGCGGCTAATCCCGAGGCCGGACTGCTGGGGAGCGAGCAATGGTTCGGGCGCACCACCATGCTGCTCAGCTATTGGGAGAGCCCGGAACATTTGCGGCGTTTCGCCGCCGACAAGGATTCGCCGCATCTGGGCCCGTGGCGGAAATTCATGAAGGAGATCGCAGGCAGCGGGGACATTGGGGTATGGCACGAGAAGTACCAGGTTCCGGCATCGGGGATTGAGGTGGTTTACAACGGGATGCCGGAGTTTGGCTTGGCCAAGGCAACCTCGCATATCCCCGTGGGGCCCGGCAGCAACACGGCGAAGCAGCGCATGGGTGCGCGATCCGCAAACCCAACCCGGTAGCAGCACATGCCGTTCTGTACCCGCCCCCTCAAAACGGTATCAAATGCGACTCATTTGGGTCGGGTCGGCGGTGGTGCGGACCACCTCCTAGGCGACGGCGGCGGGCCGCTCGGCCTTGAGGGTCCGGCTTAGGTGCGGAGCGGCGTCGAGCTTGTCCTGGGCGGCGCGGAGCGCGCCGACGGCAAACTCCAATTGCGCAGGCGGCAAGGTGAAGGGCATGCGCATGTAGTGCTCGAATGCCCCGCCCACTCCGAAGCGGGGGCCGGCGGCCAGGCGGAGCCCGAAGTCCGGCGCCAGGACGGTCAGTGCAGTGCTGCACGGCGAAGGAAGCCGGCACCAGAGAGTAAGCCCGCCACGTGGTCGCTCCACCTCCCACAACGGCAAGTGTTCGGCGAGCAACCCCATCAGCGTGTCCCTGTTGTGCCGGAGTTCTTCCAGCCGGGCATCCAAGGGCTCGGTGTAGGCCCGCACCAAGCGCGCCGCTGCCAATTGCTCCACCACAGGACCGCCCAAATCCATGATTGTCCTCGTCGCAACAAAACGGGTAATCATGGCTTCGTCAGCCCGGATCCACCCGGTCCTGAGGCCTGCCCAATGGGACTTGCTCAGCGACCCAATGGATACCACCGCGGAACTGAAGGACGACATGGGAGCGGTGCGGACGCCGTCGAGGTTCAACCCGCGCAGCGTCTCGTCCACCACCAGCACCGTCCCGGACGCATTTGCGGCCCGAACAAGTCGCCTCCGCTGCAGATCAGACATGATGCGTCCGGTCGGGTTGTGAAAGTCCGGCACGAGGTAGGCCATTGCTGGTCGCTGCTGGTTCATGGTGGCGACCATCGCATCGATGTCCCATGCAGGCGAGGTACTCGACTCCAATACCGGTAGCGCGACCGGAAGGGGCTTGCAGCCGGCAGCGCGGATGGCGTCCAAGGCATTGGGGTAGGTGGGGTGTTCCACCATGACCCTGTCCTGCTTTCCCGCAAGCGTGCGCAGCACGATGTTCAGGGCGTGCTGGGCGCCCGAGGTGACCAGGATCTGACCCGCCGTGGTGGGCACGCCCTCCGCTGTGTACCTCTCCGCGATGGCTTCACGCAGGTCGGGTACTCCGACGGCGTCATAACCGAAACCCGGCAAGAGCGCAGGGAGTTCGGTCAGTGCCTCCGCGAATGCCCTGTGCACAACTTCACCAGCAGCGGGCAGCGATGCATAGGCGAGGTCCAGCAGCCCGTCCGGAACCGCAAGCCCCGGCGCGCTGACCGGCGTGGAGCGATGCGGGATGCACGTCCGGCCGCGGCTGCCTTGCCCGGCGGTGAGGAACCCCTGCTCGCGCAGGCTCGCATAGGCCGCCGTGACCGTGGTGCGGCTGACGCCAAGTGTCTGGGCAAGTGCG
>NZ_JABMCX010000100.1 GCF_013179505.1 Paenarthrobacter sp. CM16 | reverse complement strand
CTCTCCGAGGTCAAGATCGTGGTGTCGGGCGTCGGCGCTGCCGGCTCGGCCATCATCCAGCTCCTCAAGGCCCAAGGCGCGCAGCACATCATCGCCGCCGGCCGCTCCGGTGCCATCCACTCCGGCGAGGAATACGGCGACGAACACCGCAGCTGGATTGCAGCGAACACCAACGAAGAAGGCTTCTCCGGAACCCTGCACGACGCCCTCAAGGGAGCCGACGTCTTCATTGGCGTCTCCGCCCCGCACGTGATCGGCGAAGAGCAGGTTGCTTCCATGGCCGAAGACTCGATCGTGTTCGCCATGGCCAACCCCACGCCGGAAATCGACCCCGTAGTTGCGTCCAAGCACGCAGCCGTGGTTGCCACCGGACGCAGCGACTTCCCGAACCAGATCAACAACGTGCTGGCCTTCCCGGGCTTCTTCCGCGGGCTGCTGGACGCCGGGGCCTCAGACATCACCCCGAACATGCTGGTGGCCGCCGCCGAGGCAATTGCCAACCGGGTGGCTGACGATGAGCTCAACGCGAGTTACATTATCCCCAGCGTCTTCGATCCCCATGTTGCCGCCGATGTTGCGACCGCCGTGGCAAATGCGGCGCACGCCAACGCCGCCAGCGCACTCTAGAAAAAGGAATCCGCTCACATGGCTATCACAGTCACCGATCCCCGGCCGGTCGATCGCGCCGAGGAAATCCTCACCCCCAAGGCTTTGGCCTTCATCGAGGAACTGCACAACCGCTTTGCCGGCACCCGCAACGAGCTCCTCCAGGCCCGGGGCGTCAAGCGCCAGAAAGTGGCCGACACAAGCCGCCTGGACTTCCTCCCGGAAACGCAGGAAATCCGCGACGGCGACTGGAAGGTCGCCGAGGCACCGGCAGCTTTGCAGGACCGCCGCGTTGAGATGACCGGTCCGGCAACCCCGGCCAAGATGGCCATCAATGCCCTCAACTCCGGCGCCAAGGTGTGGCTCGCGGACCTCGAAGACGCCAGCACACCCACCTGGCCCAACGTCATCGATGCCATCCTTAACCTCCGCGACGCTGCCCAGGGCACCCTGAGCTACACCTCGCCAGAGGGCAAGGAATACCGCCTGCGCACCGACGCTCCCCTGGCCGTTGTGGTGGCCCGTCCGCGCGGCTGGCACATGGAAGAAAGCCACTTGCTGATCGACGGCGAACCCGCCGTGGGTGCGCTGGTGGACTTCGGCTTGCACTTCTTCCACATCGCCAAGCAGCTCCTCCTCAACGGCCAGGGCCCGTACTACTACCTGCCCAAGATGGAGAGCCACCTTGAGGCCCGCCTCTGGAACGATGTCTTTGTGTTCGCGCAGGACTTCCTCGGCATCCCGCAGGGCAGCATCCGCGCCACGGTCCTTATTGAGACCATCCCCGCAGCCTTCGAGATGGACGAGATCCTCTACGAACTGCGCGACCACGCATCGGGCCTGAACGCCGGTCGTTGGGATTACCTGTTCAGCATCATCAAGTACTTCCGTGATGCCGGCGAGGAGTTCGTCCTCCCGGACCGCGCCACCGTTGCCATGACGGCACCGTTCATGCGCGCGTACACCGAACTCCTGGTCAAGACCTGCCACAAGCGCGGCGCCTTCGCCATGGGTGGCATGGCCGCCGTCATCCCCAACCGCAAGCAGCCGGACGTCACTGCAGCAGCCTTCGACAAGGTCCGTGCCGACAAGACCCGCGAAGCAAACGATGGCTTCGACGGCTCCTGGGTTGCCCACCCGGACCTGGTTCCCACTTGCCGCGAAGTCTTTGACTCCGTGCTGGGTGACCGTCCCAATCAGCTGGACAAGCAACGCCCCGAGGTGAACGTCACCGCCGAGCAGCTGATCGACGTCGCGTCCGCCGGCGGAACCGTCACGGAAGCCGGCCTGCGGCTGAACCTGTACGTCGCCGTCGCTTATACGGGCGTCTGGATCTCCGGCAGCGGTGCAGTTGCCATCCACAACCTCATGGAAGACGCCGCAACCGCGGAGATCTCCCGTTCACAGGTGTGGCAGCAGCTGCGCAACAAGTCCGTCCTGGCGGACACGGGCAACACCGTGACCCGCGAACTGGTTACCCGCATCCTGGGCGAGGAGACCGAGCGCCTGCGCATCGAATTCGGCGACGAGAACTTCGCGAAGTACTACGAGCCTGCCTCCAAGCTGATCGAGGACATCTGTTTGTCCGACGATTACACGGACTTCCTCACCACTCCCGCGTACGAGCTGGTGGGCTGAGATGGGCTCATTCTCGTCCTCCGACCTGGCCCATATCGAGTCGCAGCTCGAGGCAACGGATCAGCTGCTGGACCGCAATTACCCGGGCGATGACGGCTCACGCCAGCCCATCCACACTGTCTACATCCCGGCCGACCGCTTGACGCCCACCTTCGTGGCGGACTGGGGCGCCCAGGCTCTCGCGACGGCGGAAGCACACGGCGGCCTCGAAAAGCTGGGCCGGCTGTTGGGCCAGGAGCCCGACCTCGCTGCCGCTGTTGCCTCCCGGGTGGCTTCCAAGCTGGCTGCTGAACCGATCGAGGACCTGCGTTTGGACTTCGAAGACGGCTACGGGGACCGCGGCGATGAGGCAGAAGACGCCGACGCCGTTGCTGCCGCCAAGGCTGTTGCCACCGCCGTTGCGGCCGGAACAGCTCCGCCCTTCATCGGCATCCGCTTCAAGTGCTTCGAAGCCCCCACCCGGGCCCGCGGACTGAAGACGCTGGACCTGTTCGTCTCCACGCTGGTTGAAGCCGGGGAGCTTCCGGCCGGGCTGATCCTCACCCTGCCCAAGGTCACCACGGTGGCCCAGGTTCAGGCCATGGATTATGCAGTGTCCCGCCTTGAGGAAGTCCACGGACTCCCCGCCGGCCGGCTCCGCTTTGAGGTGCAGGTGGAAACCCCGCAGCTCATCATCGGCGCTGACGGAACCTCACCTGTTGCCCAGCTCCCCCACGTTGTCCCGGGCCGCATCAGCGCCCTGCACTACGGGACCTACGATTACAGCGCCTCGCTGGGCATTTCCGCGGAATACCAGTCCATGGAGCACCCCGTGGCCGATTTCGCCAAGGAAGTCATGCAGCTCGCTGTCGCCGGAACGGGCATCCGCCTCTCCGACGGTTCCACCAACATCATCCCCGTGGGCGACGGTGTTGAGGATGCCTGGAAGCTGCACGGCCGCTTGGTCCGCAGGTCCCTGGAAAACGGCTATTACCAAGGCTGGGATCTCCACGCCGCCCAGCTCCCCAGCCGCTTCTCGGCGTCGTACGCTTTCTACCGCGAAGGCCTGCCCGCCGCCGCACTGCGCCTGCGCAACTATGTTGAGCGCACCGAAGGCGGCGTCATGGACGAGCCCGCCACCGCCCGCGCCCTGGCCGGCTTCGTCCTCCGCGGCGTCCAGTGCGGCGCAGTGGGGACCGACGAGGTCAAGGCGCTTGCCGGCGTCGAACTTTCACAGCTGACCGCACTGGCGCACCCGCGGCTCGCACAACCGACTTCCCACTGATAGGAGCATTTCGCATGGGCAAGTACTACTACCCGCAAGGCGGCCTGCCGCCTCAGACCCACCTCACCACGGAACGGGCGATCGTCACCGAGGCTTACACGGTGATCCCCAAGGGCGTCATGACGGACATCGTCACCAGCAACCTGCCGGGCTTCTCCAACACTCGCTCGTGGATCATCGCGCGGCCGATCTCCGGCTTCGCCACCACGTTCTCCCAGCTGATCGTGGAGATCGCACCGGGCGGCGCGGCTCCCAAGGCGGAGTTCGAGTCCGGCGTTGAAGGCGTCATTTTCGTCACCAAGGGCCAGGTCAACCTCACCCTGGACGGCGAACTGCACCACCTCGAAGAGGGTGGCTACGCCTACCTTGCTGCCGGCGCCGAGTGGGGCCTGGAAAACGTGTCCGACGACATCGTCTCCTTCCACTGGATCCGCAAGGCCTACGAGCGCCTTGAAGGCTTCGAAGCCAAATCCTTCGTCACCAACGAGAAGGACGTGGAACCCACCTCCATGCCGGACACGGACGACGTCTGGAAGACCACGCGTTTCACCGATTCCAGCGACCTGGCGCACGACATGCAGGTCAACATCGTCACCTTCCAGCCCGGCGGCGTGATCCCCTTCCCGGAGACCCACGTCATGGAGCACGGCCTGTACGTCCTTGAAGGCAAGGCCATGTACCTGCTGAACAACGACTGGGTTGAGGTGGAAGCCGGCGACTTCATGTGGTTGCGCGCGTTCTGCCCGCAGGCTTGCTACGCCGGTGGTCCGGGCGAGTTCCGTTACCTGCTGTACAAGGACATGAACCGCCAGGTGAAGCTCACCTAGTCTGTTCCTTCTGCTTGTGCCGAGATCGCCGGAATGCTGCCAGTTCGCTGGAGCTTTCCGGCGATTTCGCCGTTTTCCGGCGAACTCAGCGGCGGCGGCCTGTGGCGAGTCCCGCCCAGAAGGCGAGCATCAGCAGGCCAAGGACCGTCACAGCCAGCCCCACCTGGCTGGCTTGGCTGACCATCGTCACACCGTTGCCCAGGAAGAGCGTGTCGCTTAACGGCGCGTAGGCAACGAAGCCGAAGTCCGTGCTCTGGTTGCTAAACGCCACGATCAGCCCCACGATGACCGCGACCAGCCCCAGTAAAGGCACGACGACGGTTGCGAGTTTGCGTCCCGGCGTCGGTTGGTTGTGTTCCCCAAGTGTGTTGTTATCCCCCATGAGCCCGAGTCTAACCTGCGTGCGTGCACCCAACTGGGTAACAGCAAACGTCGCATTGAGCTCTCAATGGACCGTTTACTGCTATTCAGTTGGGTTTGCCCGGGCCGCCGGCGATTCTGTACGACTCCTGCAGCAACTCGTCGAGCTCGTCCGCGCCGATTCGTTCGAGCCGGACCAGCATGAGCTGGGGTGACTGCTCATGATGCGGGGTCCAGAAGAAGGTATCGGGGCTCATGGCTGCGAGCGCATCGCGTTCATCGGTTTTCACCGTGCCCACGCCCTCTTCCCAGATGCGTGCCATGAGGGTCTTGGCGAACCATGCCGGTTGTCCCCAGCTGGGCCGCTCAGTTACGCCTTGCATGCTCAGGCAGATGCGCCGGACGTCGTCTTCTGTGGCCATGGTTCACTGTGGCACCGTCAGGTTGGCTGCGACAAGCGAGTTCGCGGGAAGGCTGCGAAATGGCCGTAGGCTTCCATGCGACCTTGCGCGCTTCCCGCGAACCTGACGAACCCGGGGTTATCGACAAAAGCCCGCGGCAGCACCGGCGTCGTACCTTTAGGCTGCCCTGCCACGTCGCGGGAAACGTGCACGGCGCCGGGAATGCTGCGACACCGCCGGAACGTTCGGGCGATCCGGCAGGTTTCCCGCGAATACGGCGAACCCGGGGTTATCGACAAAAGCCCGCGGCAGCACCGGCGTCGTACCTTTAGGCTGCCCTGCCACGTCGCGGGAAACGTGCACGGCGCCGGGAATGCTGCCACACCGCCGGAACGTTCGGGCGATCCGGCAGGTTTCCCGCGAACCCGGGGGAGCACTTGGTGGAGCACGAGCTCGAGCCCGCGCTCCCGCCCGGCCCCGGTCCCCTCTCGCCCCCCCGCCCCCCGCGAAGGGCCTTCGGTAGAGTGCTCCCCATGGATGACAAAGCGATGCTGCACGGTTACTTGCGACTCCGCCGCGCTGACCTGCTGGCCAAGGTGGAGAACCTCAGCGAGTACGACGCCCGGCGGCCCCTGACCCCCACGGGAACTAACCTGCTGGGCCTGGTGAAACACGTGGCCAGCGTGGAGCTGGACTATTTCGGGGTGACGTTCGGGCGACCCAGTGGCCGCGAGCTGCCGTGGCTGGCCGAGGATGCTGAGCCCGATTCCGATATGTGGGTCCCTGCAAGTGAGACCCGTAAGGAGATCCTGGAGCTGCACCATTTCTCCGCAAAGCACAGCGATGAGACCATCGAGTCCCTCCCCTTGGACGCGCCGGGCGTTGTGCCATGGTGGTCCGAGGAGAAGAAGAACGTGACGCTCCACCAAATATTGGTCCACATGTGCGTGGAAACGGCCAGGCATGCCGGGCACGCGGACATCATCAGGGAACTCATCGACGGTTCCGCAGGTCAGAGGCCGGGCGATCCGAACATTCCCACCCGTAACTCCGAGGAGTGGGCTGCGCATCGGTTCCGGATCGAGGAAGCCGCGCGGGAGGCGGATCTCCGCCACTTCTGAACCTTCACAGCCCACGCATAAGGTGGGCAAACCTCCTGCGTAGCCTCGCTCCGTAGAAATGGGGCATGACTCCTCCACAGATTGAACACCGTAAGGGCGGCCGGACACGGCGCGCCGTCATCTCCGCCGTTCTGGCGGTCACTCTCTCTGCCGGGGGCGCCACTGCCTGGGCATTGGACCGTTTCGTGGTCCCTCATGCGGAAATCACCAACGTCAGCGAGTACGAAGCCAGCCAAGCCGGAACAAGCTCGACGACGGATGCCGCCTCTGCGGAGACGGCGGCGAGCGCCGTGGTCACCGATACCTCCTACACCTCGGGCGACACCGGCGTCACTATCTCCACGGTGACCACCGGCAGCGGCGACGATGCCGTGACGTACTACGTTGCCGACGTCGTGCTTGATGATGCAACCACGCTGAAGTCGGCGTTCGCCGAGGACACCTATGGCGAGAACATCACCGAAACCACGTCCGCGATCGCGGAGGACCACAACGCCATTTTCGCCATCAACGGCGATTACTACGGTTTCCGGGATACGGGCATCGTGATCCGCAACGGCGTGGTGTACCGGGATGAGGGCGCACGGCAGGGCCTGGCTTTCTATAAGGACGGGACCGTCAAGGTCTATGACGAGACCACCACCAGCGCTGAGCAACTCGTCGCCGACGGCGTGTGGAACACGCTCTCGTTCGGACCGTCGCTGCTGGAGAACGGGGAGATCGCCTCCGGCATCGAGGACGTGGAGGTTGATACCAACTTCGGCAACCACTCCATTCAGGGCGAGCAGCCCCGCACCGCAGTCGGCGTCATTGAGCAGAACCATCTGGTGTTCGTGGTGGTGGACGGCCGCAGCCCCGGCTACTCAGCAGGCGTGACCATGACCGGACTGGCCGGGATCATGAAGGACCTCGGCGCAACCACCGCGTACAACATCGACGGCGGCGGTTCCTCCACCATGTATTTCAACGGCTCCCTGGTGAACAACCCGCTCGGCGAGAACAAAGAGCGCGGCACCTCCGACATCCTCTACATCGCCCAGTCATGATCATTCTGATACCGGCCTACGAGCCGGACCACCAGCTCACCGCACTTGTCCGCAACCTTCAGGAAGCGGACCTGACCATCGTGGTGGTGGACGACGGCTCCGGACCGGATTACCAACAAACGTTCGACGACGCCGCCCGGCTTGGGTGCCATGTGCTCAGTTACGCCGTGAACGGTGGCAAGGGACACGCCCTCAAGAGTGGTTTCGCCTTCATTGCAGAACGTTTCCCGGGGCAGGACGTGGTGTGCGCGGACAGCGATGGCCAGCACGCCGTGGCCGATATCCTGGCCGTGGCCGACCGCGTCCGCCAGGTCCCGGCGTCGATGGTCCTTGGCTGCCGGAACTTCACCGGTGATGTCCCGGCCCGCAGCAAGTTTGGCAACACGGTAACCCGGGCCCTGTTCAGGCTGGCAACAGGGCAACGGGTCGCCGATACGCAAACGGGCCTGCGGGGATACCGGGCTGACATGCTCCCGTGGCTGCTGTCAGTCCGTGGTCGGCGCTATGAGTACGAACTCAATCTGCTGCTCGAGGCGAAACAGGCCGGCTACGGCGTCGAATCCGTGGAGATCGCAACCGTCTATCTGGACCACAACTCCGGCTCACACTTTCGTCCGGTGGCCGACTCCCTGAGGATCTACGCACCGCTACTGAAGTTCCTGGGATCATCGTTGTCCGCGTTCGTGGTGGACATGGTGATGTTCCTGGTGTTGAACGCGCTGACTGATTCCCTCCTGGTGGCCGTGGTGGGAGCCCGGCTGCTCAGTGCCTCGGTGAACTTCCTGGTCAATCGCCGGCTGGTCTTTGAGCATGGCAAGGACACCCCGCTACGTGCTGCGGCCACCGGATACGCGTCCCTGGTAGCTGTCCTGCTGGCCGCCAACTACGCTGCCATGGCTGCCCTCATCTCCCTGGCCGTCCCGGACGTACCGGCCAAACTCGTCACGGAAGTGACCCTGCTGGGTATCAGCTATGCCGTGCAGCAACGCTTCCTGTTCGCCCGCAAGGCCCGCAGCGACGCATCGGAAACGGCCCGCAGCCAAACACATATCCCCGCCTTGGTCCCGGCACAGTTTCAGCACAGCATGCCCGGGAAAAGTGGAGATCAATCCCCCAAGAGATTCCGGAGTAACTGATGAACACCATCATCCTCATCGCGGCAGACCTGGCCGCCATCACCATTTTGACCCTGGCCCTCTACCTCCGCCGCCACCGGCGCCGTGACCTGGTGGTCTCGTATTTGGGCATGAACGTTGGCGTCCTGGCAGTTGCCACGGCCTTGTCCGGGTCGGCTGCCGGCGTTGGGCTGGGATTAGGCCTGTTCGGTGTCCTCTCCATCATCCGGCTCCGGTCCACCGAACTGGCCCAGCACGAAGTGGCCTACTACTTCTCGGCACTGGCATTGGGCTTGATCGCGGGCATCGGGGTGGAGCCGCTCTGGCTGACCCTGGCCCTCATGGCGCTGGTCCTCCTGGTGATGTTCGTTGGCGACAACCCACGGGTACTGCCCTCCTACCGGCACCAGATGGTGGTCCTGGACCGCGCCATCACCAACGAACCCGAGCTCTACGCCCGGCTGGAGGAAGTCCTCAACGGCACCGTGCATTCGGCCACCATCCAGGAACTCGATTTGGTCAATGACAAGACCGTTGTGGACGTCCGGTATGCGGTCCGCCCACAACAGCCACGGCACGCGCAGTTGGGTTTCGTTCAGCCCGCCGGCGCACTCTCGCCCGCGCCCCAGGAACTGCCGTCGCATCCAGTACTTCCGGCACAGTCCCCGCAGCAAGCACAGCCATCCGTACCCACCCAGCCATCCGTGCCCACTTCGGCAGGTGTGGCGTGAGCCGGGTCGATGCCGAACCGGTCATGCCGCAACTGAGCCAGCTGCCCGCCGTCGGGCTTGAAGAACTCACCACGGAGGCTGCGCTGCTGACCCGGGTTGACCGCAAGTATCTGGTGCCGCCGGCCACTGCCCGGAAGATCCTCAGCACGTTCGGCGCCGAGGCCCGGGTGCTGGAAATGGACGGGAACCGCACGTTTGCCTACGACTCCGTCTATTTCGATACCCCCGCCCTGGACAGCTACATGCTGGCAGCCCATGGCCGCCGCAGGAGGTTCAAGATCCGCACACGAACCTACCTGGACAGCGGGGCCAGCTTCCTGGAAGTCAAGACCGAAGGCGCGCGCGAGGCCACAGTCAAAGAGCGGATTCCGTACGAGTTGGGCCACCGTGAACATCTGACGGACGAAGGGTTGGCCTACGTCAATGAGACCCTGGCCGCGGTCCTCGGGGACGTACACTTTGGCCCCCTTGAGCCGGTACTGTCCACACGCTACAACCGCACCACACTGTTCCTCCCCGAATCCGGAAGCCGCGCGACCATCGACTCCGACGTCATCTGGCAAAGCCCCAACGGCCAGCCGTGGGTGCTGGATGACGCCGTGGTGGTGGAGACAAAATCCGGTTCGGCTCCGGGTCCGCTGGACCGGCATCTGTGGGCGCACGGCGTCCGGCCGTGCCGCATCTCCAAATTCGCCACCGGCATGGCCGCGCTCCATCCCGAGCTCCCAGCCAACCGTTGGAACCAAACACTCCGGCGCAGGATGCCCCTGCGTCCTGCCTGCTGACATCCCGTCCGCTGACTTTCCCTCCACAGACTTAGGAAACCACTATGCGCTCTTTCCGTACCTCCCTTTCCGTTGCCGCCGTGGCCCTGGCCGTATCGTTGGCCGGCTGCTCCACTGCCGCCACCAGCTCCACGCCCACCGGCACCACCTCAAGCAACACCACCACAAACACCACCCAGCAGGCGGTCACCGCAGCCACCGTCGAGGAAGACACCCATTACGACAACGACGACCTCACGTGGGACGCCGCAACCGAAGTGGCCATCAGCCTGGCCGACGACGGCAGCAAAGTGACGTCGTCGGGCTCCACCGGCGTGGCGGTAGACGGCGATACCGTCACCATCAGTGCGGCCGGAACCTACCGCCTCAGCGGCTCGCTGAGCGACGGCCACATCGTAGTAGCGGCGGGCGAGGAAGACACGGTGCGCATCATTCTGGACGGCGTTGAACTGGGCAACTCCAACGGTTCGCCGTTCGTGGTGCAGAGCGCGGATGAGGCGATCGTGTACCTGGAAGACGGCAGCACCAACACCCTGACCGACGCCACCACCTATGCCGACCAAGGCGACGACGCCCCCAACGCGGCGCTCTACTCCATGGCCGACCTCACCATCGCCGGAACCGGTTCCCTCACCGTCAACGGGAAATCCAACGACGGCATCGTGTCCAAGGACGGCCTGGTGATGGCCGCCGGCAAGGTTACCGTGGACGCGGTGGACGACGGCATCCGCGGCAAGGACTACACCGTCCTGCTGGACGGCGCCTACCAGGTGACCGCGGGCGGGGACGGCGTGAAGGCGGACAACGAGACGGACGAGGGCCGGGGCTGGCTGCTGGTCAGCGGTGGCTCGCTGACCGTCAACGCCGGCGACGACGGCGTGAAGGCGTTCAACACCCTCACCGTTTCCGGCGGGACCGTCACCGTTGCCGAGTCGGAGGAAGGGCTGGAGGCACAGCACATCGCCATCTCCGGGGGCGACGTCACCGTCACTGCGAACGACGACGGCGTCAACGCCTCGGGAGGGTCGTCCACCTCCGCGGCCACTGACGCCGGCGCGGCGGGTGGCATGGGCGGCGGCATGGGAGGACCCGGGGGCATGGGCGGCGGCGAGATGGCGGCAGGCGACTACTCCGTTGACGTATCCGGCGGAACACTGACCATCAACTCCGAAGGCGATGGCCTGGACTCCAACGGCAGTGCCAACATTTCTGGCGGAACCGTGGTGGTCAACGGTCCCACCAACGACGGCAACGGTGCTCTGGATGTAAACGGCGAGCTGGTAGTCAGTGGCGGAACCGTGGCCGCAGCAGGCAGCGCAGGCATGGCGGTCACCCCTGGGACGTCGTCCACGCAGTCAGGGGTGCAAGTGACCTTCGATTCTTCCGTGTCGGCCGGAACTCCGGTGCACATTGTAGATTCCTCCGGCACTGTGGTTGCCACCTTCGTGGTCACCAAGACCATTGCCTCCTTGGTGTTCTCGTCCTCCGCGATCACCGAGGGTGAAAGCTACACGGTGTATACCGGGGGCAGCGCCGATGCCGGAGCCGGCCTGACCACGGGTTCCACTGACGGGGCACAGGAGCAGGGAACCGTCACCGCTGGCCAGTACACCCAGGCCCAGGGGCCGGGAGGTGGTGGCGGCCGCCGGTAGGTTCGACTCCCCAAGAGTGGCCGATGGCCCGTGGCTACGTCACCCCCTTTGATGGCTTTTCTGGCTGAAATCAACCTTTTTGGTTTTCATTTAGCGAGCTGAACGGTCAAAGTGGGTAGCGAAGCCACACCCCGTTCGGCAGCGATGAACTTCCGGTCACAGGTGCGTGCCGGCTGGTGCTCACCGCCTTTCACCGGAGGAGGTAGCCACCAGAGGAGGTAGCCCTCACCATTCAGCGCCCGACGACGACACTCGCCTGCCGTCGTCGGGCGCTGTTTTGGCGTCCACCGGGCCACGTGCGCCGCCCCTGCAAGCCTGCCCCGCAAACTTGATGCGAACTTGAGCCAATCGAAAAGGTTCCTTGATATAGCGGCGCCACGCTGGAATCAGTCGGAGCACCCATACCGAGGGGTTTCGGCAACGAATCTCAAGTATGAAAGACAACGATGTGGGGGACGCAATGGAGCATTCATCAGCACTCAGTGAGGTTGTTGCCGTCAAGGGCATCATCCAGGACCAGCACCCCGTGGATTTTTACGCTTTGGGCGTCGCCGGATGCATTGATCGGCTCGCCGCGCCGCTGCGGCGGACCGGCATCACCGTCCACTGGCACACCCCGCATCACGGCATCGAGATCTCGTCCTCGGCCGCGGCCCTCCTCTATCACGTGGCGCAGGAGACCTTCAGCAACACCCTGAACTACGCCGACGCCAGCGAGCTCACCGTTCGCCTCAACGCCGTTTACCACGGCATCCAGCTCACCATCACTGACGATGGCACAGGATTCGAAATCCATGCGGCACCCAGCGGCCGGCGGCACGGTTTCGGCCTGTTGTTGATGTCCATCGCAGTGCACGACGCCGGCGGGACAGTAGACATTGACTCCGCCCCAGGGCGGGGCACCAGTGTGCGGGTCACGCTACCGCTGGATTGAGTCCGATTTGGGACCTTTTTTGGCCTCCCAGCCATGGCCCAACCGGTTTCCCGGACGTATTCTGTAGCTACTTTTCAGCCTGACATCCCGGACGGATTGGCACGAAAATGGCGCAGAACAAGGGTCCAAAGGCAGGTCTCGGCAAGGTCCTTCTCAGGGTCTTCGGGTACTTCTTCGTGAGCATCCTCTGCGGTGTGTTGATCTCCGGGCTGGTGGTCCCCGTGGTGGCATTCACCAGCACCACCGTGGGCGGCTCGATCGGGTTCTATGAAGACCTCCCGAGCGAACTGAACGTCGATTCCCCATCCCTTTCCAGCACGGTGGTTTCCGCGGACGGCCAGCACATCGCCACCTTCTACGCGGAAAACCGGGTCAAGGTGCCCTTGGAGGAGATGTCGCCCTTCATCCGCGAGGCGATCGTGGCCATCGAAGACAGCCGTTTTTACGATCACGCCGGGGTGGACGCGCAGGGCATCATCCGGGCGTTGAGCTCCAACCTCACCAAAGGCACACGCCAAGGGGCCTCCACGTTGACGCAGCAATACGTCACCAACGTGCTGAACGAGTCACGATTGTCCGAGGGCCGTCCGGAAGACGTGGTACTCAGCGGCCAAAAGACCATGGGAGATAAGCTCCGTGAGATCAAGCTGGCCCTCGAACTGGAAAAGCGGTTCAACAAGGAGCAGATCCTTGAGGGGTACCTGAACATCGTCTTCTTCAACCGGGATGCCTACGGCATTGAAGCCGCGTCACGCTATTTCTTCAGCACGTCGGCAAAAGACTTGACCCTGCCGCAGGCCGCCCTCCTTGCCGGCCTGGTCAACGGACCCAGTATCTACGATCCCACTGTGGACCCGGATGCGGCGTTGAAGCGGCGCAACCTCGTCCTTGACCGGATGGTGGAACAGGGCAAGATCACCCCGGTGGACCACGGCGTGGCGGTGGCAACGCCTATAGAGCTGAACATCACGCCTTCACGTCAGGGCTGCGCGGGCGCTTCGATCGCCACCTACTTCTGCGACTACGTCTCGCACCTGATTCTCAACGACGAGACCTATGGATCCACTGTCAATGAACGCGAGCGCCTGCTCTACCGCGGCGGGCTCACCATCACCACCACCTTGGACAGCAGGCTCCAAGCCGTTGCCCAGGCCCAAGTGGACGCCTCTGCCGGGGAGAACCCGGATAAATGGGGCGCGGCCATGACCACCGTGCAGCCGGGCACCGGGAAGATCCTGGCGATGGCACAGAACACGGTCTTTGTCCCGCAGGAAGGGAAGTACGACACCCAGCTGAACTTCAACGTCGATGCCAAGGACGGGAACGGGTACGACCTCAACGGTGCAGGGGGCTTCCAGCCGGGCTCCACCATGAAGCCGTTCATCTACGCCGAATGGCTCAACCAAGGCAAGCACCCCACCGCCACAGTTGACGCCTCACGCAGGGTCTACCCCGTCGGGTTCCCCTGGCGATCCAGCTGCGGCAAAGTCATGGGCGGCTACAGCAGCGCCCAGAAAGCACAGAACCTGGGCGCAGACGACGACCTGCAAAACAACGATCCCGGGTACTACCGCCCCATGCCCATCAATTACGGCCTTTACAACTCCATCAACACCGCCACCTTTGCCACCGCAGCCCAGTTGGACTTCTGCGGTATCCAGAAGATGGTGGACACCGTGGGCTTGCACAGCGGCTTGGACAACGCCCCGGTGAACATGCACCAGATCGGCAACCTGCTGGGCTCCATCGGCGTTGCACCGCTGGTCTTGGCGAGTGCTTACGCCACATTCGCCAATGACGGCACGTACTGCGCCCCCATCGCCATCACCGGGATCAGCGACTCCCAAGGACGCCAATTCGAAGCCCAAACACCGGAGTGCCGGGAGGCCGTCAAACCATCGGTGGCCCGTGGTGTCAATGCCGTCCTGCAGGATGTGTTGAAGATGGGTTCCGGGGTGTGGATCGAGCCCAAGGTCCACACCAAGGTCCCGGTAGCTGCCAAGACCGGCACATCCAACAACAATGGAGCCACGTGGGTTGCCGGCTACACAACGGCACTTGCCACGGCGTCGTTCTTTGGGGATACGACGGCGGGACAGCAGCGCGCGGGGCAGAACGTCACCATTAACGGCAAGTTCTACAAGTCCTTGGACGGTTACATGATCGCCGGGCCGCAATGGGCCAACTATATGGTGGAGGCCACGGCCCTCTACCCCGGCGGTCCTTTCGCGGCACCTGCTCCCCCGCCGGCACCTTCCACTCCGGCACCCACCACCCCGGTGCCGACCCTCCCGCGCCTCACGGGAGGGTAGCGCGCAACAATCACCCCGCGTTGCGAGGCCTGCTCTGCGCGCAATTCCTGCGCTAAACCCTGTACAGCAGGCCTCACAACGTTTCGCTACAGCGTGACCTCGGCGGCCGCGCGCGTGCCGTCCTCATAGCTGTCCACCCCGGCAAGATGGCGGCCTGCAATGTACCCGAACGTCAGCGCGGGCCCGAGGTTGATGCCGCCTGCGGGATAGTGCCCACCCATGACGTTGGTTTGGTCATTCCCCGCGACGTACAGGCCGGAGATCGGTTCGCCGTCGTCGTTGAGCGCCCGTGACCTGCCGTCAGTTTCGATCCCGGCGAAGGTGCCAAAGCTCCCCGGAACCACCCGGACGGCGTAAAACGGGCCCCTCTCGATGGGGCCCAATGACGGGTTTGGTTGGTGGGTGGGATCTCCGCCGTAGCGGTTGAAGGCTGTCCCGCCGCGCTCGAAGTCAGGGTCGACGCCGTCCCGGGCGTTGGCATTGAACCTCTCCACTGTGCGGCGCAACTCCGCGGGGTCGATTCCGCATTTCGTGGCAAGCTCCTCCAACGTCCGGCCCTTGATGAGGTACCCGGATCGCAGGTAGGGGAACAGCGGGACGGGCAGCGGTTTGGCCATGCCCAGCGGGAACCTGCGCACGAACCGGCTGTCCGCGATCTGCCACGACTCCACGGTGGCACCTTCCGGCGTCGCGGCCAGGAGCGCCTCCACGTAGTCGTAGTAGCCGTTGGCTTCGTTCACGAACCGTTTTCCATCCGCGCGGACACCGATGCTGCCGGGCTTGGCACGGTCCATGATGTGCGGAAACACCCCGGTCCGGCCGTTGCGGTACGGCACCAGCGACACCGGACACCACGCAGCGGGCGACTTCACGTCGGTGTTGAAACGCGCACCCACCGACGTTGCCAGGCTAATGCCGTCGCCAGTGGTCTCCTGCGGGGAAAGCGTCCAGTGCTCCCGGCCGGTGGGCGTCTTGGGGAACAGTTCCTTTCGACGCTGAACATCGTTGGGGAAGCCCCCGGTTGCCAGCACCACGCCGCGGCTCGCGTTGATCCGGAGCTCACCCTCAGGAGAACGCACGACGGCGCCTGTCACCTTCCCGCTGTCATCGCTGAGCAGCGCTGTGGCAGGGGTGGAAACGCGGATGTCCACGTCCAG
>NZ_JABMCX010000010.1 GCF_013179505.1 Paenarthrobacter sp. CM16 | reverse complement strand
GGTGCACGGGGTGTTGGACAAGCTCACTCCGGAACTGCGGCGTCGTGGCCTGTTGAGGAAGAGTTACGGCAACGGTGGGTTCCGGCAGAATCTCCTGGACTTTTGATGGCCTCTGCTGAGCCCCGCACCCTTCACTTGGGGACAGCGCCGGTTTCCGCGCGGAGTGTGGCCCTGGCAGCTGCCGACCCGTCGTTTCATGTGAAACTCAACCCAGATGCGTTGTCTTTGCTGGGACGTTCCCGTGAGGTGCTGGAGCGCGCTGCTTCCTCCGGGCAGCGCGTCTACGGGTTGAACACCTTGCTCGGATCCGGCCGTGACACCGCTGTGGAGGAGAAGTCACTGCTGGCGTACCAAATCCAAGTGGTCAGGTATCACAACAGCGGCGTGGGCTCCTACCTGGACCGCCCCACGGCCCGCGCCGTGATCCTGGCCCGGCTCATCGGCTTCAGCCGCGGAGGCTCCGGCGTGCGTCCGGAAACAGCCGGTTTCTATGTGGAGATGCTGAACCGTGGAGTCCTTCCCGCCATCCCACGCGAAGGCTCAGTAGGCTCCTCGGACCTCACCCAACTCGCCGCCGTCGCAGCCGTTGCCATCGGTGAGGGCCATGCCTTCGATGCCGATGGCGCGTTGATCTCCGGTGCCAAAGCGCTCGCCGACGCCGGCCTGCAACCTTTGGTCCTCGCGCCCGGCGAGGCACTCGCCCTGGTCAGTGCCAACGCTTATTCCATCGGCGCCGGAACCCTCGCCTTGGCGCGGCTGCGGCACCTGGCCCACCTGGCCGACGTCGCGCTTTCCCTCTCGCTGGAGACCATCGCAAGGTACGACGACGGCGGGAACCTCAGTCCGTTTTCGCCGGCCATTCAAGCGGCAAAGGCGGTGGACGGCCAGGGTGACTCGGCTGCTGCTGTGCTTCACCTGCTCCGTGGCGGGTGGTTGGAGGATGTTCGTCCTGAAGCCTCGGTACAGGATCCGTTGTCCTTCCGGGCAGCGCCGCAAACTCACGGGGCGTTTCGATCCCTCGTGACGCAGTTGGGTACTGCCTTGGAGGTGGAACTCAATGGCCGAGGCGATAATCCGTTGGTGGACGTCGAATCCGGCCTCATGGTGTCCGGCGGGAACTTCCAACCGATGCAGCTGGCCCTGACGTTTGAAAGCTTGAGGTTGGCGCTGGCACACGTGGGTATTTCCAGTGAGCGGCGCATCGCCAAGCTGTATCCGCCGCAACGTGCCATCCGGGCCAGGCACCTACAAGCGGCATCGTCCGGAGAAGGCCTGGCGGCTGAGGAACTTCCGGGGCTGCTCTGGTACTCGGCCGCCGGTCTGCTGGCCGAGCTCAAGTTCCTGGCCGCTCCGGCCACCCTGGGTGCGCCAACCCTGTCCGCCGACGTCGAGGACCACTCCACACTCGCCCCGCTGGCCTTGCAGCAACTCGAAAAGTCGCTGGAGGCTGCGGAAAAACTCCTGGTGATCGAGGCTTTGACAGCCTCGTATCTGCTGCTCGAAGCGGCGGCAGGGCAGCCGCTCGGGAAGGGGACAGGCGTCGTCGTGGGTCGACTCGCTGATGTGCTGGCCGACAGCTCGGCCGCGCCCGACCTTGTGGAACGGGCGCGGACTGCGTTGCGCGACGTCCTGGACCAGGTATTCCCGGAAACAGAGGAAGGGGCGGGATTGCGGTGAGCACAACGGTTCGCAAACACGGAGTGCACGCGGCAACCTCCACGCCGGACGTTCTGGACGCCTCGGTCCTGGACAAGGTGGGCAACACGCCTTTGGTGAAGTTGGAGTCGCTCAGCCGGGGCCTGGGGAGCACCATCCACATCAAGCTTGAGTCCGAGAACCCCGGCGGCTCCATCAAAGACCGTACCGCCCTCAGCATGGTCCGGGCGGCTGAGAGGTCCGGGGAACTGAAACCTGGAGCCACGATCGTGGAGAGCACCTCGGGCAACACGGGGATCGGCCTGGCCTTGATCGGGCACCTGACAGGGCACCCGGTGGTGGTGGTGACCGGCGATACGATCTCCGAGGAGAAGCTCGCCGCGCTCCACAATTACGGTGCCCGCGTGATCCTGACCGACTGGAACGCAACCTCCGAATCGCCGGAGAACGCCCGCGCCGTGGCTGCCAGGATCACCGCAGAGACACCCGGTGCTTGGCGTCCCATGCAGTTCGACAACCCAGCCAACCCCCTGGCGCACTACCAAACCACCGGACCCGAAATCTGGGAGCAGACTGGTGGGCTGATTACGCATTTCGTCGCGGGCATCGGAACTGGAGGGACCATCAGCGGGAACGGGCGTTTCCTGAAGGAACGTGTGGCCGATTCACGGCCCGTCGGGCACTTGGAAGTTGTCGGTGCCGATCCTTACGGGTCCGCCTACAGCGGCGGGCATCCCGGCGAGATCCTGGTGGACGGCGTGGGCAACTCCTGGCCTGAAGCGGAGTGGCCCAAGGCTTTCGACCGCACAATCGTGGACCGCTTCCTTCGCATCCCCAATGACGAGGTCTACACCACCGTTCACCGGCTCCTTGATGAAGAAGGGCTTGCGCTTGGCCCGTCGTCCGGGCTGGCCGTGGCAGCGGCTGTCCGGGTGGCCCGGGCCGCACCTCACGGTTCCGTGGTGGTGGCCATAGCGCCCGACGCCGGTACCAACTACCTGAGCAAGGCCTTCAACCCGGTGTGGCTGGCGGAGCACGGCATCCGGCTCGCCGCCGACGCCCCTGCCGCGCGCGAATAGAACCCTCTTTCACGTCCCGCGGGTTTGGGGTGGTCCCTCTTTCACGTCCCGCGGGTTGGGGGCGGTCCCTCTTTCAGGTCCCGCGGGTTTGGGGCGGTCCCTCTTTCAGGTCCCGCGGGTTGGGGGTGGTCCCTCTTTCACGGGAGGCTACAGGGGCCCTTTGCGCTAGGCTCCAACCATGCCTGAACAGGAAACAAAACCACCTCTGGCCGGCTATCTGGACAAGCAGCAGCCGGATCTTTATGCGACTTTGAGCCACTATTCCCAGCAGCTTGTAGACGAAGCTGACCGGCTGGGGATCTCGCGCCGCACCCTCGAACTCATCAACTACTTGTGCTCGCAGATCAATGGCTGTGCCTTCTGCCTGGACCTCCACCATCGTCGGGCCCTGAAGTATGGCGAAACGGAACAGCGGTTGTCCTTGGTAGCCGTTTACAAGGAAGTGCAGCTCTTTGATCCCGCTGAAGTGGTAGCCATGGAAATTGCGGAGCAAATAACCCGCATGAGCTCTTCGCGGCCCAGCCCTGAGCTTTTCGAACTGGCACGCCGGCACTACAGCGACGAGCAAATCAGTGTGCTCTGCATGGCCGCGATCGGAATCAATGCCTTCAACCGCCTCTCCATTTTGAGTGAGCACCCGGTCCGCGCGGCCAAAAAGTAGGCTCTGGGTCCAGACCCAAGCCCGGGCATTCGCGGCGAGTGCCGTCGTCGTGAGTTCCACGGAACCATGGCCGCGTGCGGCCACCACCTACTTTGGCCTCCCAAAGGCCCCAGACACACCCTCTGGTAGGCGTGTTGGGGAGGTCTGGCCGGCAAAGTCGGTGGTGGAGGCACGGCCAGCGCAGGTTCCTGACCCTCTTTGAGACGAGATCAGCCCTTGGGCAACCAGGAAAGGTTGCCCAAGGGCTGATCCGTGCCGAAAAGAGGTCAGGAGGCCGCGGCCGGAATGGGACCTAAGCGTCCACTGCCTTCTTGAGCGACCGGCGTCGGCCGTACTTGAAGTAGAAGACGGCGTAACAGGCGCCCACGAAGGGAACGCCGAAGAGGAGTGCCGCTACCTGATTGGGATCGAACGCGATACCGATCAGTGACACCAGGCAAAGCGCGAAGGCCAGGATCGGGACCAGCGGGAACAAAGGAGCCTTGTAGGGAAGCGTGCTGAGGTCCCCACCGTTTTTGATGAAGGTCCGCCGGTAGATGAAATGCGAAGCCACAATGGACATCCAGACACCAACGGTGGCGAAGCCGGCTACCGAGACGAGCACGAGGTAGACGGTGGCCGGTGCCACAACGCTGCTGATCAATGAGGCCAGACCACCAAGCATGCTCACGCAGAGGGCAACCATGGGGATGCCACGCTTGGTGAGCTTCTTGAAGACCTGCGGTGCGTGGCCTTCATCGGCGAGCGAGAAGAGCATGCGGGCACAGGAAAAGAGGCCGCAGTTGCCTGCCGAGAGCAGCGCCGTGATGATCACGAAGTTCATGATGTCCGCGGCGTAGGGGATACCGAGCATCGAGAAAACGGTGACGAACGGGCTCTCGTCCACGCTGACTTTTTCGTAGGGGATGGTGGCCGCGATGACCAGGATCGCCCCGACGAAGAAGATCATGAGCCGGATGACCGTGGTCCTCATGGCCTTGGGGATGTTGGCTCCGGGGTTGGCGGTTTCGCCCGCGGCAACGCCGATCAGTTCCGAGCCGGAGAAGGCGTAGAAGACCGCCAGGCAGGTGACGAACACTCCGGTGAAACCGTTGGGGAACAATCCGTCCGGGGTGCTGAAGTTCTCGCCAAAGGAGGGGAAATCTCCCGCGGCAAGGGGGTGGAAGCCCGCCAGCGCGGCGCCGCCGAGGATGATCAAGCCGACGACGGCGGCGACCTTGATCAGCGCGAACCAGAACTCTGATTCGCCGAAGACACGCGATGAAATGGCATTCAGGGTGAACAGGACGCTGGCGAAGATCAAGCACCAGATCCAGACGTCAACGCCAGGGAACCAGCGCTGCATGAGGAGACCGGCCGCGGTAAATTCCGAGCCCAGCGCCACGGCCCAACAGAGCCAGTACAGCCAAGCGGTGGCGAAGCCGGTAGCAGGGCCGATGGTGCGGGCGGCATAAATGTGGAAGGCACCTGAGACGGGGAACGCGACAGCGAGCTCCCCGAGGCAGGCCATCACCAGGTAGACCACCACGGCGCCGATGAGGAATGCCAGCACGGCACCCAAGGGGCCTGCTGTGGCAATGGTGTATCCGGAACTAACGAACAGGCCTGATCCGATAACGCCGCCCATGGCGATCATGACCAGGTGCCGGGCCTCCATGGACCGGCGAAGACCTGTTTGTGAGGCACCAGTCCGGGACTGTGCCTCTGTTGCCGATGCTTCGGCTTCTGTGGGGGAGCTGAGTCCCATATTCCCTCCGGGAAGTTAGCCAGCAAAGTCTGAAGTAGTACCAGCCGGACGTGATCCAACTAACACGAGAACAAGATTCATCACATGACGAATGACCATTTCAAGGAGGATAAGGAATGCGATTGAACGCGCAAAAACCTCAAGGCTGAGGCTAAGATTCCCTAATCAATGAGTCACGCGAGCGATTACTCTACTTGTTATCTGTTAGGTTCCATGCGGAGCTCCATTACCGGAGGCCGCTGCCGCGAGTGGGCTACTCGATCCCTGCAAACAGTTGATTCAGTTCAGCAGTGAGCTGTTTGCGCACCTCGACCGTGCCGATTTCCTTGCCGTTGATGTGGTTCACGGGGGCGATCAACCGGATGCTGGAAATCAGCCACACAGCGTCGGCGTCGAAGAGGTCCTGCGGCTCCAAGGGACCATAACCGAGTTCCCAACCAGCGGCCTTGGCTGCGGCGAACAATGCACCCTGCGAGGTGCCCGGAAGGATGCCGCTGTCCAGCTGGGGAGTGATGAGGCGCCGAACAGTCCTGACCGAACCGTCGCCGTCGTGGACTGTTTCAAGGTGCGCCAGCAACACAGTGGACGTGGGCCCCTCCAGGACCCGGCCGTCAGTGGAGGTGAAGATGGCATCGTCGGCACCCTGCTTGTGGGCGTAGCGCAGGGCCGCCATGTTCACGGCGTATGAGAGCGTCTTTGCGCCCAGCAGCAGCCACGGTGCGCGCTCGCCGGCTTCGGTATCAAAGCCGCGGTCCAAAAGTACGACGTCGATGCCCGTCTCGCGCTGCCGGCGACTGCCCGCCGGTGAGGGCGAAGCCTGGACCCAGCAGGTGGGGCTGGCTGCACCTTCAACTCCGCGGGTCACGATCAGCTTGACCACAACCTCGTCCTCCTCCGGAGTGGGAGCAGGGTGGACGTCGCGGAATTCGGTGATGGCGGTCTCGATGGCGCGGCGCCAGGCGTCCTGCCCGGGAAGCACCAAGTCCAGGGCTTCTGCTGAACTGCTCAGCCGGTTCAGGTGGGCCTGTACCTTCCGGGGACGTCCTTGAACGGCGAGCAGGGACTCGAAGACGCCGTCGCCGCGGGTAGCGCCAAGGTCCGTTGCCATGAGCTGCGGCTGGCTTGAGTCGGCAACTCGTCCGTTTTCGAAGGCGGGGTCCAGGAAAACCAGGACCGTGGGAGCAGGTGAAGTCATGGTCCCAGCTTAGTGCGGGGCGATGTCGCATGACTTTGCCGGATAGGCTGTGGTCACTGCTATTCATGGACCGTGGGGGTTTGTAGGTGCTGTTTCCTTTTCCGTTTGGCCAGGAGTGGACCTGGTTATTAGGCGCGTGGGCCATTGCGGAAGTGATCATGCGCATTGTGCTGCTGGGGATCATTCCCGGCAACCGACGTCCCACCACCGCCATGGCCTGGCTCTTGGCTGTGTTCCTCATCCCATCCGTGGGGTTCGTCCTCTTCCTCCTTTTCGGCAACTTCAAACTGTCCAAACGCAGGCGTGAGCAGCAGGAAGAAGTAAATCGACGCGTTCGCGCGGTGACCTCCGATCTCGCTGATCCGGTCAGCGTGTACTCCGGCCCGGAATGGGTGAAGTCCGCAGGGGAGCTGAACCACCGGCTCGGATCGCTGCCCATGGTGGACGGCAACAAAGTTGAGCTGATTCCCGGTTACGAGGAATCGATCAAAGCCATGGCCGAGGCTGTCCGGGGAGCCAAGGACTACGTCAACGCCGAGTTCTACATCATGAGCAGCGACTCGGTCACGGACGAGCTTCTGACCGAGCTGGAGAATGCGACCGAGCGCGGTGTCACTGTCAGGCTCCTCTTCGACCACATCGGAACACTTCGGGTTAAGGGATACCGCCGCCTGATCCGCCGGCTCAAAGCAAGCAAGATCCAGTGGAAGCGGATGCTTCCGCTCCTGCCGATCCATGGCCAATGGCGGCGTCCGGACCTGAGGAACCACCGCAAGATCATGGTGATCGATGGACTGGTTGCGTTCACCGGTTCGCAGAACTTGATTGAGCCTTCCTATAACAACCCAAAGCACCACAAAGTGGGGCGCAAATGGGTGGAGCTCATGTCCCGGCTTGAGGGACCGATAGTAGCCACGCTCAATGTGGTGTTTGCGACGGACTGGCTCAGCGAAACCGACGAGTCCTTGGAAGACCAGTTGCGCCTGCCGAGCCAGCCGCCCCCTGGGCGCGTTACAGCCCAGGTAGTGCCGAGCGGTCCGGGGTTCGCCACCGAAAACAATCTCCGTCTGTTCAACACCCTGATCTATTCGGCACAGCACACCATCTCCATCTGCAGCCCCTACTTTGTCCCGGACGACTCCCTGCTCTACGCCATCACCACCGCAGCGCAGCGAGGAGTCTCCGTGGAGCTCTTCGTCTCCGAAAAGGGGGATCAGTTCCTGGTCCACCACGCCCAGCGCTCCTACTACGAAGCCCTGCTGGACGCCGGGGTCCGCATCTATCTGTACCGGGCGCCATACGTCCTCCACGCCAAGCACTTCACCATTGATGATGAGGTGGCCGTGCTCGGTTCCAGCAACATGGACATGCGCTCCTTCTCCCTGAACATGGAGGTCTCGGTGATGCTGCTGGGTTCCGAAACCGTGAACCTCATGCGGGCCGTGGAGTCCACGTACCGCGAGGTGTCCCGTGAGCTTATGTTGGAAGACTGGATGGACAGACCCCCGCTGGCCAAGTATGTGGATAACGTGGCCAGATTGACCGCGACGCTCCAGTAGTCCTCAACAGCAGACCAAGGCTCAGCCCGGGAAATCGGCGCCCAACGTGGACAGCACCCCGAAAGCCTTGGTCCGGATTTCTTCGTACTCGTCGTCGGCAAGGGAATCCGAGGTGATGGCTCCGCCCACGCCAAGGGACAGGGTGCGCCCGCCGGCGTCGTCGGGGTTTACCACCAGGGTCCGGATCACCACGGCGAGGTCCGTGGCCGCGTTCAGGGAGAAATAGCCGATGGCGCCGGAGTAGATGCCCCGTGGGCCGGACTCGAGTTGGTCGAGGATGTCCATGGAGCTGATCTTCGGCGCGCCCGTCATGGAACCGGCGGGAAAGGCTGCAGCCAGGGCTTCCGCCCGGGGAGCGCCCGGACGAAGATGAGCGTCAATGGTGCTCACCATTTGATGGACCGTGGCGTAGCTCTCGATTGCGCATAGCCGGCTGACAGTCACTGAACCCGGAATGGCGAAATGGCTGAGGTCGTTGCGCAGCAGGTCCACGATCATGATGTTCTCAGCGCGGTCCTTCAGAGATGTCTCAAGGTCGTGGCGCAGGGCAGCATCTTCTGAGGCGTCGGAGGAACGGCGCCGGGTACCCTTGATCGGCTCGGCGCGCATGCCGCCGTCGGACAGTATGCGGAGGAATCGCTCCGGCGAGGTACTCGCGACCACCAGTTCGCCGAACCGAAGGTAACTGGCGAACGGCGCCGGGTTCCGGCGTCGAAGGTTCAGGTAGCTCGCCCAGGGATCGAAATCCCCGGCAGGTGCTTCCAGCATGGTGGTCAGGCAGATCTCGTAGGAGTTGCCTTCGCTGATCTGGTGTTGGGAGTCCTCGATCTTGCGCTTGTAGTCCGTCGCGTTGTCCCGGCTGACGAATTCAGGAACCGCTGCGGATGTCCCGGTAAGGGCGGTTCTCACCGTAGCGGCGGCATCCTCGACGGCGGCGCGGGCCTTGCGTAACCACTCTCCGGCGTCGGGCGCATCCAAGGCGAGCAACCAGACAGTCTTTTCGCGATGATCCAGAACCACAGCCCGGCCGGCGAAGAGCAAGGCGGCATCGGGGGTGTGGGAGGGGACGTCGTTGCCGCCGGTTTCGCGCTTGAGTTCGTAGCCGAGGTAGCCGAGCCAGCCCAGCGTGAACTGGCCGTCATAGCCGCGGGGTGCGCGGACGGCCCGGCGGCCCCAGACGGAATCGAGCCAGCGGAAGAACTGGCCCGAGGTACTGACGGAGGCGGAACCGGCGCTCACGCGGGTAGTTCCTGAGCGGTGCAGCACCGACTGGCCGAACGTGCCGCCGTCGTCGGCCAGGATGCTGAAGCGGCTGCGCGCGGCGGCCTGTGAACGGCCGGCGACTGCGGAGGCGTTGGAGGAATCGAGCCACACCGCGTTCGCGGACCGGCCGTAGAGGGACTCGAACAGCAGCGCAGCGTCGGGCGTCGCGTCCAAGCGTTCGGAGCGTAGCTGGAGGCCTCGGCGCGCGCTGAGTTCGGGTGACAAGACCGAGGCAATGGGCGGCAAATACATCAGGGCCCGCAGCACGTCGTCCGGCGCACTTCCGTCCGCGAGGTTCTGGACCCGGACGTCGGCAGCGCTGATCACAGCATCGGAGGCAAGCCACTCATCCTCTTGGGCCGCCCAGCTGTCCCAGTAGGGTTCGTAGGTGCTTCCGTCACGGGTCAGCGCCCGACGACGGCGATCGTCACCGGGGGATTCCACCCACACTACAGCGTCCAGCATGGGCCGGGCAGCATCGGCCGCAGCGCCTACGCCTTCCACAATGATGATTTCGGCGGGCAGCGTGACGTTCAAACCGCCGTCGTAATGTTTTTCCCAGTCCCAACTGGTCCATTCCGCCGCTTGGCCGGAACTGAGCGGCGTCAGGACCGTGCCGACGTAACGTTCGATGCCGGGCAAGAGGCCGTTCCAGCCGGGATAGATGTCCTCCAGATGGAACAGCGAAACTTTGTGGTGCTGCCGCAACCGTGCCGCCAGTTCAACGGCGAGCGTGGTTTTACCTGCGCCGGACCTGCCGTCAACAGCGATGATCACAGGTGCAGGGGTCATGTCATAGAGGTTACCTGCTGGTGGTCATGGCCTGCGGTTGTCTCGGCCCGGCTGATGGCTGCCTTGACGTACTGCACGATTCCGGGGATTGCGGCTTTGATGAGCGTAAAGGTGTTGTCGAAGTCCGTGTGTCCGCCATACCAGGGGTCCTCGATGCCGAGGTCCAGGGAGCTACGCCCCTGCATATGGGGATCGAAGCTGCGGAGCATCCGGACCTTCTCAAGGGAAGCGTGCTCCGGGGCTCCTTCCTGAAGCCAGCCGAAGTGGTCAACGTCCAGGGCAAGGATCAGGTCCCGTTCGGCATACCATTCACGCCGCCACTCGCGGGCGACGTGGTCTTCCGAAGCGAGGTGCTGTGCTGTGAGGACGCGGGCGGCGCGGGGGTCGATCG
Organism: Paenarthrobacter sp. CM16; assembly: GCF_013179505.1. Taxonomy (GTDB): domain Bacteria; phylum Actinomycetota; class Actinomycetes; order Actinomycetales; family Micrococcaceae; genus Arthrobacter. The sequence continues at coordinate 20,794 of NZ_JABMCX010000010.1, read as the reverse complement.
GGTGCCCCACCTCGTACCCGGTGGTGCCGGCGGAGTCCACCCGCACCAGTTGGCCGAGCCCTTCCGCGGCGAAGGCTTCCGTCAGCATGAGCGCTGCCATGGGCGAGCGGCAGATGTTTCCCGTGCAGACCGTGATGATGCGGTATGGGCTCGTCGTTGAGTACATGCAGCAAGCATGATTCATGGCGCCCCCTCTTGGCTAGGGGCAACTTCACAACGGAGTCACTTTTCCTGTCAAAGCTGTCACGCGCAGGCGTGGGGTGTATGCACGCGCTAGGCGGGAGCGGCTTCCGTTGCCTCGGCAGCCAGCGCTGCGGCGGCCAGGAAAACGGTGCGTACGACGGCGGCGCGTCGCCTTTCGGTGCGGCCGGGGTCATTGCCGGCCATAAGTCCGTCCAGTGCGGGGAGTACCGGAGCGGCGTCGCACAGGCTGACGATCGTAATCAGGAGATCACCGGCGTCTTCACGTGAGACGCCAGGCAGTGCGGCGATGGTGCTGTTGACCTTGGAGGCGCAATTGGCCATCCGCTTGGGCAGCCCGACAACTTCGGTGCCTCGCTCCAGTCCTTCCCAGAACAGGAGCCGTGGTGCCGTGGCATCCTTCTGGTGGTGGTCGAAGAGCCGGCCCGCGTAGTCCGCCATGGCCTCGGGGCCGCTGCCCTCGATGGGGACCTCATCCATGAGTGAACTCAGGGCGGTGACGATCACGGCGTCGAACAGGGCGTTCTTGTTGCCGAAGTACTGGTAGATCCGTTCCTTGTTGACGCCGGCTTCTGCCGCGATGCGGTCAATGCGGGCACCGGCCAGTCCACGCGCGCAAAACTCGGATGTTGCTGCCTCAAGCAGCAGCCCTTTGGTTCGCTCTGTGTCCCACGCCATACGGTCATATTACCAGTTTCCAACCAGGTGGTTGTAATTGCTTGCCGCCGGGGTTATGGTGAACACAAGCCCAAAAGCAACCGTTTAGTTGGAGAATGCCATGACCACTCAAACAACCTCCCAAGCCGCCGTCGAACCCGCAGCTCCTTCCCGCCCGTTGGGACCCTCCATTCACATGCGGGCGCTCATTACCTGGCTCGCCATTTTCCCGCTGGTGTCCATCGGCATGCTGCTCCTGGGCCCCATCATGGAGCCTCTCCACCCGGTCCTCCGGGCCTTGTTGCTCACAGCACTGGTGGTTCCTGCTGCTGTTTACGTGGTGGTTCCCCGGCTCATGGCCGGCCACGGTGTCCTCTCCCGCAAGGCAGTGGAGCGCTCAGCACGGCGGACGGCCCGCACCTCCGCTTAACCCAAGTAGGTAACAGCAAATGCTCCACCGAGGCCTCAGTGGAACGTTTACTGTTACCCAGTTGGGTGCCGGGCTGGGACTAAGCGTCCCGCAGATGCTCGACGTCGGCGATGGTGGGGTACACGGCCTGCGTCCCCTTCTTCGTTGCAGCCAACGCGGCGGCCACCGAGGCGAAGGAAGCGGCGGCAGCGAGTGAATCACCGGCAGCCAAACGCGCAGCCACGGCACCGGTGAAAGCATCGCCGGCACCCGTAGTGTCAACCGCAGAAACGCGTGTGGGTGCGATGCGGGTGATCTGCTCTTCAGCGCCACGTGCCAACGAATCCAGGACCACTGAACCCTGGGCGCCGAGCGTCACCAGGACCCGTTGCAGGCCACGGTCCGCGAACTGGCTCCTGACCGGCTCCCACGCCTCGGCCTCCGAGCTGGCGTCAGGAATGTCCGCTTCGGCGCCAAGAAACAGCGAAGCCTCGTGCGCGTTCACCAAAAGCACATCGCTCAACCCGGCCAAACGCTCCGGCACCTCGGCGTAAGGCGAGAGGTTGAGCAGAACCGTTGCGCCGGCGTCGTGCCCTGCTTGGGCTGCGGCGATCACAGTATCGATCCCCACCTCCAGGCAGAGGCACACCACAGCGGCGTCCCGGAAAGCGTCCGGTGTGACGTCCGCGGGCCTGAGTGTCCCGTTGGCGCCGGCGGAAATGATGATGCTGTTCTCGCCACTGGAGTCCACGGAAATGACGGCAACCCCGGTTGCAACCTCCGTACGCAGGACGCGCGACACATCCACTCCGGCGTTTGCTGTTGATTCAAGGAGCATGGTGCCGTTGGGGTCCTCACCCACGGCGCCAATCAGGGTGACCTGCCCGCCGAGTTTGCTGGCAGCCACCGCCTGGTTGGCGCTCTTTCCGCCGGGATTCACCGCGAAACCGTTGCCGTTAACTGTCTCGCCGGGTTGGGGGAGACGGTCGCAGTAGATGGTGAGGTCTGCGTTGAGGGAGCCGACGACGACGATTCCCGCCTTGGGTGCGCTGGTCATGCGGTCACCTTCTGGTCCTCGGTCACTTCGGCGTCCACAGGCTTGGGAATCAGGAGTGAGGCCGCGAAGGCGGCGAATGTGATGACAAGGCCCACCACCACAACGGTCAGGTAAGAAGCCTTGGCGTCATTGAGCGAAGCCGTGGCCACCAGGACTGCCGGAAGGACCAGGAAGCTCAGCCCGGCGCCGAGGTTGAAGGCGCCGGCGTTCATGCCCGGAAGGAAACCGGGGTTGCCCTGCGGCGAGAGAACCACGCCCAGTCCGTTCAGCATGATGTTGACCGTACCGGCGTACATGATGCCCAGCAAGGCCGTTCCCACGATCATCATGGGCAGGTTGTTGAGGCCAAAGAACGCAATGATCGCCAAGGCCACCAGGCTGCCGATCAAGCCGATGCGCAGGACCTTGGTGTAGCCCAGGACAGGTGCCAGGCGGCCGCTGATGGGACCGAAGAGCCAACCAAGAAGGGCGTACGGGGTCAGGATGATCAGCGACATCTCCGTAGGACCGACGCCAAAGCCAGGATCAGCTGCCTGCACATAAGCGGGAACAATGCCGTTGATGACCGCGAAAATACCGGTCATGGTCAGCGTGGTGGTCAGCAGCGGAGCCCACGTGGAGCGCTGGCGCAGGTGCAATGTCTCCACCATGGGCTGCTTGGCGCGCTTCTCAACAGTCCAGAACGCAAAGAACGCGACGACGGCAATCACCGTGAGCACGAGCGCGAGGGTCAGGGTTCCGGCGTCGAAGGCTGTGGCCAGTTTGGCGCCCTCGTTCAGGGCGGTCAGCAAGGCGCCAACGGCGATGACAATGCAGAACACGCCCAGCCAGTCCATGGTGGTGCCGGCAGCGGGCTTGCTCTCGCCGGCGAGGACGGCGATCAGGACGGTGGCGATCAGGGCCAAGGCAACCATGAGCCAGAAAATGCTGCGGAAGCCGAAGTTCTCAGCGAAGTAACCGCCAACAAACGAGTCCACGCCGGCCACGCCGCCGTTGACTGCCGTGATGAGGCCCATGAGGGTGCCGTACTTGCGGGGGTTGGTCACAGCGGAGCGGAGCATGATCAGGCAGAGCGGAACCGTGGGACCGCTGACGCCCTGGATGATGCGGCCCACGAAGAGCCACGTAACGTCAGGGGCCATTGCTGCGATGACAGAGCCCACTGCCATGAGGAGCATCATGCCGACGAGGATCTTCTTGCGGCCCACAATGTCGCTCAGGCGGGGGAGGAAGAGGGAGAAGAGGGCAGCTGCGGTGAAGAACCACGTCTGGGACAGGCCGATGGTGGCTTGGTCCGTGTTGAGTTCGTTGCCCATGGTGACCAGGGCCGGGCTGAGCATGGACGCGTTGAGCTGGAACGCCACACACGCTGCCAGCAACGCAACCATGAGGGCGGTGACGTTGCCGTGGGTGGACTTGGATTCAGTTGCGGGGGAGGACATTACTTGGCTTCTCCTGCCAGGATGGCCTCGGCGGTGGCACTGACTTCGACGTCGGTTGGGCGGCCCGCCGCGGTGGCGGCAGCACCGGCGTCGTGCGTTGGTTCGCCGATCCGTTCGATCGCGTCGGTGACCAGGTCCCAGAACTTCTTGTGGTCCAGGTCCACGGCGACGGAGGTGTGGCAGTCGTCCGGGGCGGGGGCGCGGAAGTCAGCTACGGTCATGCCGAGGGTGAGCTTGCCCTGGAGTTCGATGTCCACGGGGACTTTGCGGGTGGTCATGACGGTGGGGTCGATCACGTAGGCCACGGCGCAGGGGTCATGGACCGGCGGGAAGTCGAATCCCTGGGCGTCCTTGTAGGTCTTCTGGAAGAAGTCCATGAGTTCCATGACGAACTTGGCGGGCTTGGTTCCGATCTTCGCGATGCGGTCCACCACCTCGTCCGTGGCCAGCGCCTGGTGCGTGAGGTCCAGGCCAACCATCACCACTGGCCACTTTTCGTTGAAGACGATGTGCGCGGCTTCGGGGTCGATGATGATGTTGAACTCCGCCACGGCGCTCCAGTTGCCCACGTGGTAGCCGCCGCCCATGAGCACGACTTCCTTCACGCGCTCCACGATCCGTGGCTCCTTGCGGGCTGCCATCGCAATGTTGGTCAGGCCCGCGGTGGGAACCAAGGTGACCGTTCCCGGCTCGTGCGCCATGACCGTTTCAATGATGAGGTCGACGGCGTGGCGCGGGTCCAGCTCGATGGCAGACTCGGGCTGTTCCGGGCCGTCCATGCCGGAATCACCATGGATGCTTGGGGCGGTTTCGATGGTGCGTACCAGGGGGCGGTCGCAGCCGGCAGCGAAGGGGACACCGGTGATGCCCGCAATGGTGGCCACCGAAAGGGCGTTCCGGGTGACCTTTTCCAGGGTCTGGTTTCCCACGACCGTTGTCACGGCCAGAAGTTCAATGTCCGGGTTGCCGTGCGCCAGCAGCAATGCCACGGCGTCGTCATGGCCAGGGTCACAGTCAAGAATGATCTTCTTGCGTGCCGGTGTCATGGTGTTGGGGTCCACGTTTCTCTCCACGTCATTGGGGCCTGCCTGGAACTTGCCCGGGGCAGGGCGCTAAGCATTCAGGGGAATTCTGGCACTCGTTTGCGGGCTACGTCAAACGCTTAACGTAGCCGCGGGCGTGTCGCTGTTGCTGGGACGTCAAGCGCTTGATGCCTTCTCGCAGGTCAGGGCCCCTTATGGACGCTACGATCGATGCATGGAATCCCCGGATCGGCGCCAAGGCCGCGCGCCCCGTTCGCCTCGTGTGACGGCCGCGATGGTGGCTGCCCGGGCAGGCGTTTCGACGGCGACCGTCTCACTGGTGGCGAATGGGAAAACCCAGGGACGGGTGTCGGAGGACAACATTTCCCGGGTCCGCTCAGCCATCGCCGAACTCGGTTATGTGGTGGACAGCATCGGCAGTTCCCTGGCCCGCGGTGTCAGCTCAATTGTCATACTGGTGACGCCGGATGTGTCCAACCCCTTCTTTGCCAACGTGATCGCCGGAGTGCGCGAGTCCTTGGGCTCCCAGTATCAGTTGTTGCTCTCGGTGACCGACGCCGGAGAATCGCCACAGGCTTCCGACGTGCGCAAACTATTGGCACTCCGTCCCGCCGGTTTGCTGGTGGGGGCGCCCAGCGCAGAATTCCTCGAGGACCTGTCCGCAGCCGGGCCCCTTGTGCTTCTGGACGCTCCGGGCCTAGAGTCCTATGCGCCCTCGGTGAACCTTGACGTTGCCCAGGGTGCCCGCGAGCTGGCCCGGCATCTGGCTGCTTCCGGCCACACGCGGGCCGCGTATGTGGATGGCGTCACTGGCACAACCACGTTCCATTTGCGGCGCGAAGCCTTCTTGGCGGAGGCTGCTGCGTGCGGACTTTCAGTGGATCCTGGCCATGTCATCAGCACCCCGATCGACGTCGGTGCTGCCGCTGCCGCGTTCGCCGAAGCCTGGCCGGAGTGGCAGCGCGAGGGGGTGACCGCCGTCGTCTGCGGAACCGACACCCATGCCTACGGAGTGCTGCAGGAAGCCCGCGTGGAGGGTGTCCGGATCCCTGAGGAGCTGGCGGTGGCGGGCTTCGATGATCTGCCGTACTCGGCCACGAGCAATCCCAGCCTCACCAGCGTCCACCTGCCGGCGACGCCCTTGGGACGCAAAGCGGGGGAACAACTGCGGGGACTGATGGAAGGCGTTGCTCTGGCAGAGCCGCATGTGACACTGGAAAGCTCGCTGGTGGTTCGGGGATCTACGTCAGCCAGCTGGCTGTCACCTAGCTAGCTGTCACCTAGCTAGGTGACAGCGGGCGAAGCTGCTTTTCGGAAACCGGGTTGGGCACGGTGAAGTAGACCTGCGGAGCGGTCATGTCTCCCCAGTCTTCCTTCTTCACCCGCACCAGGGACGGAGTCACTTCCGCGATCCGCACCCGCAGCCAAGCGCCGTCGTCGAGCAGTAACTCGTGCGGGTCGGCGAGGTAACGCAGCCCGAGCTCGTCCAGGGTTTCCTCGGCACTGAACCAGTCCACAATCTCAGTCCGAGCCCGGCCCAGCAGGTCCATGGCCACGAAGCCATCATCCACGGGCTTCATCCAGCCGACGTGCTCGCCGTCGTCCGAGCGTCGGTGTTCGATCCAGTCCGGTTCCATGCACTCGACGGTAGCACCGGGGCAGGCTGGTCGCTGGGCTGGTTTGACGGCCTAGTGAATGACTGCGAGCAGGATGCCCACCAGGACAAACAGGCAACCGAAGACCCGGTTGAGGACCTGCTGACCGCGAACATCGTGGGTGAATCGCTGGAAAGATCGCGCTGCGAAAGCGAAGAAGAACCACATCACCAGGACGTCGATAATGATGACCGTGATAGTCAGCACCGCGTATTGCTGAAGCAGCGGCTGGTCCGGGCGGATGAACTGGGGCATGAAGGCCAGGAAAAAAACAATGGCCTTCGGGTTGAGCAGGTTAACCCAGATGCCGCGCTGGAACATGGACAAGGCGGACTCGTTCTTCTTTTCCGCGACTTCTTCCTCGTCCAGGTCCGGCTTGCGCAGGAACTGCCGGATCCCCAAGTACACCAGATACGCGGCCCCGGCATAGCGGATGACGTTGAAGATCACCGGAGAGCTGGAAACCAGTACGCCAACGCCCAAAGCGACGATGACGATGTGGATGACCAGAGCCACCTGCTGACCCAGGATGCCCCAGATGGAGCGTCGGAAGCCGGAGTTGAGCGAATTGCTCATGGTGAAGATGGCTCCGGCGCCGGGAGTGAAACTGATCAGGGTGCCGGCGCCAACCAGGGCCAGCCAAAGTGAAAACTGCACACCTCAGCTTAGGCCCGCGGGACGGGTGCTCAGGACGTGTTGCTTCACCACCCTCTTTGGCGGCCTACGAGGCGGAATGCACCCGGAATTGGTTGATTCCCCCGCTCAACATAACCAAAGTAGGTGGTGGCCGTACAACTCAAGGCTGGAGCGGGAAGTTCTCCAGTCCCCAAGGGAGTAAGGCTGCAACGAGGGTCACAATAAGGGCTGGAGACGACCACTTTGCCAGTCGCTCCCTGGACTTGCTCGAAAGTATCGTCGTGGGGCCCCGGCCGGTGCTCGTTGCAAAATCCCCGCTGTAGGTCGCTCGCAGGAGCGTTTCCACCTGCGGAATCAGTTGCCTCCTGACCGTCCTGGGCGAAAGGGGCCGTCTCCTGCTGAGAATGGAGGTAGCTGCTCTGAGGTTTCTGTTGTCGCTGGGATACCCAGACGAGCTGCCGCGCGAAGGAATCTTTGGCCTGAGACCGCCAAGTACTCTTTGGAGTTTGAGGATGATGCAGGGCCAAAGACTCTTGCGTGTTTCATCAAGTCCACCGCTGTCTGAAGGAGGTGCCGCCGACGTGATGAGATCATCTGGATCCAGTAGGCAAGTCCAGAAATCAGGGTGCCAAGATAGAGCGAGCCCAAGCAGGGGAGTGCGAAAACCCACATGGGCGTTAGACGCTCAATTTGTGAGCAAATGGTCAACAACCAAATGAATGCCAGCAGGCTGGCGAAGCCTCCAGCCGTGACTGTTGGTGCCAAGGACCTATTGGTTTTTAAGTCCAAGACCAGTCGGCGTCTATCCGCGGCCAGATCTGGCAAGAAGCCGGAAACATCGTCCTGCCATCTCCGTTTAAGGGCGGGATAAAATTTCCAAGCATCGTTGGTGGTCGGCGCCTGCAAAACAAGACTCTGAGTTGCCCCGATGACAAAACCCATTAAGGCCAGTAATCCAAGTATGGATATATAAATTATAGCCAAGGTCCCAGCTATTTCGACTTCGGCACTATTCAATTTGGTCGCTCACGATTGCTAAGTCCTTTGGTCGAGGATGGACGTCCCTTCTCTTATTCGTGTCTAAGGTGGTGGTTTCATGACGACGGGTGCTCAGGACGTGTTGCTTCACCACCCTCTTTGGCGGCCCACGAGGCGGAATGCACCCGGAATTGGTTGATTCCCCCGCTCAACAAAACCAAAGTAGGTGGTGGCCGTACTGCCACAGCCAGGACGTAGGGCAAACTGGTGCCGTGAGCGGAATCCCCTGGGTACTCCACGTTGATCTCGATCAGTTCATTGCTGCGGTCGAGGTCCTCCGCCGGCCTGAACTGGCCGGAAAACCGATCATCGTGGGCGGCAGGGGAGATCCCACGGAACGCGCTGTTGTGTCCACGGCCTCTTACGAAGCCAGGGCGTTCGGCGTCGGCTCCGGAATGCCGCTGCGGATTGCGGCCCGGAAGGTACCGGACGCCATCATCCTGCCGGTCGACCAGGAGGCGTATCTCGCGGCCTCGGAGGTAGTGATGACCACCCTGCGCTCACAGCCCGGTGCCACGGTCCAGGTGCTGGGTTGGGATGAAGCCTTCGTGGGAGTCGAAACCGATGACCCGGTGGCGTACGCGAAGCAGATCCAAGCCGCAGTCCTCGAGCAAACCCAATTGCACTGCAGCGTGGGCATCGGCGACACGTTGGTCCGGGCCAAGAACGCGACGGATTTCGGCAAGCCGGCCGGCATCTTCACCCTGACCAAGGAGAACTGGCTCGACATCATGGGAGCCAAGCCCACCAAGGAACTGTGGGGCGTCGGACCGAAAGTGTCGCAGCGGCTTGCGAAGCACGGCATCACCACTGTGGCTGAGCTCGCCGCCACGGAGCCGCAGGACCTCGTCACGGAGTTCGGCCCGAAGATGGGCCCTTGGTATGCGCAGTTAGGACGCGGGGAAGGTGCCAGCGAAGTGGACGACACTCCATGGGTCGCCCGGGCACATGGCCGCGAGACCACCTTCCAGCAGGACCTGACCGAGCCCGCCCAGATCAGTGACGCCATCAAGGAGTTGACCGCCCGAGTCCTGGAGGACGTAGCTGCGGAGGGGCGTCCGGTGGTGGGGCTGACCTTGAAAGTCCGCTATGCGCCGTTCTTCACCAAAACCTACGCGAGGAAAATTCCGGAGACTTTCGACAAAGACCAAGTCCTCACCCAAGCCCTGGATCTCACGGCGAAAATGGAGCCGGACCGTCCCATCCGGCTCCTCGGATTGCGGGCTGAGATGGCCATGCCCGAAGAAGCCAGGAAGGGACATACGCCGACGCGCAGCGGCTGGTAACGCCGTCGGGTCAAAGCGCCGTCGGGCGCCAAACGCCGTCGGGCACTAACGCTGTCGGGCTAAGAGGCCCGACGGCGGCCCCGTCAGCTACCAGCGCGGGTGGATCGCTTCGCGGAAGTAGCGGTCGTAGATGTCCCGCACTCCCTCGGCCAGGCCTTCCCCGACGGATTGCAGTCCACCGGCCTCGGCATTTGCCGCAGCCTGCGAAGCGGATCGCGCTCCGGGAATGACCGAGGTGACACCGTCCTGGGCGATGACCCAGGCGAGGGCAGCCTGGGCGGTGCTGACGCCGTCGGGCACTAATCCGCTGAACTCCTGCGCAGCCTTGACGCCGGTTGCGAAATCGACGCCGGAGAACGTCTCTCCGACGTCGAAGGAGGAGCCATCGCGGTTGTAGTTACGGTGATCGTTCTCCGGGAATTCGGTGTCCGGAGTGTACTTCCCGGACAGCAGGCCGGAGGCCAACGGGACCCGGGCGATGATGCCGACGCCGGCTTCCTTCGCTGCGGGCAGTACGTCGTCGAGGGGCTTGAGGCGGAAGGCGTTGAGGATGATCTGCACGGAGGCCGTGTTCCCGCGCTTGATGGCTTCCAGGGCTTCATCCGTGCGCTCGACGCTGACCCCGTAATTGCGGATGGAGCCTTCGCTGACCAGGGTATCCAGGGCATCGTAGACTTCGTCGCTGCTGTAGACGGAGGTGGGAGGGCAGTGCAACTGGACGAGGTCCAGGGTGTCCTGCTGCAGGTTGCGCCGGGAGCGGTCGGTCCACGCCCGGAAGTTCTCCAGGGTGTAGTTCTCGTGCCGTTGGTCCACGCGGCGGCCCATTTTGGTGGCAACCGTGATGTCCAGGTCCGGATGGGAGCGGAGGAAACGGCCAATGAACTGCTCACTGCGGCCATCTCCGTATACGTCGGCGGTGTCGAAGAAGTTGACGCCGCCTTCCACCGAGGCTTCCAGGACGGCAAAGGCGTCCTCTTCAGTGACGGAACCCCAGTCGGCTCCGAGTTGCCAGGTTCCCAGTCCGACGGTGGAGACGGACCGGCCGGTCTTGCCAAGTATGCGTTGTTCCATGGATTCGACTATATGGGTTTAATGCCCGTCCATTCGCCCTACTTTTCCCATTAAGTACCTACGTTCGGGCAGGCTTCCGGTCTTTTTGGCGGCGGAAAGGTACGCTGCGCGGGCTTCCGCGTAGGAGCCGCACATTTCCAGTAAATGGCCCCGTACTGCGTCCAAGCGGTGGGTCCGGCCAAGCGCCAAGTCCAGTCCGGCCAGCATTTCCAGTCCGGCGGCCGGACCCTGCACCATTGCCACAGCTACCGCTCGATTAAGCCTGACCACGGGACTGGGTGAGACGGCTTCGAGGACTGTGTACAGGGCAAGGATCTGTGGCCAATCGGTCTCTTTGTCAGAGGCGGCCTCCGCGTGAACGGCAGCGATGGCCGCCTGAAGTTGATACGGTCCGGCTGCCCCGCGTCCCAGGACGGAGGACAGCAGGGCGATGCCCTCCTGAATCTGCTGCCGATTCCACAAGCTTCGATCCTGTTCCGCCAGCGGCACCGGTGTTCCGTCCGGCAAGGCACGGGCTGCCCGCCTCGAATCAGTCAGCAGCATCAGCGCCAGCAGGCCGGTCGCCTCGAGTTCCCGGGGTGCAACGGCCACCAGCAGGCGCGTCACCCGGATGGCTTCCGTGGTGAGCTCTTCGCGCTGAAGGGACGCGCCCGAGCTTGCCGCGTAGCCTTCGTTGAAGATCAGGTACAGGACGTGAAGTACGACACCGAGCCTTGCCTTGCGCTCGGAAACCGGCGGCATGCTGAATGTGGCTCCCTCCTTCTGGATCGCCTGTTTCGCGCGGCTGATGCGCTGTCCCATGGTGGCTTCGGGGACCAGGAAGGCAGAGGCGATTTCCGCCGTCGTGAGTCCTCCGACTGCGCGCAGCGTTAAGGCCAGTTGTGACGGTGCGGAGAGCGCGGGGTGGCAGCAGAGGAACATCAGGGTGAGGGTGTCGTCCGCCTCCGGGACCGAACCCGCCTGGAGATCCATGGCCGCGACTCGTTCTTCGCGGGCGCGTCGGGCGCTATCACTGCGCCACATATCCACCAGCCGGCGGGAAGCGACCGCCATCAGCCACGCCCGTGGGTTGTCCGGAAATCTGGAAGGCCACTGCAAGGAGGCCTCCAGGAGTGCTTCCTGGACGGCATCTTCACAGGCATCGAACTGTCCATGCGTCCGTGCCAGCACGCCGAGGACCTGCGGCGCCAAGGTGCGCAGCAGGTCCTCGATTCGCGTGTCCGGCGCGGAACCCAGTTAGACCTCCGGGAGGGCTTCCTGCGGCGGAGCTTGCTGAACTTCGCGGAGCTCGACCACCTGGGCGTACTTCACGATGCTTGAACAAATTTCGACGGCACGTTCCTCGCTGGCCACGTCAACCACCCAATATCCAACCAGCGATTCCTTGGATTCGGCGTATGGCCCGTCCGTGGTGATGACGCCATCGGGGGTTTGCTTGACCAGCTTCGCGGTGCTGCCATCGGCCAAACCGGCGTTGAACACCATCTCGCCGGACTCGGTCAGGTCCTTGTCGATCTGGATCATGAACCCGATCATTTCCTGGATCCATGCGGGATCGGCGGTCTCCATCATGCCCTCGGCCGATCCGAACATCATGATCATGTATTTCATCTCAAACTCCTTGTGAGGAGCACCCTTTGTGGATGCTTTCACTCATGGGTCGGAACAGCGGCGGGTATTTCTACATGGTGGGGCAAACTTTTTTTTGAGGACTACGCGCGGGCGATAACTTCGCCGTTGGGGATGAGGAAGTAGCCGTCATCGGTAGCACCCCAGCGATGCCAGCCAGCTGCGATCCTGGCGAGGTCGGCCTCGTTGGCGAACCCGTACTCAAGTGCCTGCTCAGCGAACGCGGAGTGCAGGACGCGTTCACTCCATACCCGTGATTGCCAGGCGCGCTGTTGTGCGGTGGCGTAGAGCCAGTTGCTGCTGGAGGGTGCCACCTGGGTGAAACCGGCCTGCTGGGCCCACGAAACCAGGCGGCGGCCGGCGTCGGGTTCTGCTCCGTTGCGGCGGGCGATTTTCTGGTAAAGCTCCATCCAATCGTCCAGTTCGGGCACTTCCGGATACCAGCTCATGCCGTGGAAGTCAGCGTCCCGCACGGCAACGATCGCGCCGGGTTTGGCTACCCGGCGCATCTCGCGAAGGGCGGCGACGGGGTCGGTCAGGTGCTGCAGGACCTGGTGGGCGTGGACGAGGTCGAAGGATTCGTCCTCGAAGTCGAGATCGTAAATGTTGCCGGTCTGGAAGGTGACATTGTCCACGCCGCGTTCGGTGGCCAGCTCGGTGGCTTGCGCGACGATATCTGCTGACCGGTCCAATCCGATCACCTGCCCTGGCGCCACCAGCCCCGCGAAGTCGCACGTGATACTGCCTGGTCCGCACCCGACGTCGAGCACTGATGTTCCTGGCGTGAGATGCGGGATGACGAACGCGGCCGAATTCTCGACCGTCCGTGAGGCGTGGGCCCGGACAACCGACTCGTGGTGCCCGTGGGTATAGACATCTTCAGGCTGCTGCGCGTTCATAGGGAAACGCTACAACTTGGAAGGTGGAATTAGGTGGAATGCGTTGCGCCGGGTTGAGCGGCCTCTTCGCGGGCAGCGAGGGTGGCTTCCACCATGTCCGTCATGAAGCGGGTGACAAGCTCCAGCTCCGCAGGGCTGTACGCGGCCATGGCCTTGCCCATCCGGATGGCGAGAGGCATGAACATGGCGCTTCCGTCCCGGTACGCCTTGGGTGTCATCTGGAGCTGGACTTGCCGGCGGTCCGTGCCAAGGCGTTCGCGAACCACGTGTCCGCTCGCGTGCAACCTATCCACCAGGGCGGTGGTGGCGGGGGAGCTGAGCCGCAGCTCGGAGCGGAGGACTCCTGGGGTGACTACTTTGCCGGCAGCAGTGTGGCGCATGATCACGGCCAGTGCGTTCAGGTCCGTGCGGTGCATGTCGTTCCGGCCGCCTGCGGCATCCACATAGTGGTTGGCTTCCAACGTGAAGTCTTGGAGGAGCCGCACCAGTTCCTGGGGTGCCGCGTTTTCGGGGCGGCCGCCAGGGCGGCTACCGGCCGCGTTTTCGGGGCGCGTGGGTTCTGTATCCGACATCTCCGCCCTCCTGCCAGCGTTTGCCTGGTGATTAGTGCCTTCCGGATATTACTCCCCACAGCGGGGGAACCCGGCATTCATTTCCGTAAGGCCTTGGAATAGTTCCATCATAGAGATAATCTATGATGGAAGAAAGACCCTACGCATCCCCACAGAAGAAGGACCCATGAACTCGCGGAAAGTACCGTTCTGGCTGCGATGGCTGTTACCCGTGGTGCTGGTCATCACGTGGCTTGGCATCGCAGGAATCGGCGGCCCCACGTTCGGACGGCTTGAGGAGGTCTCCTCCAACGATCAAGCCTCATTCCTCCCGGCAGGTGCCGAAGCCACGGAAGCCGGCGACTGGCAGGCCAAATTCCGGGACTCCGAAGAGATCCCTGCCGTGGTCATCGTCGAGAACGATGCCGCATTCACCCCGGCCCAGCTGGGCGAAGCAGCCCAGCTGAAAGCCGGGATTGAGGCGCTCAAGCTGGGGAGCGCCGTCGTCGGGCCTATCCCCTCGCAAGACGGCAAAGCTGTCCAGTTCATCGTCCCCATGGCGTCCTCCGACGAGCTCCGCGAGAAGGTGCAGGAGTTGCGTGACGTAGTTCAGCCGGGAGCCCCGGATGGCATGAAGGCCTTCGTCACAGGCCCCGCAGGATTGACAGCAGACCTCGTCAACGCGTTCGGCGGGATCGACGGCATCCTGTTGCTGGTGGCCCTGGGCGCCGTATTCGTGATCCTGCTGCTGGTGTACCGCTCCGTGGTGCTGCCGCTGGCGGTGCTGTTCACCTCTGTCTTTGCGCTGTGCGCAGCTATTCTGCTGGTGTTCGGCATGGCCAAGGCCGGCTGGATCCAGCTGAACGGCCAAAGCCAAGGCATTCTCTCCATCCTGGTCATTGGTGCGGCCACAGACTACGCACTGCTGTACGTGGCCCGATTCCGCGAAGCGCTGACCCACACCACCAACCGCACGCAGGCCGTCATCACGGCGTGGAAGGCATCGTTCGAGCCGATCCTGGCCTCCGGCGCCACGGTCATCATCGCGCTGCTCTGCCTGCTGTTCTCGGACCTGAACTCCAACAAAGCCCTTGGACCAGTGGCAGCGGCAGGCATCCTCTGCTCCTTGTTCGCGGCACTCACGCTTTTGCCCGCTCTGATGGCGCTGCTTGGCCGTGCCGCTTTCTGGCCCTTCCGGCCCAAACTGCTGCCCGACGACGAACGCGAACCTGAGATTGTCACCGGACTTGAGGGGCAGAAGGGTCTGTGGCGGGCCACGGGCCGCCTGGTTTCCAAGCGGCCGCGCGTTGTGTGGGTTGCTTCGGTGCTGCTGCTCCTTGCGGCCTCGACCGGCCTGATGCAATTGAAGGCCAACGGAGTTCCGCAAACGGACGTCATTCTTTCCGCCTCCGACGCCGTGGACGGCCAGGAAGCGCTGGCCCGCCATTTCGACGCCGGCAGCGGCAGCCCCGCCGTCGTAGTCGCCTCGGAAGGCTCCGCGCAGCAGGTCCTGGAGAAGGTCAAAGCAGCCGACGGCGTGGGCGACGCCTACCTGTTGGCTGACGGAAACGTACCCATTACCGGCGCTCCGGGCGCTCCCGCTGACCCGGCTGTCCGTGAGGGCAGGGTCCTGATCAATGCGACGCTGAACTCCGCTGCGGATTCAATCGAAGCTGAGGAGGCGGTGAAGTCGCTGCGGGTGGCCGTCAAGGAGGTCGATTCCGATGCTTTGGTAGGCGGTGTCACGGCAACAGCGCTGGATACCAATACCACGGCGCAACGCGACTTGGTAGTCATCATCCCGATCGTGCTGGTGGTCATCCTGTTCATCCTGATGCTCCTGCTGCGCTCGGTTGTTGCTCCTGTGCTGCTGGTCCTGTCCGTGGTTCTTTCCTACGGCGCCGCCATGGGTGTCTCGGCCTGGGTCTTCAACGGAGTCTTCGGATTCTCCGGGGCCGACGCCACGGTGCCGCTGTTCGGTTTCGTATTCCTTGTGGCGCTCGGCGTGGACTACAACATCTTCCTGATGAGTCGTGTCCGGGAGGAGTCCCTGAAGCACGGGACCCGCCCGGGGATTCTGCGGGGACTGGCCGTTACCGGCGGCGTCATCACCTCTGCAGGTGTGGTCCTCGCCGCTACCTTTGCTGCCCTTGGGGTCATCCCCATCATGTTCCTGGTGCAGTTGGCGTTCATCGTGGCCTTTGGTGTGCTGCTGGATACCGTACTGGTCCGTTCACTGCTGGTTCCAGCACTGGCGTATGACATCGGCAGCAAGATCTGGTGGCCGAGCAAGCTGGCGCGCGAGTCCTCGGCTGGCGCCTCTGTTGGGCACCGCAAGGAGGAAGAGGCTCCGGTGGGCCGATAACTGTCAGTTGATCACTGGCGAGCGGCGCTCCAGCAGCAGGGTGTCGCGCCATTGTCCGGCGGCGGGTCCGGTGCTCACGCGAGCAATACGTTCCCGTCGCCCGACAATGGCGAATCCCTGAGCTTGATGGAGGCGGAGGCTGGCCTCGTTCTCCGGGAAGATGCTGGACTGGATGGTCCAGATTCCCTGCGCCTCCGTGGAAGTGGCGAGTGCTTGCAGAAGGAGTTTCCCGACGCCTTGGCCCCGGGCGGCGCCGGCCACATAAATGGAATGCTCAACGACACCTGAGTAGGCCGCGCGGGTGGAGACGGGCGATACTGCAGTCCAGCCGAGAATGGTGCCCACGCTGTTGACTGCTACGAAGCGGTGCTCGGGCAACCTGGAATTATTGAAGGCGTCCCATTCCGGTGTGGATGATTCGAACGTCGCGAAGCCGGTGTCGATTCCTTCCTGGAAGATCTTCCTGACGGCCGGCCAGTCTCCCGGCTCCATGGCCCTCAGTGCTGCCGTCACAGCTTTGCCACCATGCCGGCAACATCGTCCAATGCGCCAGGGACCAGGGAGTAATAAGCCCACGTACCGCGCTTTTCCCGGTGCAGCAAGCCTGCATCCACCAGGATTTTCAGGTGGTGGGACACCGTTGGCTGGCCGAGGCCCAAGGGCTCGGTGAGATCGCACACGCAGGATTCGCCCGAAGCTTCAGCTTTGACCATGGACAGAAGCCGCAGCCGATTGGGGTCAGCGAGGGCCTTGAAGACCATGGCCTTCCGCTTCGCATCCTCGGCGCCGAGGGCAGGCTGGATTGAGGGTTCGCAGCAGTCGTCCGCTGTGGCGGATTGGAGCGTTGGTGTTGCGGTCATGTACCTATTATGCGCCTACATTGACGGTCATCAATGTATGCCGGTACAACTTGCCGTACCGGTCCCTGAGACGGGCTTTGAGGCGTGCTCATGCTCATGGAAGCGTGTTCCCCATGAAGGTATATGGGGCAATTGATGAGCGACTGAGCAAATTCATTGAACAACAAGTGGTCTTTTTCGTTGCGACGGCTCCGCTGTCCAGCGAGGGGCACGTCAATGTGTCCCCAAGGGGACTCCCGGGTACCTTCGCCGTCCTGGATGAGCATACGTTTGCTTGGCTTGATGTCACTGGCAGCGGGAGTGAAACGATAGCCCATTTGCGGGAGAACGGCCGCATAACTGTGATGTTCTGTGCTTTTGACGGACGCCCGAATATTGTCAGGCTCCACGGCACGGGGCGCGTCATTACCCGCTACGACCACGACTTTGAATCCCTGGCCCAGCGCTTCGAGGAGAAACCCGGTGCGAGGGCCGTCATTGTTGTTGACGTCCACCGCATTTCGGATTCCTGCGGGTGGGGCGTTCCCTTGATGAGCTTTGAGGGCCACCGAGATCTGTTGGGCCCGTACTTTGAACGCAAGGGCATTGCCGGTAGTGCGGACTATCGGATCACCAAGAACCGCACCAGCATTGACGGCCTCGCCGCCTATGATTTTGACCCTGCGGAACCAGCAGCAGTCTGACACCGGCTCCCCAGTCCGCTGCAAGTCAGTGGTGGTCTGCGGAGACTACTTCCGGCTTCTGCTTATCCCGTGACCGGCGTACTGTTTTGCGTTTTCGTCGCCGCTTGATGTCACTGCTGAACGGTGGCCTGGGTGTGCCCTGAGGCAGGCCGTTCCAATAATGCCCACCCAGGAGGATGCCGGCCAGGGCGCCATACGTCCACACGAACGGAAGGGCGGGCTGACTGGTATTCCCGCCCAGGAATGCCAGTAAAAAGAACTCCACCGGGATGACGAGGACCAGTGCGTTTCGGGCCGGCGCTGACGGCGGAAAACGGAACAAGGCCCAACCGCAGATCAAGGCGCCGGCCAAAACGGCGGCCACTGCCGCCGTCGGGCTCTGGAAGGCCAGGTGGGAGAGCCCGCCTGCAATGAGGACAGTCACGCAGGCTGCATTGGTCAGCAAGAGGCGGCGGCTTCCAACAGCCTCCTTGACGTCTTTCGCGTTGCTTTTGGTCTTCTTCGGGGCCGTGGTCCGCGGTTTCTTCCTTGACCACGGGTATCCGCTTCCCGTTGCCCCTGCAATGAACCCGAGACCCCATGATGCCGCTGCAGGTATCCCCAGGTTGTCTTCGACGGAGAGCCACGAGTAGAAGGTGAGCGGAAGTGCCAGGATCATCACCATGGAGGCTCGGGAAGCCTGCGGAACCTGCCGGAACAGCAGCGCCGTGTACAGCGCCCCCAAGACAAAGACCATTGAAGCCCCGGGCAGGACGCTGCGGGCCATCCATGCGAAAACCGCAACAACAACCACGATCATCCCAACAGGGAAGATCCAGGCCGGTCCTTGGCTTGAGTTCTTCTTCATGTCAACGTTCCCCCCGGACCAAGGGTAGGTCACCCCCGGTTGTTCGCTGCGTGCGGCACGACGACATCATTCCCCGTGCGCGCATCCCTGGGAAAGAGGGCCGCCAGAAGGCCAAGCCCAACGGCGGCGCCGATCAGTTGCGCGAGGACAAACCCCGGGACGGAGCCTGGTGCGATGCCGGCGAAAGTGTCGCTGAAGATCCGGCCCACAGTCACCGCGGGGTTCGCGAAGGACGTGGAGGACGTGAACCAGTATGCCGCACCGATGTACGCGCCCACCGCAGGGGCTGCCAAGGAGCTGCGTTTGGTGGCAGCAAGGGAGAAGATCAGCAGGATAAGTCCGGCTGTGGCCACGACCTCGGCCATCAAGTGGCCGGCAGTTGCACGTTCTTTGCCGGAGATTGACGTGCCCACCTCAAACATGGTGTTGGCCAGGACGCTGCCGCCGATCGCCCCAGCAGTCTGCGAGGCGATGTACGTGCACAGTTCCTTCACGGACAGCCCGCCACCGGCCCTTCGGCCCAGAATCCAGTCCACCAGGGAAACTGCCGGATTGAAATGGGCGCCGCTGATGGGTCCAAAGATCAGGATGAGGACTGTCAGCCCGAGCACCGTGGCAGTGCTGTTTTGTAGCAGTTGCAGGCCGACATCGTCGGGGGAGAGCTGCTGCGCTGCAATACCGGAGCCCACAACGATCGCAACGAGGAGGCAGGTCCCCAGCGCTTCGGCGAGCGCGCGGCGCCACAATGCCGGCGGATGAGTAGTCATGGGAAACAGCTTGACGCAATAAGTTAGTTCAGTCAAAATTGAATCAATGACTATTGAGCGAAATTCAAGCCTCCTGGAGCGTGCTGCCAAGTACGCGGCCCTGGCTGATCCTGCACGGCTCCGCATCGTGGACCTTCTGACGTTGGGGGATATGTCGCCCACGGAATTGCAGGTGGAACTGGATATGCCCGCCAATCTGCTGTCCCATCACCTGCGGTCCATGGAGGCCGCCGGATTGGCCGTTCGGCATCGTTCGGAAGCTGACAGGCGGCGCAGTTATGTGCGCCTGGCTCCCGGGGCGCTGGAGGGCCTCACTCCCGGCCGCGAGCATGGGGCCAGCCGGGTTCTGTTTGTCTGTAGCCGGAACAGTGCCCGCTCACAGTTGGCGACGGCTTTGTGGCGAACTGCCAGCGACATCCCTTCGGTGTCAGCGGGAACTCATCCGGCGGACCATGTGGCGCCGGGGGCCGTTGACGTCGCCCGCCGGCATGGTTTGGACCTTGATGGAGTCAAGCCATGCCTGATAGACCGAGTGATGAGGGATGAGGATCTGGTGGTCACGGTGTGCGATAACGCCCATGAGGAATTGCCGGACTTGCGCGGCATTCACTGGTCCATCCCTGACCCGGTTCGACTCGACAATGAGGAGGCGTTCGAAGAGGCCTTCGCTGACATTTCGCGTCGCGTTCACGATCTCGCGCCCCGCCTGCATGCGGCGTAGGCATGCAACCCACTTATATTGACAATCATCAATGTATTAACCAATACTCAATTCATCGATGAACATCAATATTGACTCATCGCGGCATTGGCGCGGATGATCCCCACCAGACCAGCCCCACCGATATCAGGAGAAACCTGTGAGCACCGAAACCGCCAAGAAGCCCTCCGTCCTGTTCGTTTGCGTTCACAACGCAGGGCGCTCCCAGATGGCAGCAGCTTTCCTCACAACGCTCGCGAAAGGCGCCATCGAGGTCCGCTCCGCCGGCTCGCAGCCCGCGGATAAGGTCAACCCTGCAGCGGTGGAAGCCATGTCGGAAGTCGGTATCGATATGTCGGCTGAAATTCCCAAGATCCTGACTACCGAAGCAGTCAAGGAGTCCGATGTAGTGATCACCATGGGCTGCGGCGACGAGTGCCCCTACTTCCCCGGCAAGCGATACGAGGACTGGGTCCTCGAAGATCCCGCTGGCCAAGGTGTTGAAGCCGTCCGTCCCATCCGCGATGAGATCAAGGCCCGCATCGAGAACCTGATCACCGAACTGCTGCCCGCCCGTCACGCCGACGCCCAGTAACCCACGCCTGCTACCTGACCCTTCCAAGGAGAAATCGTGAGCACTGAACAGTTGATCATCATCGGGTCCGGCCCTGCCGGCTACACGGCCGCGATCTACGCCGCCCGCGCCGGGCTGAACCCCTTGGTTCTTGCCGGATCCGTTACCGCCGGCGGCGCCCTGATGAACACCACGGAAGTAGAGAACTTCCCCGGCTTCCCGGGCGGGATCCAAGGGCCCGAGCTCATGGACGGCCTTCAGGAACAGGCGGAAAAATTCGGCGCGCGGATAGTATTCGACGACGTCACTGAGGTTGACCTCAAGGGTCACCTCAAGCGCGTGGTCACCGGTGCGGGAGAGAGTCACGAAGCGCCGGCGGTGATCCTTGCCACGGGCTCTGCCTACAAGGAGTTGGGGCTTCCGG
>NZ_JABMCX010000001.1 GCF_013179505.1 Paenarthrobacter sp. CM16 | reverse complement strand
GACGTACTCGGGAATGTAGACGACGATCAGGTCCCGCGGCGAGTCGCGGCGCATGTTCTTGATGTAGTCCATGATGGGTGTCACGGTCTCGCGGTAAGGGCTGGCCAGGACGGTCAGCGGTACTGGAATTTCAAGCTTTTCCCAGTCCCTGACGGTGTGCTCGGTCTCCTCGGTGTTGATGTCCACGGTAATTGCATCAAGGCGTGAGGGCCTCGACGCCCTGGCATAGGCCAAAGCCCTCAGGACAGGTTTGCGGACATGCGAAACAAGGATCACCGCATGGACACGGGTGGGCAATGCGCGGGGGGACGAGTCCTCGTCCACGGCCAGTTCCCTGGCCACGTTGTCATAGTGGGCCCGGATGCTCCACATGATGAGGAAGAGGACAAACATGGCCAGCAGGGCAATCCAAGCGCCTTGCTCAAACTTGGTAATCAGGACGATCACCAGGACCAGGGCGGTCATGCCGAAGCCCAGCATGTTGATGGTGCGCGACTTGAAGATGCGGCGGCGGACAGCCTTGTCCCTGGCAAGTTTGAGCTCACGTCCCCAGTGGCGGATCATCCCCAACTGGCTGGCCGTGAAGGAAATGAAGACACCCACAATGTAGAGCTGGATCAGCTTGGTGACATCGGCGTTGAAGGCAAGGATCAGGACCAGGGCTCCGGCGGCCAGCGCCAGGACGCCGTTGCTGAAGGCAAGGCGGTCACCGCGGGTACGGAGCTGGCGTGGCAGGTATCCGTCCTGCGCGAGGATGGAGCCGAGCACGGGGAAGCCGTTGAAGGCGGTGTTGGAGGCAAAGACGAGGATGACGCCCGTAGCTGCAACCACGACGTAAAAAAGGATGGAACCCGAGCCAAAAATGGTGTCTGCGATCTGGCTGATGGCAGGCGTTTGGATGTAGTCCTCGGGCAGGGGTTTGCCGTCCACCAGGAACTCCCGGGCAGGGTCCAGGACAATGTGTACTTTGGTGGCGTTGGCAAGGTACAGAATCCCGGCCAGCATGGAGGCTGCTATGCCGCCGAGCAAGAGCAGCGTGCTGGCTGCATTCTTGCTTTTGGGCTTGCGGAAATTCGGCACGCCGTTGCTGATGGCCTCAACACCGGTGAGCGCCGCAGCCCCTGAGGAAAAGGCCCGCAGCAGCAGGAAGGCCCCGGCGAGGCCCACAAGGCCCTCGTCGAAGCCGGGCTCGGGAACGATGGTGAAGTTGGCGGAGGGCGCTTCGCCCAGTGTCCCGGTTGCAGCTTGGAAGATCCCTACCGCGGTCATGCCGAGGATGGAGGCCATGAAAATGTAGGTGGGGACGGCGAATAGCGTGCCGGCCTCCTTGACCCCGCGGAGGTTGACCAAGGCGAGGATGACGACGCCGATGGTGGCGATCAGTGCCTGCTGGCCGTGCAGCGAGGGGATGGCTGTTGTCAGGTAGGTTGCGGCTGAGGACATGGATACCGCAACTGTCAGCACGTAGTCCACCAACAGGGCCGATGCGACAGTCAGCCCTGCATACTTGCCCAGGTTCACGCTGGCGATCTCATAGTCGCCGCCGCCCGACGGATAGGCGTGGACGTTTTGGCGGTAGGACGCCACCACTGTGAGCAAAACCACCATGACCGCGAGGCCGACAAGTGGCGAAAAGGCCACAGCGCTAACCCCCGCCAAGGCGAGGGTCAGCAGGATTTCGTCGGGAGCATAGGCAACCGAAGACAACGCATCCGAGGCGAAGATCGGCAAAGCGATGCGTTTGGGCAACAAGGTGTGGGACAGCCGGTCATTCCTGACAGGCCGGCCCACCAACACCCGCTTCGCGGCATTCAAAATTGTCAGCACTCCGCAAAGCTACTCTGAATCCCCATCGATGTCATGACGGTTGTTCGCAAGCGCAGCCACCCCGCACCGGTAAAGTCATACCGAGCGGAACGCACAGCACAGATAAAGGAGACATGGTGGCTCACTTCGTGATCATGGGTTGCGGCCGTGTCGGCGCAACGCTGGCACACACTTTGGAAGATGCCGGCCACTCGGTCGCCATCATCGACCAGGACGAGCGGGCCTTCCGCCGGCTGCGCAATACCTTTACCGGACGCAAGGTCACCGGCGTCGGCTTTGACAGGGACACCCTCAAGCAGGCCGGCGTGGAAGAGGCCTATGCCTTCGCTGCCGTTTCCAGTGGCGACAACTCGAACATCCTCGCAACCCGCGTGGCCCGTGAGACTTTCCACGTCGCCCATGTGGTTGCGCGCATCTACGATCCCGGCCGGGCCGAAATCTACCAGCGGCTCGGCATCCCCACGGTGGCAGCTGTCCGCTGGAGCGCGGACCAGGTCCTGCGCCGCATACTTCCGGAGCAGCATCTGGCCGGCGATTACCGCGAGCCCTCGGGCCGCCTCGTGCTCGCCGAAGTGGACCTGCACGAGGACTGGATCGGGCACAGCCTCGCTTCGATCGAGGCCGCCTCGGGAATCCGCATCGCTTTCCTCACACGGTTTGGTGAAGGCGTGCTTCCCCAGGCCGGCACGGCTTACCAGGAAGGCGATACGGTCCACGCGATGCTGAGCCTGGACAGAACGTCCGAGATCAGCCGGATCCTCGCCAAAGCACCCGCCAAGGAGTCTTAGTGAAAGTTGTCATTGTTGGCGCAGGAAGCGTCGGCTCGTCCATTGCGCGTGAACTTCTGGCCCATAGACACCAGATCCTGCTCATTGACCTCAAGCCCGAGGTCATTGGCCGCAGTGGACTGCGGGGCGCCCGGTGGTTGGTGGGAGACGCCTGCGAACTCAGCACCCTGCAGGACGCAAAACTTGAGGATGCCGACGTCGTGGTTTCTGCCACCGGGGACGACAAAGTCAACCTGGTGGTGTCCCTGTTGGCCAAAACCGAGTTTGGCGTGGGCCGCACCGTGGGCCGTGTGAACAATCCCAAGAACGATTGGATGTTCAACGATTCCTGGGGCGTCGACGTCGCGGTCAACACTCCGCAGCTTATGACGGCGCTGGTGGAAGAAGCCGTGGAGATCGGCGACATCGTGCGCTTGCTGACCCTGCAGACAGGAGTGGCATCGATCGTGGAATTCACCGTCCCCCACGACTCCCATGTCATCGGCAGCACCGTGGGCGGGATCGACTGGCCCGAGGACGCCACCTTGGTAGCCATCCTGCGCGATCAAGCGCCCATTACCCCTACCCGGGACGACGTCCTTGATGGCGGTGACGAACTGTTCTTCGTCACCACCATCGCAGCAGAGGACGGTCTCCGTTCACTGTTGTCACCAGGTTCCGACGACGGTGGGGAACCACTCGAGGGAACGTCCGGAGCCGCGGATCAAGCGTCCGAGGACGACGGCTTCGACGGTTGAGGTGCAGGCTTGGTGAGCAGCCAGGCAACCCAAAGGCCAAGGATGTACAGCGGGGCGCCCATCAGGAGCCTGGTGGTCGCCAGCGCTGTCAGGCCGGCTTCTCCCATGAAGTAGAGCGGGACCTGGACTACCAGTCGCAGTGCAAGAACCGCCACCACAATCCACGTGCCCAGCCTGTAAGCCCTGAGCCGCTCGGGATCCTTCCGCCATTCGAGTCCTTCATTGCGTACGAAGCCAAAGAGAAGGCCGGCCACCGGCCATTTGAGGACGATGGAGAGGACCATGGCGGCGATATAGGCAATGTTGGTGAAGAAGCCCAGGACGTAGAAATCCTCTGCCTTTCCCGTGGTGTTGGCCAGCCACGCTGAAATACCGACTCCCACAACCCCGGCCAGTGCCTGGGTCAGGGGACGCCGTTGGATCAACCGGACTACGGTGAAAACCGCGGCAGCAGCCAAAGCTGCCACCAAAGCAGGGGTCAAATCCCGGGTCACGGTGAACACCACCAGGAAAACCAGTCCCGGAAGGATACTTTCGGCAATGCCCTGCCAGCCGCCTGCGGACTTCAGCATGTCCACGTGCCCGGCACTGTTCCGGTGCAGGCCCGCTTTCCCGGCGTAACCGGCAGCGAGATCGGACACGCTGGGCGCTTCCGCTGACGGCTTGGCGGAAGCCTCGGGCGGGGAAGCCTGGTGATCGGGACCAGCTCCCCCGGTGTTCTGAGGTTCTGATCCGTTGGCCACGGTCATAGGTGCTCCTGACGGGAAAGAATTTCGTAGCGTGGATTGAACATTGCCGGCAACCCGTCAAGCTGGGTCACCATGCCATTCAGGCGAAGCTGCACTCCGGCTTCGATGCCGGGTACGCGTGTCCTGCCCAGCCAGATGACACGAAGACGGTCGTAGGGTTTCCGGACTCCCCCTGCGGTGTTTCCCTGGTGGGACCCGGGCCCCAGGGTGTCGACGACAACAGCGGAGAAAAACGGCTGATTGCCGGGTGGCTGATGCGTGACCGACTCAATAAAGCCCGTGCACACCGCCCTTCCACGGGCAGGAAGATCACGAACCCCCTGCGCCGTGGGACGCTGGCCGGCCGTCCTTCCCCCGCCCGCAGTATCAGCCAATCTGGGTGATCTCCGGCCCTCGTTCAGGCTGCTCCATGGCAGGTGCATTCTGCGGAGCGCCAGCCTGCCCGGGCACTGCAGCGTCCTTGGGCAGGCGCAACTGCAGCAATTCGCGCGGGGGCATCGGGTTGTCGCCGCGCACCACTACCACCCGGCGGAAAAGTTCTTCCAGCCCTGCCGCAGCATCGCGCTCAAGGGCAGCCTGCCCACCCAGGACTCCCCGGAGGAACCAGCGCGGCCCGTCCACGCCCATGAAGCGTGCAGCGCGGAAGCCACGGCTGCCGTCGGCCGCTTCGGCAGGCAGCTTGGCCACAAGCTCAGTACCGAACGCTCCGGAAACTTCTTCGGTTTCCCCGCCCTGGCTGGCCACCGACTGGGTGATCTGTTCCCGGATCTCATCCCACAAACCTTCAGACCGCGGAGCCGCAAACGCCTGGAGCTGAAGGCTGGAGCCCTCCAGGTCCATGGTCACGGCCACCACGCGCCGGGTAGCTTCTTCCACTTCGAGCCTCAATTGCAGACCCTCGGCGGGGGCGATCAGGAGGGCACCGAGGTCCACGTATCCATCACGGTCCTCGATCTCGTCTATATCCAAGGGGCCTTTGGCGAGCCGGAAGTCACCGGGCGTGCCTGATTCAGGACTCTGTGCCTCAGCACCGGATTCCTCGACGGTGCCGGCGGTTTCAGACCGCTCGTCCTTGGACTTCTTGCCGCGCCCAAAAAGCATTGGGTTTTCTCCTTAGTAGTGGTCTATCCCCAAGTAAACCGCACCCACGTTGAACCACGTTAAACCACGCCACGGCAATAGCTGCGACGTAGGAGGGTCCAGTGGTTCGCTTAGGCCTTCGGTGCGTTAAAGCCGCCCGTGGAACCAAAGCCACCGGTTCCGCGAACGGAATCGGAGAGCTGGTCTACAGCCACGAACCGCGCGTACTCAACGCGCTGAATCACCATCTGTGCAATTCTATCGCCGCGCTTGAGGTCAATGGCGTGGTTTTGGTCGGTGTTCAGGAGCGTCACTGAAATTTCGCCCCGGTAGCCTGCGTCAACAGTGCCTGGGGCGTTGACGATGGTGAGCCCGTGCTTGGTGGCCAGACCCGAGCGGGGGTGGATCAGTGCCACGAATCCATCCGGGAGCGCAAGGGAAACGCCGGTAGGGACGAGTTTCCGCTCCCCTGGGGCGAGGTGAACGTCCTCCCGCGCCCGGAGGTCTGCCCCGGCATCGCCCGGGTGCGCATAGGACGGCGCTTCCAGCCCGGCGTCGAGCATTTTCAGCTGCACTTCCAGGGTGGGGGCTCCATAGGCGGGAGGCGCCTCACTGCCACTAACGGCTTCTTGGGCGGTGTCTGTACTGAATACTGCGGTCTCATTGCTCACAGTGGTTCATTCTACTGCGGGCCGCAAACCAAGGACCTCGGTCTGCCGGCCTGGCCCACGGTTGTGGACGCAGCGGCCACTCCCCGCCGGATAAGCTGGAGGCATGCCTACGCCTGACCAGTCCTCCCCCGTGCCTGCCCGGAACACTCCGTCGTCCTCTGAGGTCCTGTACACCGAGAAGCTGTGGCCGTCAGTGTGGATCTGGGTTGTGGTGGTTGGCCTGTCCGGTGCCGGCATCCTGATGTTCGGCCCCATCAGCGCGGCCACCGGCATCATTGCGGCCCTGATCCTGCTGGCCATCATGACCATCATGTTGGTGCTCTCGACACCCACCATCAAAGTCACCCCCACCACTGTCCAAGTGGGCCGGGCCAGTATCGAACGGAAGTTCGTGGGATCCGTCGAAGCCTTTACCAAGGCTGAAGCAACCGCCGAGCGGGGTCCCCGGCTCAACGGACTGGCCTACATGTGCTTCCGTGGGTGGATCGACCCCGTGGTGAAGATTGAGATCACAGACCCCGCAGACCGGACTCCCTACTGGCTTGCCTCGTCCCGCAGGCCTGACGAGCTGGTGTCGGCGCTCACCGCCCCCCGCGCCTGAGAACACCAGGGACAATCTGCGGCAACCCCCATTGCACGCCTAGCTTTCGCACTCCGTGCAGTACAAATGACCGCCCCGCTCCGTGGCGATCTGCGATTTATGCTTCACCAGAAAGCAGTTGAAACAGGTGAACTCGTCCGGCTGGGGTGGCATGACCTGGATCAGGAGCTCTTCGCCGGACAGGTCAGCACCGGGGAGTTCGAAACCGTCGGCAAGGTCCGACTCATCAACGTCCACCGCGGAAGATTGCTTCCCCGACTGGTGCGTCTTGAGCTCTTCCAGGGAATCCTCGCTGACGTCTTCCTCGGTCTTTCGAGGGGCATCGTAATCGGTGGCCATGGTCCTTCCTTGTCCTCTATATCTGCTGTGGGTTTTCACCGGTCCGGTTGTCCATCCGCCGCCGGTGTAAGGGTGCAACGCCGGACGCTTCGGATTTGTGCCCGATTATCGGCCAGATTTTCCTCCCCCGTTCCGCAAAAGTCCATAGCCCCGCGATGACCGGAAAACACCCCTGATACGGCCTGTTTCTCCGGAATATCACGGCACGCCCTTGTTCCTAGTAGGAAAAGACCCCCGCGGGTGGCAGAGTTTCGAATGTCAGTTATGCCATGTGGTGGAGGGTGTTATGCAGGATCTACGACTGGTAGGCGTCCACGACGACGGCGGGCATCTGCTTTTGAGCGGCCCCGGCGGTGCGATGTTCCAGCTTCCGATCGACGAGGCCTTGAGGGCAGCGGCGAGTCGGACCCCTGCCCAAGTGGCGGCACGCGCCGCCAACACACCAATTGCCATGTCCCCGCGCGACATCCAGTCCAGGATCCGCAGCGGGGCCACCGCGGCCGAAGTGGCGGAGCTGTCCGGGCTTCCGCTGGCCAACGTCCAACGCTACGAAGGACCCGTCCTCGCCGAGCGTGAGTACGTTGCGAGGCAAGCCCGCAACATCGAAGTCGCCGCTCCCGCTCCGGGCCACGACGCCTACCGCTCGGCGTTCGGCGACAACCCGGCCACGCTGGGTGAGATGGTGGACCACAGGCTCGCTGCGCACGGCATTGATTCCTCCACGGTGGAATGGGACTCGTGGCGCCGTACGGACGGCTCCTGGACCGTCGTCGCGCGCTTTGAAACGGTACCGGGCACCCACGGCAGCATCGGCGAGGAACCTCCCGCCATGTGGACCTTCAGCCCACAACGTAAGTCGCTTCAGAACGCCAACCGCTGGGCCCAACAACTCAGCGAGCTCGAACCCTTGGACGGACCTGTCCCGGCACGCAGGCTCGCTGCTGTTTCGGACCGGCCGTTCGACTTTGAAACCGATGCTGAAACAGCTGCCCGTGCATCAGCCAAGGAATCGGACAGCCTTTTGGAAATGCTCCGCTCACGCCGTGGTCAGCGCCTCGGTGTGGACGAAGACGGGGACGACGCCCTGGCCGTGCTGCTGAGCAATGTTCCGGCAGCCCATCCGCGTCCTGGCACCGAGCACGAAGACATCGACGAAACCACCGTTGCAGATCCCGAGCCGGCCACCGTGGTTGCCGAGGAACCTGCCCGTAAAGACGGACGGCCCTCCATGTTGTCCCGGCTGAGCCTGGCACCGCGGCACTTCGAGC
Organism: Paenarthrobacter sp. CM16; assembly: GCF_013179505.1. Lineage (GTDB taxonomy): Bacteria > Actinomycetota > Actinomycetes > Actinomycetales > Micrococcaceae > Arthrobacter. The sequence continues at coordinate 35,756 of NZ_JABMCX010000001.1, read as the reverse complement.
CCCAGGACAATGCCGACGACGACTCGCTGACGCTTCATCAGGGCGTCAGTACGGAAACACGTGAGATCACGGTGGTAGCCAGTCCCCTGCGCCCCGTCACGTCCCTCACGGGACGCAAACCGGCTGGTCTTGACGAACTCCTCGGCGGCAGCAGCCCTGCCCGGGAAGCGGAGGACACGGACCGGGTGGAATCGCCTGAAAACCATGTCGAGGGCGAAACCCCGGCCGGGAATGTCAGCGAGGCCCGCAAGGACCCCGATGCCCCTGCAGAACGCCAACCGTCCAGGCCAAAGAGGTCCAGCATTCCCAGCTGGGACGAGATCGTCTTTGGAGCCCGCGGAGACTAGTTCCACGGGCAGGCTGCGCTGAACTTCGCAGCCTAGCTGCGGCGAAGCTCCCCCGCGCCGGGCCACAGACAAGCGTCAATGTCGAAAGGAAGCGGCTGGTCCGCCCCTGCCATCAGGTTGGCCCCGTGCGCTGTAACGCGCCGCATGTAGTGGCGGCGGCACAATGTCTCGTAACCCACCGCGGTCTCATGCCCCGCCTCGGCGTCCTCGCCTGCGACGCCGGCCCTATGGTGGCCCTCGGCGTTCTCGCCTGCCGTGTTGTCGCCAATGGTGGAGGGTGCTACGTCGCCCACCATCACCTGTTCGCCTTCCACCACCATGATGCCGTTCACCGTCCGGGCATTCTGGGTTGCCCTCCGCCCGCACCAGCACAGCGCTTCCACCTGCAGCACCTGGACCTTGTCGGCCAACTCAATGAGGCGTTGGGAACCCGGGAACAGCCGGGTGCGGAAATCCGAGGTGATGCCGAAGGCAAAGACGTCCACCTCCATCTCATCCACCACTCGCGCCAACTGCTCCACCTGGGCAGGTGTGTAGAACTGTGCTTCATCACAAATGAGGTAGTCCACTCGAAGTCCACTGGTGCGCCGGACAACTACCTCGTCCCAAAAGTCTGTGTCATTTTCAACCTCCACGGCGTCGATGTGGAGTCCCAGCCTGCTGGAGATGGTGGAATATCCGGCGCGGTCGTTGCAGCTGAAGCGAACACCGCCACGGCCTCTTGCACGGTGGTTGTAGTCCATCTGGAGGGCAAGCGTGGACTTGCCGCAGTCCATGGTGCCTGAGAAGAAGACCAGCTCAGCCACGTTTGCCCTTCTTGCCGGCAGCAGTGAGGCACACCAGGGGAACCTCACGCTCGGCTTTGGTCAGTGAACCGTGCTGGCCCACCACTTCCAACGAAGCCGGGCGGACACGGCGGGTGTCGTACAGTGCCAGGGTGTCGCGGGCCGCAATCATGACATCGCCAATGCGGGGCCCAACCTCCGGGCGGACAGCACCGAACAACCCGGCATCCACAGCTTGGTCGCGGGTGAAGGCCCAGATCCGCTCATTAAAACGACGACGCCAAGCTGCCAGCAGGGCATCTCGATGAGTTACCGTAGCGTCCGGCTCGAGGTACAAATGCACCATGCGGGGTTCACCTGCAGTGTGCCTGACCCCGGCCACCAGGGATTCATCGGCGGAGTAGTCGATTCGTTGGGACTCGGGAACATCCACCATGCCGTGGTCACCGGTCAACAGGATGGTGGTTCCTGGCGGAAGCGTCGAGGAGAGCCGCTTGACCGTGGAATCGAGTTCCTCGAGTTGGTGCTCCCAACGGTCCGATTGGCAGCCATAGCGGTGACCGGCTTTGTCCAACTCGTTGAGGTAGAAGTACATCAGGGAACGTCCGCCTCCGGACATTGCTTCCGCAGCCGCGGCCGTCCTGGCATGCAGCGTAGTGCCGCCAACAAACCTGCTCCCGCGCAGTGCAGCCTGCGTCATGGGCGAATTGCCGAACTGGGGCAGGCTGACCGTCACTACATCCACTTCGGTGGCCAACTGTTCAAAAACGGTGGAATGGGGCTGCCACTCCACCGGGTCAACGTTGGAATCCCAGTTGCCCAGGAGGTTCACTACCTTGTCCTGCCTTGGATCCAGGACGTCATATCCCACCATGCCGTGTTGCCCGGCGGGCAAGCCGGTGCCCAGGCTTGCGAGGGAGGCAGCAGTGGTGCTGGGAAACGCCGAGTCGATCCACTGTGGGACGTTGCCCTGTCCCTCGGCCAGGACTGACCGGAGGAACGGCGTGTGGGAGGCTTTCTGCTTGAGCAGGTTCCGGCCCAACCCGTCAGCGAGGACAACACAGATACGCTTGGATGCCGGTACCTGCAAATGGTTGGTGAAGCCCGGCACGCCGAGGGCTGCTGCAGAACTCGTGAAGACTTCCGCGATGGATCTGCTTCCGAACAGCGGGGCGGAGGGAAGATCCGCTGCGGTGTTGCCCACCGGGGACGAGGTCTGTGCGGCGTCCCTCAACGCTGGTGTCCGCGGCTCAAGCGGTTGCTGAAGACACCCGAACGCGGCCGAGGTGCGGGGATGCTCGAGTGCTGGACGGGGGCGGGATTTCCGGTGTTGACCGCACGCAGGGCACGGGCAAAGACCTTGGCATCCTGGACTGCCTGCAGTCCATCGGCTTCGGCGCTGATACGCAGCACGATGTCTTCCTGGGCGATGGTTCCGCTGTAGCCGTGATCGGCCTCGCATTGGGGGTCACCGCAGCTCGCAGGGCCCATGTCCAGGCGCTGGCCGCCGGACCAGGCGATGGAAACGGTCAGTTCGCGTACAGGATCCGAGGGTTTGTAATCCTGGGGCTGGGAGTACATGTAGCTCAGGACCACCGAACGGATCTGGGCCACGGGAACTGATTCCGTGGAGATCTGGGCAACAATTTGCTCGCCGGCCTCATCAAGCTGCTGGTCGTCAACATGGGTGATCACCAGCATGTCTTCGGTAAGCACCAGCACCGTGATGTGCCTGCGGACTTCGGCGCGGTCGAAGTGCGTCTCCAGATGCACCAGATGCGAAAGGCACTCCCTGCCGTCCAAAGCGTCATCAACGACGTCGGCCACCAACCGCGGATAAAAGCCCGCTTGCTGCAGTGCCTGGTCCAGGCTCTGCCCCTGGGAGCTGTGGTTATGCGCTGTGTGGTGCCCGGTGTTGGACGGACGTGATTGAGGCGTCGGAGACTGGGTGCTCATTCCCCCATTTTCACAGATCGCTTGGTGACTTCCTAACTGCGCGTTCTGCCCTGTGGCTAACTTCGCATCGCACGCCGCGCGCTGTCAGTTCGCTGCGCGGCGTTGCCAATCCAGACGTCGGCACCCAGGATTGTGGCTCCTGAGGGGCCGGCCAGGACGGGGTTGAATTCCACCAGCGCAATTCCCGGGTGGTCGTCCTTCAGCTTGGCCAGCCTGCCCGCTATGTCCTCCAGGGAAGCCACATCCACCGCGGGCAGCCCTTGGTAGCCGAAGAGCTTCCTGGAAGCGCGGGGCGACCTGATGATGTCGTGGAGATCAGCAGCCGAGAGCGGCGGCACCCTGTGCGCCCAGTCATCCAGGAGGTTTACGGCATCGCCGGCCAACCCGAAGGAAAGCACGGGCCCCAGCAGTGGATCTTCCATGGCCCGGAAAGTGCAGGCCTGTCCCACCGGAGCCATGGCCTGGACCTCAAGGGCCGGCGATCCGTACGGTTCCAAAGCCCGCCTCATCTGGGCAACGTTTTGGCGCAGCGATTCAGCGTCCTGAATATCGAGCCTGACACCGCCAAGGTCCAGCCGGTGCCGGAGGGCAGGGTCCGTGGTCTTCAGGACTACAGGCCAACCCACTGTGTCGGCGGCTTCCACGGCTTCTTCCGGTGTCACGAATCCGAGCGTGGGAACCACCTCGATTCCATAGCCCGCAAGCAAGGTGGCGGCAGCACCGGCGTCGAGCTTCCTGATCTTTTCACCGGTGACGCCGGCCAGCATTGCCGTCAGTTTCTCGCGGGTGCCCTCTACGTCGCAGCCGTCCGGTTCAACGAACAAGCCCTGGTCCCTGTCGCGCCATTGGGCATAACCAACAATTGCCGCCAAAGCGGCCACGGCGGCGCCTGCATTGGAATAGCACGGAAGCACGGGCTTCCCCTCGGAACCCACCATCCCCTCGACCTGGACGGAAGGGTCCAGGATCCCGGTGAAAGCGGCAACAAGAGGCTTCCCGGCCTCGGCAGCGCATTCTGCGAGGACACCGGCCAACGCTTCCACCGTAAGTCCCCGTGCAGGAAGAAGTGCGGCAATCACCGCGTGAACGGAGTCGTCGGCCAAACTTTCCATGAGGCTGGCCCGAAGGGCCGGAAGGGCAATCGACATCCCGGCGTCCAGATCAACGTCGGTGGCGAGGCGGTTTACATCGAGCCCAAGGGGGCCGGCGCTGTCTGAAACCACTTTGCCCAGGGCCACCGAGTTGGAATAGACCGCGACGCCGGGACCTTTGGGCAGCGCCTGGGACGACACGATCTGGGCAATGTCCATGAGCTGCTCAATGGTTTCCACGCGGATGACGCCGGCCTGGCGCATCATGGCATCCACGGCGGCAGCCGGGGCCTGGGTGGTGCGGACCTCGTGTCCGGGCGGCAGGCTCAAGCCCGTCACGTCGGACTTGGCCACGATCACCGGCTTGCTTCGTGACAACCGGCGGGCCAGGCGGGAGAACTTGCGTGGATTGCCGATCGATTCCAGGTACAGCCCCACTGCCGAGGTATCGGCGTCGTCCTCCCAATACTGCATGACGTCGTTGCCTGAAACGTCGGCACGGTTACCGGCAGAGAGGAACGAGGACAATCCGAGCCTGCGGCGGCTGGCGGCAGCATAGACGGCAACACCTACAGCGGCAGATTGGCTGAACAGGCCCAGGCTTCCCCTTGGAGGCATGGTGGGGGCCATGGAGGCGTTCAGTGATACGGCAGGGTGGGTGTTCAGGATGCCTAACGACTCCGGGCCGATCACCCGCATGCCGTTTGCCCGGGCCCGGCGCACCAGTTCATGCTGGCGCGCGAGGCCACGTTCGCCGTCGTCGGCAAATCCTGCGGTTGCCACCACGATCCCCTTGACACCGGCAGCAGCGCAGTCGTCCACCACCTTGGGAACTTCCTCGTACGGCACGGCGATGATGGCCAACTGCACCGGCCCTGGAATTTCCGATAACTTCCCGAACGAGACCATGCCGGCCAGTTCAAAGGCTTCGGGATTTACGGCGTAGACCGGGCCCTGGAACCCGCCTTCAATAATGTGTTCAAGCAACTGGTAACCAACGGTCCCCCACTTGCGGCTGGCACCAATGACAGCCACCGACGACGGCGACAACAGGTCGCGCACACTGCGCGCCTCCGCGCGGTGCTCCCGGGATTCCATGACGGCCCGGGACTTCTCCGTGGGATCAATATTAAACTCAACGCTCACCACGCCGTCGTCGAACTGACGGGTGAGGTCATAACCGGCATCGGCAAAGACCATCAACATCTTCCGGTTGTCCGGCAAGACCTCTGCGGTAAAGCGCCGGATGCCGTTTTCACGGGCAGCAACGGCGAGGTGCTCAAGGAGGATCGAACCGATTCCGCGGCCCTGGTGGGCGTCCGAAATGTTGAACGCGACTTCGGCCTCGTCGGGATCATCCAGGCGGTCGTAGCGGCCAATGCCCATGATCTCGCCGCCGATGGTGATCACGAAGGCCACCCGGTTGATGTGGTCCACTTCGGTGAACCGCCGGACTTCCTTGCCGGAGAGCCGGGGCTTGAAGGAGAAGAACCGCATGTAGATCGACGCCTGCGACTGACCCGCATGGAACGCCTGCAAAGCCTCCGCGTCCTCGGGCCGTATCGGGCGAAGATGGGCGGTGCCGCCGTCGCGCAGGACGACATCAGCCTCCCAATATTCCGGATAAATGCCGACGCCGGGCTGATCCACCATAGGCTTAGCCTAGCTAAAACATCCGCAGTACAACTTTCAAGGATTTACCGACCCCATGGCCCGCAGCCAATCTTCCGCACGCAAAGCAGAGCCGCTCGGCGATTTCACCGAGAACATCGTTGATATTGACGTCACGTCCGAGATGGAAGGCTCCTTCCTGGAGTACGCCTACTCGGTGATCTACTCACGTGCCCTTCCGGACGCACGAGACGGCCTGAAACCTGTCCAGCGGCGCATCCTCTACATGATGGCGGACATGGGCCTGCGTCCTGACCGGGGGCACGTCAAGAGCGCCCGCGTGGTGGGCGAAGTCATGGGTAAGCTCCACCCGCACGGCGACGCCGCGATCTACGACGCCATGGTGCGCATGGCCCAGGATTTCTCCTTGCGCCTGCCGCTGATCGACGGCCACGGCAACTTCGGCTCGCTCGACGACGGTCCTGCCGCCCCCCGCTATACCGAGGCACGCCTGGCTGCTGCCGCGCTGACCATGACGGACCATCTCGACGAAGACGTGGTGGACTTCGTCCCCAACTACGACAACCAGCTGACCCAGCCGGATGTCCTTCCCGCAGCCTTCCCCAACTTGCTGGTCAACGGCACCACGGGCATCGCCGTGGGCATGGCCACCAATATGGCTCCCCACAACCTTGTCGAAGTCATTGCGGCCGCCCGCCATTTGATTGCACACCCGGAAGCCACCCTCGAGGACATCATGAGGTTTGTTCCGGGGCCTGACCTCCCCACGGGCGGCAGGATCGTAGGGCTGGACGGTATCCGGGACGCCTACGCCACGGGCCGCGGCTCCTTCAAGACCCGGGCCAAGGTGGAGGTGGAACAGCTCTCTGCCCGGCGCACGGGCCTGGTGGTCACTGAGCTCCCTTATATGGTGGGCCCGGAGAAGGTGATCGAGAAGATCAAGGATGCGGTCAATGCCAAGAAGCTGACAGGCATCAGCGATGTCGTTGACCTGACCGACCGCAATCACGGGCTGCGCCTGGTCATCGAGCTGAAGAACGGCTTCAACCCCAATGCCGTCCTCCAGCAGCTGTACCGCTACTCGCCCATGGAAGACTCCTTCGGCATCAACAACGTCACCTTGGTGGACGGCCAGCCGCAGACGCTGGGACTGCTGCAGTTGCTGCAGGTGTACGTCGAACACCGCCTGAACGTAGTGCGCCGCCGTACCTCCTTCCGTCTTGGCAAGAAGAAGGACCGACTCCACTTGGTGGAGGGCTTGTTGATCGCCATCGTGGACATCGACGAGGTCATCCAGATCATCCGATCCTCGGACGAGGCATCAGCTGCGCGTGAACGCCTCATGTCCATATACGACCTCACCGAAATCCAGGCCAATTACATCCTGGAACTGCGCCTGCGGCAGTTGACCAAGTACTCCCGTCTTGAACTGGAAAAGGAGCAGGACGAGCTCCGCCGGGAAATCGAGGCACTCGAGGCCATCCTTGCCTCCGATGAGTTGCTCCGCGACCTCGTGTCCGGCGAGTTGGCAGTGATCGCCGAGAAATACGGCACACCGCGGCGCACCGTGTTGCTCGAATCCGAAGCAGTCTCCCCCACCGTGGCTGCGGCTCTCGCGGCTTCCACCGCTGGTCCAAAGGGCAAGGCGGCTGCGCTGCCCTTGGAGATCCCGGACGACCCCTGCTGGGCGCTGCTGAGCGTCTCCGGCCAGATTGCCAGGACATCGAACCAGGAACCGCTGGCCGAAGCGGGGCCGCGCGCCAAGCATGACGTCTTCCGTTCGGTGGTCAAGACCACCGCCCGTGGCGAGATCGGGGCGGTGACATCCCAAGGCCGCATGCTGCGATTGCAGGTGATGGACATGCCCGTCCTGCCTCCGATGTCCGGCCTGCCGAACCTCGCCGGCGGTGTTGCCGCAAAGGACTTCATCACCTTGCTCAAGGGCGAAACACTGGTGGCGTTCGTTCCCCTCGATTCCATCCTTGCCATTGGCACGGCCCAAGGCGTCGTCAAGCGCGTTCAGCCGGACTACCCGCTGAACCGCGAAGACTGGGAGATCATTGCCTTGAAGGACAAGGATTCGGTCCTCGCGGTGGAACCGGCGCAAGAGGACGACGTCGATCTCGTCTTCGTCACGCGCCAGGCTCAATTGCTGAGGTTCAGTGCCTCCGCAGTCCGTCCGCAAGGGCGGACAGCAGGCGGCATGGCCGGTATCAAGCTGGCAGCCGGCGACGACGTGATCCACTTCGGCACCGTACGTGCCAACGATCCTGCCGCCGTCGTGGTCACTATTGCCGGAACCACCGGCGCCCTGCCGGGCACGGCACCGGGCACGGCGAAGGTCACCGCTTTCGAAGAGTACCCGGTCAAGGGCCGCGCCACCGGCGGCGTCCGGGCCCACCGTTTCCTCAAGGGCGAAGACACCCTTCTGCTGGCCTGGGCCGGACATGGCCCCGCGAAGGCGTCTTCAGCCGCAGGGGTTGCCCGGGCGCTTCCCCACGAACATGGCCGCAGGGACGGTTCGGGGGTACCGCTGTCACAGCCCGTGGAGGCAATCGGCCCCAGCATGGCATGGGCTGATCCCGCAGAATAACTGCAGCTTGGCCGAACAGCGCGGCAAAGGCCGGAGATACTGGATCTCCGGCCTTTGTGCTGCCGTGGCCGGGAAGCCACGGCACGGGCTAGCCGGTTTGGTTGATGCTCAGTATGTTTCCCTCACTGTCGAGGAACCATGCTGCAGCGCTTCCATCAGGCATTGTGGCAATGCCATCCTCCGTCTTCAGGCCAGTGAAGTCGTAGTCTTCGAACTCGACTCCCTTGCCGCGCAGTTCCTGCACCGTGGCCCTGACATCGCTGACAGTCCAGCCCATTTGGGTGTTCTTGGCAGTCCCTGCATTGGACGTTTGATAGACAAAGAATCCGGTTCCGTCGCCGCACCTGTATTGAAGGTTGTCGTCGTCGTTCGGATTTTCGGGTTCCAGTCCGAGTTTTTCGCTGTAGTAAGAGCGCGCCCGGGCTATGTCCTGTGCCGGTAGGACGGCACCAACCTGCTGATCCTTGAGCATTGCTTTCTCTTTCCGGCTCTCCCCCCGGAACGAACTCTACTCTTGGGAGGCTCCGCAGGTCAGGGGAAAACGACACCATATTTCCTGGGCTGCACAGGGGTAGGGGCAGGTTCCGCTTAGACTGGCCGCATGCCGATCATCCCTGATGAAAAAGACTGGACCTGGGTCCTCTCGGAGCCTTGCCCGGAGTGTGGTTTCGACGCCGCCACGGTGACCCCTTCCACGGTTCCTGGCACCGTCCTGAACATGCTTCCCCGATGGCGGGCGGTGCTGCGCCGGGAGGATGCAGCCACACGTCCCAATGACCACACGTGGTCCAACCTGGAGTACGCATGCCACGTCCGGGATGTCTTCAGCCTCTTTGACCAGCGCCTGAACCTGATGCTTACCGAGGATGACGCCCGGTTTGCCAACTGGGACCAGGACCAGACCGCGATCGAGGGCGAGTACGGTTCCGCCGATCCTCGGACGGTAGCGGACGAGCTGGAGTCAGAGGGCAAGGTGATTGCGGAGTCCTTCGCACGGGTTACCGAGGATGACTGGCAGCGTACCGGAACGCGAAGCAACGGATCATCTTTCACCGTGCTGACGTTCTCCCAATACTTCCTCCATGACGTTGTTCATCACCTGCATGATGTGGACGGCTAGGGGCTAGAGCATCTTCTCCCACGTCATGCTGCGGTTCACCGGCTCATAACCCATGCCCAGGTAGAGTTGCAGCGCCCCGGTGGGGTTGGCTGAGTCCACGTCCAGCGATGCCACATCCATACCGGCCAAGGCATAGCGCTGCATCGCATCGGCGAGCAGTGCCTGGGCTATGCCCCGGCCACGGTAGGCGCGCCGTACGCCCAGGAGCTCGGTGTAACCCTCCTTGAATCCGCGGTCGGATGCGGAATCGGGGTCGAAACTGGTCAGCTGGTATCCGGCAACTTCGCCCGTCGCGGGATCAAGAACCACAGCGCTGAGATCATGGCGGGCGGTGGGTTCCTCGATGGTGAAGCGCCACGACTCTTCGTCCCGGGGTTCGCTGCCCCAATGGTCCCTGAAAGCATCGTTGTGCGCCAGGCGCACTGGTTCAAAGAGAGTGGGATCCAGCGGACGGATTTGCAAGCCTGCGGCCAGGGGAACCTCCGGCAGTTGCCGGGACAGGGGCCGGTGCATTTCGTTGAACCAGCGCACCGCGGCGTAGCCATGTCCCATGAGAAGTGTTGCTTGATGCTGGTGCTGCTCCTCCGTCTGGATGCGCATTCGTGCCGGCGCATCGGTGTGCCCGGCAGCTTGATCGGCGGCAAACCGCCCCCGGACCTGCTCTTCCTGCCACAACAGGACTGCGGAGCCGATTCCCCGCTGTTGCCATTGGGGATCAACGCACGCCATTCCCGTGGCTTTGTCGCCGTCGGGGTTCTTGACGATGCGTCCGTAGGCACGCGCCACCCCCTCGGCGTCCAGGCCCAGCAGAGTGCTCGTCTCCGGCGGGTTCTTAGTGGACTCCAGGATGTGAAGCAAGTCGCCGCGCTTCTCGTACCAGACGGGATGTTCGACGGCGGCCGTCCGCGCTATCAGGCCTGCCCAGTTCTCGAGGTCCTCCAAGGTGGCGGGCCTCCATTGGAGGCCCGTTGTACGGGCATCGGGCGTGGCAGGGCTTGCAGCGTTGAAAGGCATGCCAACAGGCTACTGATGGGTAGGCTTTCCCACCAGTTCCGCCGCGCCATGGCTGTGTGTCTTCGCAGGGGTGGCCGCGGGGAGCTCCAGCCGTGCATCTGCCGGATCAATGTCCTCAGGGTTGTGCGTTACCAGAACCACCGTGACGTCCTTGAGGCCTTGGCGAAGGATCGCCATCATTTCCCGCGCAGAGCCAGCATCCAGATGGGCGGTGGGCTCATCGAGCAGCAAGACCGAGGCTCCGGTCAGCAGCGTCCTTGCCATGGCCAGCCGCTGACGTTCGCCACCGCTGAGGAACGAGCCGCCGGGGCCGATGCGGGCATCGAGCCCGTCCGGCAGGGCCGCCACCACCACGTCAAGCCCGACGTCGGCCAGTGCCTTATGCATTTCAGCCTCACTGGGCTTTGCGGCAGCCGGACGGCTCAACAACAAATTCCCCCGGACGGTGGAGTCGAACAGGTGCGCTTCCTGGGGGCACCAGGCGGCAGCGCCCGTCAGCTTCGCTGTTCCCCGGGCGAGGGGCAGGAAACCCAACAGCACGGACAACAAAGTGGTCTTTCCCGCACCCGAGGGTCCCGTCACGGCAAGCCAACGGCCAGGTCCGGCCGAGGCGTTGATCCCGGCGAAGACATCCGGCCCGCCGGGCCACGCGGCCGTCGCGTCCTTCAACTCAAGCCCCGCCTTGCCGTCGCGGTCCGGGAGTGGCCGTGGGCCGTCGTCGGAGGGTGAATCGAGACCTCCTGTGGCAGGAACGTCCAAAGCCCCTGAGGCAGCAATCCGGCTCACGACGGCCCCGAGGGCAGGGGCTTGGCGTACCGCCGAAACGTTGCCGCTGAAGGCGTCCACCAGTGCCAGCAGCATCAGGACAATCACAGCTGCGAATTCCGGAGGAACTGCACCGTTGGTGATTGAAGGAGCGCTGAGGACCCCCGCCCATAGGGCTGCCAGCGAACAAGCCAGGACGATCACGGATTGGCCGAGGCCTTCAGCCCACGCGGAGCGCTGGGCCGAGAGGGTGGCGGCGCGGTCTTTGGCACGCAGATCTTCAAGGACCGGCCCGGTGACTCCGTTGGCCGTCAGTTCTGCCCGGGCATCCAGGGCTGCAGCCACTCCGTGGAGGACCACGGAGCGCATACGCTGTTCGGCCTTGGCTGCGTTCCGGTCGGCCAGGACGGCAAGCAGCGGGGCGATGAAAAGCCCTGCCACCGCTGCCAGTGCCACAGCCGGCACGGCGGCAGGTAAAACCACGGCCGTGGCAATGATCGCCGCGGCACCCACCCCCCATGCGGTAACAGGGGGAAGCGCAACCCGCGGCAGGAGGTCCCGGAGGGTATCGACGTCATCGACGATTGCGCCAAGAACGTTGCCCCCTTGGAGAAGACGCCTCAGTGACAGTGCCCTGCGGCTCAATGTCGCCCACAGGGCCCCCCGGAGGCGGGTCATGGCAGCAAAGACGGCGTCGTGGGTCAGGAGCCGCTCGCAATAGCGCAGCACCGCCCGGCCGATTCCAAAGAACCTGACGCCCACAATTGCGCCGAGCAGGTAGAGGATGGGAGGTTGTTCGCTGGCCCTGATGATCAACCAGCCGGACAAACCGGACAATGCCACCGCGAACAGGGCCGCCAGGACGGCGACGATCCCGGCTGCGGCGAACTTCCATCGCACTGGCTTGAGGATCTCCAGCAGGCGTTTCAAGCTACCGGCCCCTGCTGCGGACGGGGACACAACATCGATCAGCGAGGCCGGACTGCCTTGGCCGGCTGCAGCGTCCAGGGTGTTTCCGGTGCGCACAGGCGGAATCATGGGGGCATTCGGGAAGCGCTTTTTTCCCACGGTCACCACATTGTCCGCGAGCGCGCGGGTTGCGGCATCGTGGGCCACCAGGATCACCGTCACGTTGCCCCTGAGTGATTCGATGGCGTTCCGGACCACGCTGGCAGAGTAGGGGTCCAGGTGTGCGGTTGGCTCGTCGAGGAGCAGGACCGTGGCGCCGGCCTCCACGCGGGCCAATCCCCGGGCCAGCGCAACGCGGCGTAGTTCTCCGGGGCTCAGTTCGGCTGGATTCCTGGCTGCCAGGTGCGCGGCCTTTGCTTTCGACAGGACACGACGGGCGGCTTCGGCAGGATCGCCCTGGTACCCGTCAAGGTAGAGGGCCAGTTCTTCCTGGACCGTCCCTGCTGCCATGACGGGGTGTTGCGGTACCCAGGCCACGGACCCTTTTCCTGTTCCTGAGACGGTGCCGGCCACGGCAGCTCCCGGGCCCGGCCCGATCAGACCCGCAAGGACGCCAAGGACGGTGCTTTTCCCGGCACCGCTGTCGCCGTCCAGCGCAGTAATGCTGCCGTGCGGTGCGGTAAAGCCCAGGGGCCCGACGGCGGCGGCGGACCTGCCGCTGTAAGTTACCGACAACCCCTCCACTACAACGCCCGGGAACGTGGCGGCGGATGTTGCAGGTACGGGCAATGGCTGGTGGGCGGGGGCGTTGAGGACGGTGTTGGTGGTTTCGAGCGCGGCCCGGCCGTCGTCGCTTGCGTGGTGGGCAGTACCGAGCTCCCGCAGAGGAAGGTAGCAATCCGGAGCCAGGATGAGGGCCAACAGGCCCGCTTCCAAGGCCATATCGCCGCCTACGAGCCTGACGCCGATGAATACGGCGACGACGGCCACTGAGATGGTGGCAATGAGTTCAAGTGCCAACGCTGACAGGAAGGCCGTGCGGAGCGTGCCCATGGTCCGGCTCCGGTATTGCTCCGAAATGTCTTCCAAGGCCGCACGTTGTTCACTGGCGCGTCCCAGCCCCACCAGTACCGGCAGGCCCTTGGCCAGTTCAAGGATGTGGCCGGAGAGTTTCCGGAGGGTGGTTTGGGCATCCCGGACGTGGTCCTCCGTGTGGCGGCCAATCAGGACCATGAACAGCGGAACCAAGGGAACGGTCAGGACGATCACCACGGCGCTGACCCAGTCGGCAAAGAGGATCCTGGCCCCGATCAACAGCGGTACCGTGGCGCAATTGACCAACGCCGGAAGGTACTGCGTGTAATAGTCGTCCAGCGCATCCAGGCCGCGGGTGGCCAGGATCGCCAGGCCGCCGTCGTTCATTCCCGCTCCGAGCGGCGCTGCACCGTCAGACAGCGAGCGCCGCAGCAACTGCGCCCGCAGCTCTTCCTTGACGCCAAGGGCCGCCCGCCGGGAGGCAATGCCCTGCCCCCAGACCGTGAGGGACCTCAGGACCGCTCCCACAGCACCCCAGAGAAGTCCGGTGTTCCAGTCCCCCGTTCCGGAAGCGAGGCCTGCCAGCATCCCTGCTACGGCCTGCGCCATGAGCACCAGCGACAGTGCCTTGAGTGCGGACAGGAGCCCGATGCCGTAGAGAGCGGATCGGGTGGCCGGACCGGCGGGGAACACGGGTTTCATAAGGCGGTTAGTCTCCCTTGGTGCTGGCGGCCGGCTGGTTGTCATTGGAGATCAGGACCTTGGCAGCAATGGCCGGAAGGAAACCGTGCGCTTCGGGAATGTGCGCCGCACTGACTCGCCGGCGGAACACCCAGTAGGTCCAGGACTGGTAGGCAATCACCAAAGGCAGTCCCACGGCCGCCACTATGCTCATCAAGCCCAGCGTGTAGTCCGAGGATGAGGCGTTTGAAATGGTCAGGTTGAACGCTGGATCAAGTGTGGAAGGAATCACCACGGGGAAGGCTGCCCCGAAGATTGAAGCAGTGGCGCAGACGATGAACCCGCCAAGGGCACCGAAGGCACGTCCTTCTGCCCCCGCCCGGGCCAACGTCCAGGCCAGGATGACTGCCACGGCTCCGGCCGCCACCAGCGCCCAGGTCCATGGCTTGCCGCTGAGGAACTGCACGGACACCATCCAGCCGAACATCGGCAGCACTGCGAACGGTACCAACCGCACAAACCAGCTGCGGGCGCGGTGCCGCACGTCGCCGTCGGTCTTAAGGGCCAGGAACGCCAGGGCGTGCACCAGGGCGAACGCCACCACACCGAAGCCGCCGAGGAGTGCATAGCCACTGAACCAGGACATCGGGCCGCCGCTGCGGTCGCCGTTGGCGTTCAAGGGCAGCCCGGTGGTGGTCAGTGCCAACGCGGCGCCGATTCCAAAGGCGGCTACGAAGGAACCGACGGCAATCGCCCAGTCCCAGCGGTTGCGCCACCGCTCGGAGTCCACTTTGCCGCGGTATTCGAAAGCCACGGCACGGAAGATCAGCGCGGCCAGCACTGCCAGGAGCGGAAGGTAGAGAGCTGAGAACAGGGAGGCATACCAGAGCGGGAAGGCCGCGAAGGTGGCTCCGGCAGCAGTGAGCAGCCACACTTCATTGCCGTCCCACACAGGGCCAATGGTGTTCAGCAGTACGCGGCGGTCAGTGTTGTTGCGGGCGAACAGCTTCATCAGCATGCCGACGCCCAAGTCGAAGCCCTCCAGGAAGAGGTAACCGGTCCACAGCACCGCGATGGCCACAAACCAGATGGTTGGCAACAGTTCCATTGTCAGATTTCCCCTGTTCCTAGTAGGCGAATGCCAGGACGTCGTCGCCGGACTTGGCCGGACCGGCGTCGTTCTTGTCGTCATCGTCCGTATCACTGGCCGGGTGTGCCAGTTCCGGCATCGCCGAGGCCACGCCACCGCGGATGTACTTGACCAGTAGTTTCACTTCGACCACCAGCAAGATCGCGTAAATGGCGGTGAGGACCACCAAGGAGGTCAGGAGCTCACCGGCACTGACCCCCGGCGATACGGCGGCAGCAGTAAACATGAACACTTGGTCTATGCCGTTCATATCCGGATTGGGTGCAACCACGAACGGCTGCCTGCCCATTTCAGTGAAGATCCAGCCGGCAGCATTGGCGCCGAAGGGTGCGAGGATGCCGAACACGGCAAGGCGCATCAGCCACTTCGATTGCGGTACCACGCCCTTGCGGGTCACCCAGAGAGCCAGCAAGGCGGCGAACGCAGCGATCCCGCCGAAGCCGATCATCATGCGGAAGCCCCAATACGTCACTTCCATGACGGGTACGTACTGGATTTCCTGGCCGGCGCGTTCGCCGTACAGCGGATTGTCCGGAAGATGGGTTCCGTACTTTTCCTTGTACTCGCCCAGCAGGCTGTTAACGCCTTTCACCTCGGTGGTGAAGTCCCCCTTTGCCAGGAAGGACAGGATGCCGGGTACTTCAATAACGGCAACAATGTCATCGCAGTTGGTGGCGCCGAGGTTGCCGACGCTCAGGACCGAGAACCCGGTGCCGTCGTGGCAGGCAGCTTCGGCGGCGGCCATCTTCATGGGTTGCTGTTCAAACATCAGCTTGCCCTGCAGGTCACCGGTGATGGCGGTCCCCGCGAAGGAGATCATGGCCACAACTGCACCGATCCTCAGGCTCTTCATCCACACGGTGTAATCGGACTTGTCCCGGCCGGGGATGGCAGCTTCCCCGGGAACCAGCTTGCCGTTGTTGTCCACGACGTCGATGCCATCGTGCCGGCGGCGCCACAGGTGGTACCAGGCGATGCCCAGGAGGAACGCGCCGGCAACTGCCAGCGCCCCGAACAGCGTGTGCGGGACGGCAACGAGGGCCGTGTTGTTGGTAAAGACTGCCCAGGCGTCTGTCATCACGGGCCGCCCGTCCACCATTTCCACGCCGACAGGGTGCTGCATCCACGAGTTCGCCACAATGATGAAGTAGGCGGAGAAGACGGAACCGATCACCGCAATCCACAGGCAGGCCAGG
Source organism: Paenarthrobacter sp. CM16 (assembly GCF_013179505.1). Classification (GTDB taxonomy): domain Bacteria; phylum Actinomycetota; class Actinomycetes; order Actinomycetales; family Micrococcaceae; genus Arthrobacter. The sequence continues at coordinate 19,482 of NZ_JABMCX010000001.1, read as the reverse complement.
TGCACGCCGCGTTTGAGTTGCTTCCAGCCGAAGATCCACAGGCCCAGGAACGTGGATTCCACAAAGAATGCCAACAAGGCTTCCAGGGCCAGTGGCGCACCGAAGACGTCCCCGACAAACCGGCTGTACTCACTCCAGGCCATACCGAACTGGAATTCCTGGACGATGCCCGTGGCCACGCCCATGATGAAGTTGATGAGGAAGAGCTTTCCCCAGAACTTGGTCATCCGCAGGTACTCGGGCTTGCCCGTGCGGTACCAGATGGTCTGCATGATCGCCACCACCAGGCCCAGGCCAATAGTGAGGGGCACCATCATGAAGTGGTAGACGGTAGTGATACCGAATTGCCAGCGTGCGATTTCCAAGGCGTCCATAGCTGTCCTTTGTGCGGTGGACCGAAGTACGATGACGGTACTTCTACGTTGCGTAGAAAACTACTCTTCTACAAAGTGTAGAACAAATGGCGGGCGACGAAACCCATTCTTCAAGTGGCGTTACCCACGCGCAAGGGTTACCCGCAGGACACGGCGCGCCGATAGTTCTACCTCACGTAGAATGAAGAGCTGAAAAGCGGTAGATTTATGGTGGAATGTTGGATCATCGCTCCCGACAGCAGTCACCCTGCAGCGGGAAGCGGAAGGTAGGGACGTATAGATGGCAAGTCTTGGGGAACTGGAACGGGCAGTGATGGATCTGCTCTGGGCAGGCCAGGAGGCTGCAACTGCCAATACCCTGCGCGACCTCTTGGCGCAGGATTCCGAGGCCGGCGACGGCACTGCGGGACATCAGGGCAAGGACTTGGCCGTAACCACGGTTCTCACTGTCCTGTCGCGCCTGGAAAAGAAGGGGCTCGTGGAGCGTGAGCGCGGTACGCGTCCGCACCGCTACCAAGCCGTTTCCAGCCGCGCGGACCACACCGCCGAACTGATGCATGAAGTCCTGGGCTCCGCTCCGGACCGCGAGGCCGTCCTGGCCCGCTTCATTGGATCCGTCACCGAAAGTGAAGCCGCTACCCTGCGCAAACTGCTCGGCTACAATTAGCCACTATGTTCTGGACCTCATACCTGCTTGCGGTCCTGGCATTGATTTTGGCATGGCCGGTGCCCGTCCTGCTGTCCCGCGCCCAATGGCCGGCACGCTCGCCGTTCACCGCCATGGTGCTTTGGCAGGCGATCGCCCTTGCCGGTGGGCTGTCCATGATCGGCGCCATGCTGGTCTATGGCTTGGAGCCCATCGGCGACAACCTCATTGCCGGCCTCAAGAGCCTGGCGGGGATGGTCTTCAACAACGAACCCACCACGGCATTGGGCTTCTGGCACCTTTTCGCCCTGTCCGCGGCGGCGCTGCTCACAGCGCACCTGGTCTTCACCCTGCTGCTGACCTACTACAAGATTGAGCGCCAGCGACGACGACACCGCGAATTGCTGGCCCTCCTCGCCTCACCGTCCGACGACGGCCCCGGAACCGTGGTCATCAACCACGACTCCCCCGTGGCCTACTGCCTCCCCGGCGGCGCCCGGTCCGTCACGGTACTTTCCGACGGTCTGATGGCAGCCTTGGAACCGGCCGAGCTCAGGGCTGTGCTCATTCACGAGAATGCGCATCTGTCGCAGCGCCATGACCTCTTGCTGTGGGCTTTCGCTGCCTGGCGGCAGGCACTGCCCTGGTTCCCCACCACGCGGCTGGCCCAAACAGCGGTTAACTCCCTGATCGAGATGCTGGCCGATGACGTCGCGCTGCGGACGGAAAGCAAGGGCACCCTGATCAAGGCCATCGCAATCGTCGCCAGCGGAACATCCCAACCTGCCATCGGAACCGGGTCACTCAATGCCGGCGGCGCCGTGGTGGAGAGCAACGCCGTCAGCGCCACAGGCGGCGCCGACTCACCGCGCACGACGGCGTCACGCGTCAGCCGCTTACTCTCGCCACAGCCGCCGCTCACCACGGGCTTGCGCATCCTGGTCCTGGCGGTGTCCGCGTTGCTGCTGGCAGTGCCTACGGCGCTGTTGATTGTTCCGGGGCTGCTGGGCTAGCCGGGAAGCGTGGCCTCATAGACCAAGGAAGCATAGCCCTCCAATGCTTCCGCGCAGCGCGCCACCCGGGCAGCGGCATCCCCCGCCTGGGGCAATTGCAGGACGTCACGCGACTTCAACTCACGGTACCAACGCCGCAAGCGCTCCAGGCTTTGTTCCTCTTCTTCGAGTTCGGCGAAAGTGAATTTGCCCCGGGAAATCTCTTTAGCGATCTCGAGCTCAAATTTGCCACAGTCGGCGCTGAACTCAGCCCATTCTTCGAGCCGGGCAGTTTCGAAAGCGCTGCGGAAGGTCTCAGCCCCGCTGCTACGGGGCGAGGCGTCCACCAAGGTCCAGGAGCCATCACCTTTCGCCACCAAGGACTCCGCCCTTTTCAGTCCCTCGTCAAAGGCCGGATGAGCGGGGAGCACCCAGGTTCCGGGCGACAAGGGAACGGCCCCCATGCGCCGGAGTTCCCGCCAAACCGCCACCCTATGCTTGGAAGGCTGGGCGGGCACCTGGACCAGGATCAGTAACCATTGCTCGTCAATCACAATGACGAATGTAGCAGCTGTTACATTGTGAAGCGTGAAACCCACCTATGACGCACCACTCCCTGTGAGGGCAACCCAGCGCTGGCCGCTCTACGCGGCAGGATTTACCACCGCTTTCGGCGCCCATGCCGTTGCGGCCGGCTTGGGTGCGGAGAGCGCGGATATTGGATTGAGCCTGCTCGCCTTGGGTTTCCTGCTGGCCCTGTACGACATCGCTGAAGTGTTCCTGAAGCCGGTGTTTGGCGCCTTGAGCGACCGGATAGGGCCAAAACCGGTCATCGTGGGCGGTCTTTTGGCTTTCTCCGCGGCCTCACTGATCGGGTTGTGGGCGGACCAGCCTGCCATGCTGGCGGCTGCGCGGCTGGGGCAGGGCATGGCGGCATCGGCATTTTCACCGGCGTCATCGGCCACCGTGGCCCGCCTCTCGGGCAAGAACACCGGACAATATTTTGGACGATACGGCTCGTGGAAGGGACTCGGCTACGCGATAGGGCCGCTGCTGGGAGCTGTTGCCATCATCAGTGGCGGTTTCGCCCTCTTGTTCGGGGTCCTGTCCGCCCTGGGCTTCCTCGTTGCGGCGTGGGCTGCCGTTGCAGTTCCAGCCCTGGCACCGCTTCCCCGGCCCCGCTACACCATTGTGGACGTGTGGCGGCAGAGCACCGAGAGGTCCTTCCTTGGCCCTACTCTGGTCCTTGCTGCGGCCACTGGGGCCCTCGGGGCAGCCGTTGGATTCCTGCCTGCCCTCGCGGCACGCGAAGGCCTTGGCACCGCCGGAAGTGTGGCAGTTGTGACGGTGCTGGCTCTGGCCTCGTCACTGATACAACCGCGCATCGGCAGGCTCCGGGACCAAGGCCGCGTCAGCGACAAACCGGGCATGGTGGCAGGCTTGCTCTGCATCGCAGGGGGCACACTCATGGCCGGCATCCTTCCGGGAGCGGCGTGGATCTACTTGGCCGCCGCCCTGATAGGCACAGGAATAGGCGTTTCCACTCCCCTGGCGTTTGCGCACCTGGCCGACTCGACCCCCTCCGAACGAATGGGAAGGACCATGGGATCAGCCGAACTGGGACGGGAACTTGGCGACGCCGGAGGTCCCTTGCTGGTGGGCGGAATCGCCGTGGCAGCCGGGCTCCCCTGGGGATTGGGAGCCCTTGCACTGCTGGTGGGGCTCACAGCCTTCGCCGCACCCGGAACCAAGGAAACCGCCACTCCCCCCGCGGCCAGCTAAGCGTCGATGCGTTCCCTGTCCAGGGTGGCTGCCCCGGCAATGATGAACTCCTTGCGCGGCGCGACATCCGAGCCCATCAGAAGGTCGAAAACCTCTTCCGCCCGTTGGGCACTCTCAATGCCAACCTTCCGCAGGGTCCGGTGCCGTGGATCCATAGTGGTCTCCGCCAGTTGTTGGGCATCCATTTCACCCAAACCCTTGTACCGCTGGATGGGCTCCTTATAACGCTTGCCTTCCTTGGCGAGGTTGGCCAAGAGGACATGAAGTTCAGCCTCGGAGTAGGTGTAGATCATCTCATTGGCCTTTTGGCCCGGATTGATCACTTCGACCCGGTGCAGGGGCGGAACAGCGGCAAAGACGCGTCCCGCCTCCACCATGGGCCTCATGTAGCGGAAGAACAAGGTCAGCAACAGGGTACGGATATGGGCACCGTCCACATCGGCGTCGGTCATGAGGATGACCTTGCCGTAGCGGGCGGCGTCCAAGTCGAAGCTGCGACCCGAGCCGGCACCGACCACCTGGATCAACGCCGCGCACTCGGCATTGGACAACATATCGCCCACGGATGCTTTCTGGACGTTCAGGATCTTTCCCCGGATAGGAAGCAAGGCCTGAAAATCCGAGGACCTGGCGAGCTTGGCTGTTCCGAGTGCGGAGTCACCTTCAACAATGAACAGCTCTGAACGGGCAACATCGTCAGTCCTGCAATCGGCCAGTTTCGTCGGCATCGACGAGGTTTCCAAGGCATTCTTGCGGCGCTGCGTTTCTTTGTGAACCCGCGCTGAGATGCGCGACTTCATCTCGCTGACCATCTTTTCCAGCAGGAGTGCAGATTGCGCTTTGTCGTTGCGGTTGGCCGAGTTAAGCCGGCCGGTGATCTCTTTTTCCACGACCTTGGCCACGATGGCCCGTACCGCCGAGGTACCCAGGATCTCTTTGGTCTGACCCTCAAACTGCGGCTCGGCAAGCCGGACAGTCAGGACAGCGGTGAGACCTGCAAGGATGTCATCCTTCTCGATCTTGTCATTGCCGGCCTTGAGCTTGCGGGCGTTCGTTTCCACGGCCTTGCGGAATGTCTTCAGCAGGGCAGCTTCGAAGCCCGACTGGTGGGTGCCGCCCTTGGGGGTGGCAATGATGTTGACGAAGCTGCGCATGGTGGTCTCGTAGCCGATCCCCCAGCGCAGGGCGATATCGACTTCGCAATCGCGTTCGACTTCCGCGATCTTGCTATGACCGTTGTCATCGAGTACCGGAACGGTTTCCTTGAACTTCCCGGAGCCGTGGAGCCGCCAGACATCGGTGACTCCGGCATCCGCGGCAAGGAATTCGACGAACTCCGAGATGCCGCCGTCATGGTGGAACACTTCCTCGTGCGCGCCGTTCTCACCCGGCGTTCCCGCCAGTTTACGTTCGTCGCGGACAGTAATCTTCAAACCGGGGACCAGGAAGGATGTCTGGCGCGCCCTCGCGGCGAGGTCGTCGTAGGAGAACTTGGCATCGGGCGTGAATATCTGCCGGTCTGCCCAGTAGCGCACACGAGTTCCCGTCACACCGCGCTTTGCCTTGCCCACCACGTCCAGCACGGAGTTCTCAACGAACGGCTCAAACGGCGCCTCAGGACCAGGCTTGGACCCCGAGTCAACGAACCGGCCAGGCTCGCCCCGACGGAAGGACATCTGGTACGTCTTGCTGCCCCGGTCCACTTGAACGTCCAGCCGGCTCGACAGGGCGTTCACCACGGATGCGCCAACCCCATGCAGACCGCCGGATGCGGTGTAGGAACCGCCGCCGAACTTGCCGCCCGCATGCAGCTTGGTGAAGACCACTTCGACGCCGGACAGGCCGGTTTTGGGTTCAACATCCACGGGAATACCACGGCCGTCATCATGGATTTCCACGGAGTTATCGGCGTGCAAGATCACTTTGATGTCATGGCCGAAGCCCGCCAGCGCTTCATCAACGGCGTTATCGATAATTTCCCACAGGCAGTGCATGAGCCCGCGTGAGTCGGTGGAACCGATGTACATGCCCGGGCGTTTCCGGACGGCTTCCAGGCCTTCAAGGACAGACAGATGCCGGGCGTTGTATTCAGAACTCGGTGCCACTCGCGGTGTGCTCCTTCGGGGTATATCTCAGCGTGTATCCAAGGATGCTGCCCAGCCATTTTTTGCTGGTATTTCAAGGCAAACTCTGCCCATACTAGGCTAGCCCGGCCGGCCCCCTGCCATGGGTTGCCACTCCCGGCACCGCCCAAGCTGCATGGTTACGTTACGCACATGTGATACGCGGACAGCGAAAGTGACCCATCCTTGCCATGGATCTGCGTCGAATGCTGGTTATATGGATGTACAGAACTACTAAGGAGGCCGACATGACAACAGCAGTTGCAGACCGCACGCTAAACGCAGCTGACCGGTGCGATCGTTGCGGAGCCCAAGCATATGTCCGCGTTGTACTCGAGTCCTCCGGGGGTGAGCTGCTCTTCTGCGGCCACCACGCACGTGCAGTAGAAGCTACGCTCCGGCCTATGACTTCCGACTGGCACGATGAGACCGAGCGCCTCAACGAGAAGGCGCCCGTCCCCGTCGACTAGGCAGGGCAGCCCGCGTAGCCGGACTCCCCTGATATATAAAGTATTGCGTTGAGCAGACAAGAGGGCCCCTCCCACCATGGAGGGGCCCTCTTGCATTTCATGTGGGCTGCGTTTCACCAAGGGCTGCGTTTCACAAGGGCTGCGTTTCCCTGGGGCTGCAATTGACACGGCCTGCGTTACCCGTAGCCTGAGTTCCCAGCATCCCTGCCGGGCCTCAGCAGGGCGGCTTTTAACAGGACAGTTTTAGCAAAGACGATCAACCGATCAATAAAAAAGCGGCCTCGTCGGGGATCCGACGGGGCCGCTTCCTTATACTGCGGGAAGATTTAGTCCAGGTAGTCCCTGAGGACCTGCGAGCGGGACGGGTGCCGCAGCTTGGACATGGTCTTCGATTCAATCTGCCGGATACGCTCACGCGTCACTCCGTAGACCTTGCCGATTTCGTCTAAAGTCTTCGGCTGTCCGTCAGTTAGGCCGAACCGCATGGCCACTACACCGGCTTCGCGCTCGGACAGGGTGTCCAGTACCGAGTGGAGCTGCTCCTGCAGGAGGGTGAAGCTGACGGCATCGGCCGGAACTACAGCTTCCGAGTCCTCGATCAAGTCACCGAACTCGGAGTCTCCATCCTCACCGAGAGGGGTGTGGAGAGAAATTGGCTCGCGTCCGTATTTCTGGACCTCAACAACCTTTTCAGGGGTCATGTCCAGTTCCAGTGCCAGTTCTTCCGGCGTTGGTTCGCGGCCGAGGTCCTGGAGCATCTGGCGCTGCACACGTGCCAGTTTGTTGATGACTTCGACCATGTGCACAGGAATACGGATGGTGCGCGCCTGGTCTGCCATGGCACGGGTGATGGCCTGGCGGATCCACCACGTGGCGTACGTGGAGAACTTGAAGCCCTTGGTGTAGTCGAACTTCTCCACCGCACGAATCAGGCCAAGGTTGCCTTCCTGGATCAGGTCCAGGAAGAGCATGCCACGGCCCGTGTAACGCTTGGCAAGGGAGACCACGAGTCGGAGGTTGGCCTCGAGCAGGTGGTTCTTGGCACGCTTTCCGTCGTGGATGACGAACTCGAGCTCACGCTTGAGCTTGGGATCCATGGATCCGTCGTCGGCGTTGATCTTTTCCTCGGCAAAAAGGCCTGCTTCGATACGAAGCGCGAGGTCCACTTCCTGCTCGGCGTTCAGCAGGGCGACCTTGCCGATTTGCTTCAGGTAGTCCTTGACGGGGTCTGCCGTTGCACCAGCGGACATGACCTGCTGGACCGGGGCGTCGTCGTCGTCGGCGTCGGAGTAAACGAATCCCGAGCCGGAGGGAGCGGGCTTGTCCTTCGCGGCAACCGCGCCATCCTCGGTGTCATCTTCACCGACTTCGACTTCTTCCGCTGCAGCAGGATCAAAGTCTTCGTCCTCGGCAGCGGCGTCCTCGGAGTCGGAGCCGGACTTGTTCGCGGCCTCAGCGGCGGCCTTCGCGCCGGGCTTGGGTCCACGCTTCTTGGGAGCGGGCTTGTCAGAGTCACCCTCTGAGGCCTTGTTGGCAGCGCGTGTGGCCGCGCGCTTTGCCGACGTGGCCGCTTTCTTTTCCTCAGCGGTCAATTCGGCCTGGGCGGCGGGTTCCTTCTCGACGGAAGACGGAGTCACAGAAAACCTTTCTAGCGGCGGTCTGTGGAATCACCATACGGGCAACACCACTATGACCCTGTCAAGTCCGCGATCAATTTCAAATGCGATCGCCGTCTGCAGAGTCTGTAGATAGAACTCCCGACAACGCTGTTTTGTTCCCGTTTCCGGGCCAAAGCAGGCATTCAAACGCGGACCCAACCGGGTCTCGGCATCCATTGTCTCACGGTTTTGCGAAACCTACGCCTGATGTATTCCCCCAACGCAGGTGCAGGCTTGCTATATAAGAGCTTGCCGGGACCCCCGCCACGCCGAACCAGGGCGGCTGGCCCAACGACAAACAGTTCCCTGGCCCAGGACGTCCATCAAAAGTCCGGCAAGTCGATAACCAGGACGGGCTGCCTCAGCACGGACAAGGCAGGCATGGGCGATGGAACCACTGCCCTTGCACCACGATATCCACCCTTGAAGCGTGAACACCGCGGCAGCCACTTCTCCCGATTCCTCTTCCACGCACAGCCCGGCGAGTACATGATGCAACGCATCAACCTGGCTCCAGCTGGGCGTGTCCGGGCGCAATCCCAACAAGACATCGCCATAGGTAAAGACGTCCGCCCGGGCAGCGGAACCACGCGGCACTGGAGCCGGAGGTACGTCTTCGGAGGCCGGAATACCGAGCTCGGAAAGATCGAACGGCGATGCAAACGGTTCGTCATCGCTGAATAGCCCAAAGGAAACAGCGCCGGATCTTGCAGAGTCGAGGCCGGCTGCCGCCATCACCACCACAGCGTCCCTCCACGCCGGCACCTTCAGCGTGGTCCTGAGAAACCCCATGAGTTCCGCATCGGTTTGCGGCTGCAAACGATCCCCTCGTTCGCCCCTGGCGAGGACGTGATGCCATACCGCCAGGACAGAGTCCAGGCAGCGTTCGCTCCGCCACAGGCCCAGGATGCGATCCCCGAAGCGGGACTCTGCCTCCTGGACGGCCGGATCGAGTGGTCCTGTCCTGACGAACGAAGGTAGTCCTTTCGATGCCCGTGGAGACGGACCAACAGCGCTCCCCTGGTACACGAGCTCAGCGTTCAGCTGGCTGTCCTTGATGCGCGCAAGGGGAAGTCCGGGATCCGGGCAACACTCCTCATCCTCGCAGAAGGCGCTGCGCCAATACTCGGGGCCGATCAACCAGGCGTCCCTCACCGACATGTCCACTTCGTCGAGGTGAAGCTGCAAGGCTTCCAGCAGTGGCATCGCCTGCTCGACCACGGCGCCGTTAGCCCAACCGGCCTCACTGTAGACCGCCAGCACCACACCGTTGGCGGCCTCATCCGCCACGAGGTAGTGGCGGATCTGCTCCGCGAAGCCGGCAAGGGCCTGCGGTGTCCGCTGTGACGGCAAGTCCACCCGCAGTGTTGCCCCCAGGATTTTCCCCTGCAGTGTGATGGCAACGAGGCTGTCTTCCGGCCAATAGCCGAGCATATGCGGGATGTAGCCAAGGATGTCTTCGGGTCGGTGGATGCTCAATGTTCGCTTGGTGGTCATGCATCCAGCCTGCTCATCCCCGACCGGCCGAAACAGGCCCAACCTTGCCTATGTGGAAAAGCCCGTCAAAGTATGGCCTTGGCAGAAGTGGCAGATTCTCTAGCGCTCCTTAGCGGCACCGGAACGGCCTTCCCGCCGTCGCTCCAGGCGCTCACGTCGCTGCTTCGCAAGCGTTGCCACCAGCGGCTGTACATGAATCCCTTGGGCCGCCATCTGCCGCCGGACTTTGCGCCGTGTCACCAGGATAAGGATCGTTCCCAGACCCAAAAGCAGGAACTGCACGCTGAGGGCTATGCGGAAAGGAGCAAGGCCATACAGATCGCCACCCGAGAAACCGCTCGCATTCAGCAGGTCCAATACGAGGCCGATGAGGTAGATCGCAACAAGTGCGGCAATGAAGCCGCCAACGTTCACAATTCCGGTTGCGGTTCCGATCCGGTGCGAGGGATTGAAGGTCCGGGCAAAGTCGAAACCGATCATGGAGCCCGGACCTCCGACGGCCAGCACCACCACCAGGATCACCAGCATCCACAGTGGAGCCCTGTCCGGCAGAAGGAGCACGGCAGCCCACACCAACGCAGTGGCTGAAGTGATCAGGAGAACCATCGCTGATCTTCGCATGGGGTGCTTGGAGACGAAGCGTCCAAAGCCCGGTCCGGCGATGATTGCGGTGGCGACGAAAAGGGCCATCAGAGCGGACACGGTTCCGGCATCCAGGCCTTGGGCCGAGAGCAGGAACGGATAGCCCCAGGTCATGGCGAAGAGGTTTCCGCTGAACTGGACGGTGAAGTGGCTCCACAAACCCAGTCGCGTCCCCGGTTGCTTCCAAGCACGGGACAAGGAGACGCCGGTGGCCCTCAAGCCCTGGCCGGATTCCCTGGGTGGATGCCCGGGAGGAGCATCACGCAGCATGGCCAGGACCAGCACGACTGCCAGTACGGACATCGCGGCCAGGGTCAGGAACGCGGGGGTCCACCCCGCGGTATGAAGGAGAAGCGCAAAGGGAACCACACTGAAAAGCTGTCCCAGCTGTCCGCACATTCCGGTGAGCTGGGTGACCAAGGGAACCTTGGCAGGGGCAAACCACAACGGCACCAGGCGGATCACCGAAATGAAGGTCATGGCATCACCGGCACCCACCAGGACGCGGCCCAGCACGCCCCCGGGCACACTGTCCGCAAAGGCGAGCTGCAGTTGGCCCAACCCCATGAGCACCGCTCCCCCGGCGATCATGGCCCGTGAACCAAACCTGTCCACCAGGACGCCTACCGGAATTTGCAGCCCCGCATAGACCAGGAGCTGAAGCACAGTGAAGAAGGAAATGGCTGCAGCACTGGCATGGAACCGCTCGGTTGCTTCCAATCCAGCCACGCCGAAGGACGTTCGTTGCGCCACCGCCACCAGGTAGGCGAACACGCCAATCGTCCAGATGAGCCAGGCGCGGGGTGCATTCACCCCTCAATTATGCCCGGCAGCATCTGAAAGCTGATTTATTGTGGCGAGTCCTTACGGGCCAGATACGCCTCAACAGCAGCACCGATATCCTCAGCGTTGGGCAGTTCATCGTTCTCGTCCGCAAGCAGCGATCGGCGGACCACGCCCTCGGATTTCTCGTCGTAGCGCGACTCCAGATTGGTGACCACGGCTTGCACTTCCTCGGAGGCTTCGATCTGTTCGGCGATCTGACGGCCCACTTCACGGCCGGCTTCGCGGAGTCGATCGGTCGGCAGCATCAGTGACGTCGCCGCGCCCAGATACTCCAAACCCGCGACGGCCGCCGGAGGGTACTCCGCTTCCGACAAATAATGCGGAACGTGGATGACATACCCGGCAACGTTGCGCTCCGCCTCCGTCAGACGCAGTTCGAGGATGTGCCCTATGGCCGCGGGAACATCCACGGTGGGCTTCCAGCTGGAAATGCCCTCAATGAGATCGGGGCGGTTGCCATGAACGGTCACTCCCACCGGCCGCGTGTGCGGCACGGGCATCGGAATGGAATGGATCCAGGTGACCAGGTTGACGTCCAGCTCTTCAACGATCCCGACGACGGCCCGCGAGAACCGTTCCCACTGCAGGTCCGGTTCGAAACCAGCCAGCAACAGGAACGGCTGGCCGAGTCCGTCGGTCAACTTGTAAAGACCCAACTTGGGGGCCTGGTAATCCTGTACGTGATCTTCCACGAAGCTGATGTGCGGGCGCCGGGAACGGTAGTCGATCAGTTGGTCGGCGTCGAACATGGCCACCACCTCGGCGTCGAGCTCGTCCAGCAGCTCGGCGTTGATCTGCCGAACCACGTGACCGGCGTCGGCAAAACCGGTGAACCCCATCACCATGTTCAGCCCGCGCAGCGCAGGGCTGTGGAAGGTTTCGATGTTTCGCGCGTACAGCGATTCGGGGTCCAGGAGGGAGCCGGATATCCGTTCAAACACGGCGTGTTCCTTTCGCAATGACAAAGTAGGGGGAGGTCCCGGGGGTACCGGCCACATGGCACCAACGGGGCCTCTGGGCGTTGCTGCGGGATTCCATTAATCCTTACAACGCTGCAGCTCCAAAGGGCATTCCTGCGGCGGATGTGCTGCAGCTCTCATTTAATTGCTGTCCGCAGCGCCCAAGAGACTACGATCGAAACGGGCCGGTATCCTCTTCCGACACCGGCCCCTGAAGACCAAGTCCGCCGTCGGTAGAGGACGTCGGGCGTGTACCGGGGCAGGTCGCCAAACATGCGGCCCAGCCAAGCAATGCAGAGAGAAGTGAGGCAACATCCTCGTGGTCAAGACTACTGACATCATCCTGGGCATCATCGCCAAGGACCTGAAAAAGTCCCCCAGCGACGCACTGGTGATTGGAATTGCGCAAGGCGCAGATGGGCCGGTGCTGCTTCCGAATCCCCTGAGCGCAAAGGCAGCTGAGTCTGTTGCGGGCTCCCTCAAATTGCTGGGGATCACCGGTGCCGCCGATCAGGCACACCGGCTTCCCGGCTTGCCGGAGACCGGCTCGGGAATCCTGGTCCTCGCCGGCGTGGGCAAATTGTCGGAGTCCGGCAGTCTTGCCGAGGAGGCCCTGCGTCGCGCCGCCGGATCTGCCGTCCGTCAGCTGGCCGGCCTTACGTCAGTAACCTTGGCATTCCCGACCACCAGCGTGGCCGATGTGGCTGCTATCGCCGAAGGCGCAGCCCTGGGTGCCTACTCCTACACCGAGCACCGTTCCAGCAAGGACGGATTGAAGGCCCCTGTAGCCAAAGCGTTGATTTTCACCGATGTGGATCCCAAAGACGCTCAGCCTGCACTGGATCGGGCTGCCGTTGTTGCCCGCGCCGTGAACGCCACCAGGACCCTGGTCAACCAGCCTCCCAGCCACCTCTATCCGGAATCCTTTGCCGAGTCCGCAAAGGAACTCGGCAAGGGCCTGCCCGTCAAGGTCACAGTCTGGGACGAGAAGCGGCTTGAAAAAGAAGGCTTTGGCGGCATCCTGGGCGTCGGCAAGGGTTCAACCCGCCAGCCCCGCCTGGTGAAGGTGGAATATGCGCCGGCCAAGGCCACCAGGAAGATCGCCCTCGTTGGCAAGGGCATCACCTTCGACACCGGTGGTATCTCCATCAAGCCGGCGCTCGGCATGGGCGACATGAAGAGCGATATGGCGGGCGCCGCCGTCGTGCTTAATACCGTCCTGGCCATCGCTTCGCTTGGCCTGAACATCAAGGCAACTGCGTGGCTCTGCATTGCGGAGAACATGCCCTCCGGGGCTGCGGCCCGGCCTGCAGACGTCTTCACCATCTACGGCGGCAAGACCGTCGAGGTCCTCAACACCGACGCCGAGGGGCGCCTGGTCATGGCCGACGGGCTCGTCGCTGCCAGCCTGGAGAAGCCGGACGCCATCATTGACGTCGCCACGCTGACCGGTGCGCAGCTCATAGCACTGGGACTGCGCACGGCAGGTGTGATGGGCTCCGATTCCGTCACTGCAGCTTTGAAGTCGGCAGCTGACAGGGCTGGCGAGCTGGTCTGGCCCATGCCGTTGCCGGAAGAACTGCGCCCCAGCCTTGACTCCCAGGTGGCAGATCTTGCCAACATCGGTGAGCGCAACGGCGGCATGATGACCGCGGCCGTTTTCCTGCGGGAATTCGTTGGCAAGAACGGGGACGGTCAGCAGATCCCGTGGGCCCACGTCGATATTGCAGGTCCCTCGTTCAATAACGGCAGCCCCTACGGCTACACCCCCAAGCAGGGAACAGGATGCACTGTCCGCACCCTGGTTGCCTACGCTGAGGATCTGCTCGCAGCTCCCGCCTAAGCTGCACCACCTTGCCCATCCGGGCTGCGCGACCCTTGCCGGAGACCCCCGCAAGGGCCGCGCAACCCCGGAATTATGCGGCGTGTAGCGCTGTGTCACAAGTGAACGTGAGTCTCGACACAAGCGCTCCACAAACACCCGCAGAGGGTGGAGCATGGGTAGGTGGTTCGCTAAGGTGAACTCGATAGTCACAAATGCAAGAGAACTTAGGTGCTGGCATAATCACGGCAGAACAAGTTCCAAAGACCAGATGGCACGCAGTCCCGTGTCATCATTCACGCGAGGGAGCGTTTTAGTGGCCGATCAGGCAACTGCGCAAGAATTCGACATCCTGGTACTCGGTGGCGGCAGCGGCGGCTACGCCACTGCCCTGCGGGCCGTACAGCTTGGGTTCACCGTTGGCCTTGTGGAAAAGGCAAAGCTCGGCGGAACCTGCCTGCACAACGGTTGTATCCCCACCAAGGCACTCCTGCACTCGGCCGAACTGGCCGACCATGCACGCGATTCCGCCAAGTATGGTGTGAACGTCACGCTCGACAGCATCGACATGCCGGCCGTGAACGCGTACAAGGACGGCATCATCGCCGGTAAGTACAAGGGCCTCCAGGGACTCATCAAGTCCAAGGGCATCACCGTCATCGAGGGTGAAGGCAAGCTCCAGGGCAATAACACGGTGGTCGTCAACGGCACTTCCTACACGGGTAAGAACATTGTCCTGGCCACAGGTTCCTACTCGCGCTCCCTGCCTGGCCTGGAAATCGGCGGCAAGGTCATCACCTCTGACCAGGCCTTGACCATGGACTACATCCCCAAGAGCGCGATCGTCCTCGGCGGCGGCGTCATCGGCGTCGAATTCGCCTCCGTATGGAAGTCCTTCGGCGTGGACGTCACCATCATCGAAGGCCTCCCCTCCTTGGTTCCCAACGAGGACGCCTCGATCGTCAAGAACCTCGAGCGGGCTTTCAAGAAGCGCGGCATCAAGTTCACCACGGGCATCTTCTTCCAGGGTGTCGAGCAGAACGACGACGGCGTCAAGGTCACGTTGGTGGACGGCCAGACCTTCGAAGCCGACCTCCTCCTCGTAGCTGTTGGCCGTGGCCCCGTCACCGCCAACCTGGGCTACGAAGAAGCCGGCATCACCATCGACCGCGGATTCGTCATCACCAACGAGCGTCTCCACACCGGCGTCGGCAACATCTACGCTGTGGGCGACATCGTCCCCGGTGTCCAGCTCGCACACCGCGGCTACCAGCAGGGCATCTTCGTCGCTGAGGAAATTGCCGGCCTGAACCCGGCAATCGTCGAGGACATCAACATCCCCAAGGTCACCTACTGCGAGCCTGAAATCGCCACCGTCGGCTACACCGAAAAGGCCGCCAAAGAGAAGTTCGGCGATGACCAGGTCCAGACCCAGGAATACAACCTCGCCGGCAACGGCAAGAGCTCCATCCTCGGTACCGGCGGCATCGTCAAACTTGTTCGCCAGAAGGACGGCCCCGTGGTGGGCATCCACATGATCGGCTCCCGAATCGGTGAGCAGATCGGCGAAGCCCAACTGATCGTGAACTGGGAAGCCTACCCGGAGGACGTGGCCCAACTGGTTCACGCCCACCCCACCCAGAACGAAGCACTGGGCGAAGCCCACCTCGCCCTCGCGGGCAAGCCGCTCCACGGCTAAGTCTTTACCCAAGACAAACGGGTCGGGTGCATGCAGCGGAATCTGCCGGATGCACCCGGCCCGGACCAGCAGAATTCATCCGCACAAAGATCAATAAGGAGAACGGGGACGACATGTCTGAATCCGTTAACTTGCCCGCCCTCGGTGAGAGTGTCACCGAAGGAACCGTCACCCGCTGGCTCAAGCAGGTTGGTGACCGGGTAGAGATCGACGAGCCGCTGCTCGAGGTTTCAACCGACAAAGTAGACACCGAAATCCCTTCTCCGATCTCAGGCGTCATCGAAGAAATCCTCGTCGCTGAAGACGAGACGGCTGAAGTTGGCGCCCCCTTGGTCCGCATTGGCGACGGTTCCGGCTCTGCCGCTCCTGCGGCCGAAGCTGCACCGGCCGAGGAAGCACCTGCTCCCGCAGAGCAAGCAGCACCGGCTCAGGAAGCTCCTGCCGCAGCTGCAGCAGAGGAAGCACCTGCCGCCGAGGCCCCCGCCGCTTCCAGCGGCGAAGGCCATGAAGTAACCCTCCCCGCCCTGGGCGAGAGCGTCACCGAAGGTACCGTCACCCGCTGGCTCAAGGCTGTAGGGGACACCGTGGAGGTGGACGAGCCCCTCCTGGAGGTCTCCACCGACAAGGTGGACACCGAAATCCCGTCGCCGGTTGCAGGAACCCTGCAGGAGATCCGCGTCAACGAGGATGAGACTGCCGAGGTTGGCTCAGTCCTGGCCATCATCGGTTCCGGCGCAGCAGCACCTGCTGCAGCACCCGCACCGGCAGCTCCTGCCGCAGAAGCGCCGGCTGCCCCCGCCCCGGCCGCCGCACCCGCAGCACCGGCTCCGGCCGCCGCCCCGGCACCCGCAGCTGCTCCGGCTCCTGCAGCTGCTCCGGCCCCCGCAGCAGCACCTGCACCCGCTTCGGCCCCGGCCAGTGAAGGTTCCTCGGAATCCGGCTACGTCACTCCCCTGGTCCGCAAGCTCGCCAACCAGCACGGTGTGGACATCGCATCCGTCTCCGGCACCGGCGTCGGTGGCCGTATCCGCAAGCAGGATGTTATTGCCGCCGCCGAAGCCAAGCAGGCTGCCGCTGCTCCCGCAGCATCGGCTCCTGCGGCTGCTCCCGCTGCCAAGGCTGCCGCGCCAGTAGTTGCATCCTCGCTTCGTGGCACCACGGAGAAGGCACCGCGTATCCGCCAGGTCATCGCCCGCCGCATGCGCGAGTCCCTTGAGGTCTCCACCCAGCTGACGCAGGTGCACGAGGTCGACATGACCAAGATCGCCAAGCTCCGCCTCAAGGCCAAGAACCAGTTCCAGGCCCAGAACGGCGTCAAGCTGACCTTCCTGCCGTTCATCGCAAAGGCTGTCGCAGAAGCACTGAAGCAGCACCCCAAGCTGAACGCCGCCTACGACGAATCCAAGCAGGAAATCACCTACCACAACGCCGAGCACCTGGCGATCGCCGTCGACACCGACAAGGGCCTCCTTGTCCCGGTCATCTCCGACGCCGGCAACCTGAACCTTGCGGGGCTCGCCGGCAAGATCGCTGACGTCGCAGGCCGTACCCGCGACGGCAAGATCGGCCCGGATGAGCTGTCCGGCGGCACGTTCAGCATCACCAACATCGGTTCTGTTGGCGCACTGTTCGACACCCCGATCATCAACCAGCCGCAGGTGGGCATCCTCGGAACCGGCGCGATCGTCAAGCGCGCCGTAGTGGTTGCCGACGAGAATGGTGACGACTCGATCGCCATCCGCTCCATGATGTACCTCTCCCTGACGTACGACCACCGCTTGGTGGACGGCGCCGATGCAGGCCGCTTCCTGCAGACCCTCAAGGCCCGCCTTGAGGAAGGTGCTTTTGAAGCTGATCTGGGCCTGTAAGGCCTAGCGCCAAGGTTCGTCTTTGGCATGAAGGGGCAGGTTGCCGGAATCCGGTGACCTGCCCCTTGCTTTAACCACCCCGCGTGGCTTTGCTACGGGACGTAGAACCAACTCGATAAGCTGGGGCCATGAGTATTCTCTTCAGCATCCTGGTGTTCTTGCACATCGTCGGCGCGGCCATGATTGTGGGCTACTGGATCGCCACCATCAAGGAGCCCACCATTCACCCGCGTCAGCGAGATGGCGCCTTCCTGCAGCTGCTGACCGGTATTGCCATGATGGGCCTGTTCCCCTTGCTCCCTGACGCCGACCCCAACTACTTCAAGCTCGGGATCAAGTTCGCCATTGGCGCCGCCGTGGCAGTCCTGGCCGTCATCGGCTCCCGCAAGGTCAAGAAGGGTGAGCCTGTGTCCACCGGGTTGGCTCATGGCGTAGGCGGCCTTGCCTTGATTAACATCGCCATCGCCACTCTCTGGAACTGATCCCTTCCCAACACCGGGTCACAATCCACTGACAGCGGAATGGCCGTGCGGTCCCACGGGCAAATCCCTAGGATGGAACCGGTGGCACCTGCCTCAGGCTGGATGCCGACTCACAACGACCCCAAGGAGTGGACATGGCAGCAACACGCACCGCACACACGGTTTGGAACGGCAACCTGATCGAAGGCGCCGGGAACACGACGCTGGACAGCTCAGGCCTGGGCACGTTCGATGTCACGTGGAAGGCGCGCACCGAACAGTCCGGCGGAAAGACCAGCCCGGAAGAACTGATCGCCGCGGCCCACTCCGCATGCTTCTCCATGGCTTTCAGCCACGCCCTCGCAGGTGAAGGATTCACTGCCGAGGAAGTCAACACCAAGGCCGATGTCACGTTCGTTCCCGGCACCGGCATCACCGGCAGCCACTTGACCATGACCGCAAAGGTACCTGGCCTGTCCGAAGAAGACTTCCGCCGCATTTCCGAAGACGCGAAGACGGGGTGCCCTGTGTCCGGTGCGCTTGCCAGCATCGAGATCACCCTGGACGCCACGCTTTCGGCCTAGTGCCGCAAGGTGCTGAACAGCACCGGTAAAACACAGAAGAGCCCCGCCGCATCCTTGATGGAAACAGCGGGGCTCTTCGTTATGCCAGCCCGGCCCTTCAGCCTTTTTGCGGACGTGCGGGCAACGGCTTTGGACGGACCTTGCGGTAGCCTTCGCGGAGTGGGGGCCGGTCCGTGGGCAGCTCCTGGATCATCTCCTTGAGGGCACCAATGCCGTACTCCAACTGCGGGTCGGTGCCGGCTGCATAGGCATGCGGCGGAAACAGTACTTCAATGTCCGGCTCCACGCCGCGGTTTTCAACATCCCAGCCGATTCCACCGCTGAACCAGGTGGCGTACCGTGGCTGTGTTACCCCGGTGCCATCTGCGAGGGCGAAGCGGTTGTCAATGCCCACCACACCGCCCCACGTCCGCGTACCGATCACAGGCCCGATGCCCCTGAGTTTGGACACCTGGGTGATGATGTCGCCATCCGATCCCGCGAATTCGTCGGCCAGGATGATCACCGGACCGCGGGGGGCATGATCCGGATATGTCCTGGGCTTCTCGCCACGCGGCATGCTCCAGCCAGTAACCTTCCGGCCGATGAGCTCCGCCACCAGTTGTGAGGTATGGCCGCCACGATTGCGGCGCACGTCAACAATCAGGCCATCCAGTGCGGTCTCGGTATCAAGGTCGCGGTGGAGTTGCGCCCAGCCGTTGGCCATCATGTCCGGGACGTGGAGGTAACCGAACTTGCCGTCCGAGGCTTCGCGCACAGTGCGGCGGTTGGCCCGGACCCAGTCCTGATAGCGGAGCCGTTCTTCATCACGGACAGGAACCACTGCCACTCGACGTTGCGCCCCGGCCGCTTCACCATGACCTTCACCGTTGAGCAGCGTCAGCTCCACTGTCCGACCGGCCGCCCCTGCCAACTGCATCGCCGGCGTCAAAGCCACTGAAAGTTCGACGCCGTCAATGGCCAGGAGAACGTCCCCCGCCTTCGCGTCTGCGCCGGGCCGGGTCAGGGGGGACGTCGCCAGGGGGTCCGAGGACTCCCCTGCCAGGATGCGGGTGATTT